>NZ_JBEXKX010000004.1:0-153800 GCF_040609695.1 Amycolatopsis sp. NPDC004625
CCCGCGCGGGGCCCTGCGCCCCCCCCCGCCCCCCCCCCGCGCTGTTCCGCGGGGGGGGCCCGTGGAACACCCACCAGCCTTTCCCGGTGGGCGCGGCCCCCCCGGGGGGGGCCCCGGCCCGGTTCTCCTGGGGGTGGCTCGATGCCGAACGCTGAGCTGCTCACCCCGGTCGAGGTGGACTTCCTGTGGGAGTCCGCCGGGCTGGGCGAGCTGCCGTACCCGTTCAAGATCCGGTCGCACGGCGCGACCGTCGACGAGCGGTCGCTGCTGCGCCGCCGCACGCTGGAGGGGCTCACCGCGCGCGGCCTCGCCGACGGCCGCGGCCGGCCCGAACCGCACCTCGAGGACTGGTTCGGCGTGCTGGCGACCCCCGAACTGAGCCTGGACGCCGTCCAGCTGATCGCCCCGGACGCCGAGCCGCTGCTCTCGGTCGCCGGCGTGCTGGGTGGCCAGGGCCTGCTGGCCGTCCAGGACACCCGCGGCCTGCACCTGCAGCCGTGCCCGGCCGACGGCCTCGCGAGCGCGATCGTCTCGCTGCTGCCGGGTGCCCCGCGCGGGAGCGAGAAGTCGATCACGGTGCCGCTGGAGCAGCTGACCGGCGGCGACTTCCTGCAGCGCCGCGGCAACGGCGACGAGCGCGCTTCGGCCGACGAGGACCGCAAGGCGCTGGTCCGGCTGCACGCCCAGCCCCGGCTGCGCGGCGGCCAGATCGGCGCCAACGCCCGGACCCGGATGGGCGGGCGCAGCCGGACGCCGGTGCTGAGCTGGTTCGACACCGAGACCGGCCGCTACTTCACCCAGGCCACCCGCGGCCGCGACGGCCGGGACTGGATCACGATCGCCCCGGCCGACGCCGCGACGCTGCGCCACCGCCTCGGTGAGATGCTCGCGGGAGCCGCGACGACCAGCTCGGTCTGAGTCCCCCGGATTCTCCGGACGTGCCCAGCTCGGCACCGGAACGGCCCGGTTCTGTCGGGGGTGCGGGCTACGCTGAGCAAGAGTCCGATCCGGGAGAGTCATGATGCAAGAGTTCTTCTCGCCACTGGCGTTCGACTTCCTCTGGGAGTCGGCGCAGGTCGGGGAGCTGCCGTACCCGCTCGTCGTCCGGTCGCACGGCGCAACCGAGGACGAGCGCGTCTCGCTGCGCCACCGAGCCGACGTCGAGCTGAAGGCGCGGGGCGTCCGGGACCCGCGCGGCCGGCTCGCCCCGCCGATCGAAGACGCCCTGCACCTGCTGGCCTTCGCCCCGCTGACCATCGACGCGCTGCACATCCCGCAGTTCGAGGCCCCGACCGTCGGCGTGCTCGCGGCGGCCGACGACACCAAGGGCGTGCTCGCGATCCAGGACGCCGACGGCATCTGGCTGCGGGACGTCCCGCCGGACGGCCTGGTCTCGGCCGTCGTCGGGATGCTGCCCGCCGGGCCGCGCGGCAGCGAGGCGTCGGTCACCCTCCCGCTGGACGAGGCCCTGCACACCACGCCGATCCGGGTGCCGGTGTCCCTGCCGTCCGGGGCGGAGGACGAGGGCAAACGGCGTGGCCGGGCCCGGCGGACGCCGCTCAGCGAACGCCTGGCCGTCGATCCGCGCGAGGCGTACGGCCGCATTTCGGGGCAGCCGCGGCAGCGGGGCGGTCAGCTGGCAGCGAACAGCCGGTCGGCGGTCGGGGCGCGGCAGCGGTCCCGGGTGCTGGGCTGGTTCGACACCGCGACCGGCCGTTACCTGAGCCTTTCGCGCGCCGGCACGGACGGGCGCGAGTGGGTCACGGTGGCGCCGGCGGACCCGAAGACGCTGCGTACCCGGCTCGGCGAGATGGTGAGCAGTGTGTCGGACGGCACGCGCTAGCGTGGACCGGGAACCCGGGCGCGGTATCGCCCGTTGACCTGCGAGAGGCTCACAGGGGATGAACGCGGCAGCGGGCGGTACCCTGATGGGCAGGTGTCCAGGCACCACGGGTTGTCAAGATCGTGATGGCGGGTATCACAGGAGCCGCCCAACCAGGGAGGGTCGAGGCCACCAGGGCCGAGTCGTATGAACCGGAAGAGCGTGCTCAGGAACCCACTGCTGTGGATCGTCGCGGGGTTGCTGGCGTTGTTCGCGTACAACACGATCTTCGACAGTGATCGTGGGTACACCCAGGCACCCATCTCGGTGGCGAACTCCCAGATCACCTCGAACAACGTCAAGGAAGCCAGCCTCGAGGACAAGGAGCAGCAGCTCAAGCTGCTGCTGAACAAGTCCATCGACGTGGACGGCCAGCAGGTCACCCAGATCATTTCGCAGTACCCGGCGGACGCCACCCGCCCGATCTACGACTCGTTGATCGCGGCGAAGAACGGCGGCCAGCCGATCAAGTTCACCACCAAGGTGACCCAGCAGGGCGTGCTGACGCAGATCCTCATCTTCGCCATCCCGCTCGCCCTCGTGCTGGGCCTGCTGATGTGGATGATGAACAACGCCCAGGGCGGCGGCAACCGCGTCCTCAACTTCGGCAAGTCCAAGGCCAAGCAGCTGAACAAGGACATGCCGAAGACGACGTTCGGTGACGTCGCGGGTGCGGACGAGGCCGTCGAAGAGCTGTACGAGATCAAGGACTTCCTGCAGAACCCGGCGCGCTACCAGGCGCTGGGGGCGAAGATCCCGAAGGGCGTGCTGCTCTACGGGCCGCCCGGTACCGGCAAGACGCTGCTCGCGCGAGCCGTCGCCGGCGAGGCGGGCGTGCCGTTCTACACGATCTCCGGCTCGGACTTCGTCGAGATGTTCGTCGGTGTCGGTGCCTCGCGCGTCCGTGACCTGTTCGAACAGGCCAAGCAGAACGCGCCGTGCATCATCTTCGTGGACGAGATCGACGCGGTCGGCCGCCAGCGCGGCGCCGGCCTCGGCGGCGGGCACGACGAGCGCGAGCAGACGCTGAACCAGCTGCTCGTCGAGATGGACGGCTTCGACGCCCGCGGCGGCATCATCCTGATCGCGGCCACGAACCGGCCCGACATCCTCGACCCGGCGCTGCTGCGCCCCGGCCGGTTCGACCGGCAGATCCCGGTGTCCGCGCCCGACCTGCGCGGCCGCAAGGCGATCCTCGAGGTGCACGCCAAGGGCAAGCCGATCGCCCAGGGCACGGACCTGACCAGCCTGGCCAAGCGGACCGTCGGCATGTCCGGTGCCGACCTGGCGAACGTCCTCAACGAGGCCGCGCTGCTCACCGCCCGCCAGAACGGGCACGTGATCACCGACGTCGCGCTGGAGGAGTCGGTCGACCGCGTCGTCGGCGGCCCCGCCCGCAAGAGCCGGATCATCTCCGAGAAGGAGAAGAAGATCACGGCCTACCACGAGGGCGGGCACGCGCTCGCCGCGTGGGCGATGCCGGACATCGAACCGGTCTACAAGCTGACCATCCTGCCGCGCGGCCGCACGGGCGGGCACGCGCTGCTCGTCCCGGAGGACGACAAGGACCTGATGACCCGTTCCGAGATGATCGGGCGGCTGGTCTTCGCGATGGGTGGCCGCACGGCGGAGGAGCTCGTCTTCCACGAGCCGACCACCGGCGCGTCCTCGGACATCGAGCAGGCGACGAAGATCGCCCGCGCGATGGTCACCGAGTACGGCATGAGCGCCCGGCTCGGCGCGGTCAAGTACGGCCAGGAGCAGGGTGACCCGTTCCTCGGCCGGTCGGCCGGCCGGCAGGCGGACTACTCGCTCGAGGTGGCGCACGAGATCGACGAGGAGGTGCGCAAGCTCATCGAGACCGCGCACACCGAGGCGTGGCACGTGCTCAACACCTACCGCGACGTGCTCGACGAGCTGGTCATCGAACTCCTGGAGAAGGAGACGCTGACCCGCAAGGACCTGGAGCGGATCTTCGCGACGGTCGAGAAGCGCCCGCACATCACCGTGTTCAACGAGTTCGGTGAGCGGACGCCGTCGGACAAGCCGCCGATCAAGACCCCGGGCGAGCTGGCGATGGAGCGCGGCGAGCCGTGGCCGCCGCCGGAGAAGGAGAAGCCGGTCCTGAAGCCGGAGCCGACCCCGGTCGGCACCGCCCAGGGCGCGGGTGACCTGCCCGGTGGCCCGCCGTACCCGTCCCCGGTCGACCCGAACGCGAACCCGTACGCCCCGCCGGGCGCCTACCCGAACGGCGGCCGTCCCTACGGCGGCCCGAACGGCGGTCCCAACGGAACGGCGCACTGGCCGCAGACGTACGGCGGTGGCCAGCAGCCGGGCGGCAACTACCCCGGCAGCGCGGCCGGCCAGAGTGGCCCGCCGAACTACGGTGCCCCTCCGGGCTGGACGCCCGCGACCTCGCCGGGCGGTCAGCCGGGCCAGTCGTGGCGGCCCGGTGGTGAAGAACGCCCTCGTGAGCACGGCTGGTTCGCCGACCAAGCCGGCAACCAGCAGAGCGAGGGGGAGCAGCGTCGTGACGTGGATGGACCCGAAAAGTCCCAGTGACGCCGACCGCCCGGTCTTCGACCACGACCGGGCGGAAAAGGCGATCCGCGAGCTCCTCCTGGCGTGCGGTGAAGACCCGGAGCGGGACGGTCTGAAGGACACCCCCGCCCGGGTCGCCCGTGCGTACCGCGAGATGTTCGCGGGCCTGTACACCGAGCCGGACTCGGTGCTGGACAAGACGTTCGACGAGTCCCACGAAGAGCTGGTGCTGGTCACGGACATCCCGATGTTCAGCCAGTGCGAACACCACCTGGTGCCCTTCCATGGCGTCGCGCACGTCGGGTACATCCCGAACGCCGCCGGGAAGGTCACCGGGCTGTCCAAACTGGCCCGGCTCGTCGACCTCTACGCCAAGCGCCCGCAGGTCCAGGAGCGCCTGACCTCGCAGGTCGCCGACGCGCTGGTGCGGAAGCTCGAACCGCGGGGCGTGATCGTCGTGATCGAGGCCGAGCACCTGTGCATGGCCATGCGCGGGATCCGCAAGCCCGGCGCCCGCACCACCACCTCCGCCGTGCGGGGGCAGCTGAAGAACTCGCCGTCGTCGCGGGCGGAGGCGCTCGACCTCATCAAGGCGCGCCGGTGAGCGTGGGGCTCCCCGCTCCCGGCCGGTGCGTCGTGATGGGCGTGCTGAACGTGACGCCGGATTCCTTTTCGGACGGTGGCCGGTACCTCGGGCTCGACCAGGCGCTGGCGCACGCCCGCGAAATGTGGGCGCGCGGGGCCGACCTGATCGACGTCGGCGGCGAGTCGACGCGGCCGGGGGCGGCCCGGGTGGACGCCGAAACCGAGCTGGACCGCATCCTGCCGGTGATCCGGACGCTCGCCGGGGAAGGCGTGGCGCTGTCGGTCGACACCACGCGCGCGGCCGTCGCCGCCGCCGCGATCGACGCCGGCGCGCACGTGATCAACGACGTCTCCGGCGGGCTGGCCGACCCCGATATGGCGCGCGTCGCGGCCGAGACCGGCGTGCCGTGGGTACTGATGCACTGGCGCGGGCACAGCAAGGACATGCAGGCGCTCGCGAAGTACGAAGACGTGGTGGCGGACGTCCGCGCCGAGCTGTTGTCCAGAGTGGACGAAGCGTTGGCGGCGGGGGTCGCCGAGAGCGCGATCGTGCTCGACCCCGGGCTCGGCTTCGCGAAGAACGCCGAGCACGACTGGGCGTTGCTGCGCGGCCTCGATTCGCTGCTTTCGCTCGGTTTCCCGGTGCTCGTCGGGGCCTCCCGAAAACGGTTCCTCGGCCGCCTGCTGTCCGAAAAGGACGGTACACCGCGCCCGCCGGACGGCCGCGAGGACGCCACGGCCGCGATCTCCGCGCTCGCCGCGGCGGCCGGCGCCTGGGGCGTCCGGGTGCACGAGGTCGGGGCGTCGCTCGACGCGGTCACGGTGGCCGCCGCCTGGTGGAAGGGTTCGCCGGATGTCTGACCGGATCACGCTGACCGGCCTGCGCGTGTTCGGGCGCCACGGGGTGTTCGAGCACGAGAAGCGCGACGGCCAGGAGTTCGTCGTCGACATCACGGTGTGGCTCGACCTCGGCCCGGCCGCGGCCTCGGACGACCTGACGAAGACGCTGCACTACGGCGAGCTGGCCGAGCTGGCGGCGGGCGTCGTCGCGGGCGAGCCGTACGACCTCATCGAGAGCGTCGCGGGCAGGATCGCCGACGAGGTCATGCGCGACGAGCGCCTGGGCGGGGTGGAGGTGACGGTCCACAAGCCGTCGGCCCCGATCCCGCTGACGTTCGACGACGTGGCCGTCACGGTCCGGCGCGACCGGTGAGCCGGGCGGTCCTCTCGCTCGGGTCGAACCTCGGTGACCGCCTGGGCCACCTGAAGCTCGCCCTGGACGCGGTGCGGCCGGCGCTGGTCGCGGTGTCGGCCGTCTACGAGACGAAGGCGTGGGGCGTCGAGGACCAGCCGGACTTCCTCAACGCGGTGTGCGTCGTCGAAGACCCGGCGCGCGACCACTGGGCCTGGCTGCGCACGGGCCAGGCGGCCGAGCAGGCGGCGGGCCGCGTCCGCGAGCTGCGCTGGGGCCCCCGCACCCTGGACGTCGACGTGGTGACGGTGGACGGCGTGACGTCCGACGACCCCGAGCTGCTGCTCCCGCACCCGGGCACGCCGGACCGCGCGAGCGTGCTGGTGCCGTGGGCGGAGATCGAACCGGACGCGATCCTGCCGGGCCACGGCCCGATCGCCGACCTGCTGAAGGCGCGTCCGGCGGATGAGGTGGCGACGGTCCGCCGGACGGAGCTCACGCTGCGTTGAGGCGGAAAGGTGACTCATCGGTGAACCGGGGGT
Source organism: Amycolatopsis sp. NPDC004625 (assembly GCF_040609695.1). NCBI lineage: Bacteria > Bacillati > Actinomycetota > Actinomycetes > Pseudonocardiales > Pseudonocardiaceae > Amycolatopsis > Amycolatopsis sp. NPDC004625. The sequence continues at coordinate 6,743 of NZ_JBEXKX010000004.1, forward strand.
GACCGTTACCGATCACCCCCGGTCCGTCGCCGAGCTGTCGGCTCCGTGCGCTCAGCCGCGCAAGGCGTCGATCATGAACCGGACCGCCGGTTGCGCCGTCGGCACCGGGGGCCAGTCGTTGATCGTCGCCAGCAGCTGCCAGTAGCGCTCGGCCCGCGGGTCGCCGCTCATCTCGAACCGGTCGGCCAGCTCCGTGCGGAACTCCGGCGCGGCCGGATCCTGGTCGTCTCGGGCGCAGGCAGCCGCCAGGTCGTTCGCAAGCGTTTGCCCCCGCTCCGACGTCGGAGATTCGCCCGCCGCCACCGCCGCTTCCGCGCGGGACACCCAGGCCGGCCAGTTCTGCTGCCAGGCCTCCGCCGGCGGGTGGAACTCGCCGGCGTCGATCTGCTGGGCCTGCGTCTCGCTCATGCGGCGGATCAGGGCCCGGAACTCCGGATCCTGGACGAGCTCGGCGAACTCGATCCAGGCCTCGAGCTGCTCGGGCGACGGGTCGTCCGGCAGCTCCGGCTTGCCCGAGCGCATCCGGCGGTAGAACTCCTGGTCGATGTCGAGCCCGGCGACCATCTCGTCCCAGAACTCGTCGACTAGCCGCTTGCGCTCCTCGTCGGACATCGACGCCAGTCGGTTCATCAGGTTCACTTCCTCCAGCTCCGAGTTGCGTTTGGCCACCGCACGCAGCACCGCCCGGCGCAGCCGCAGCCGCCGGATCTGCTCGTCGAGGGCTTCGACGTGCCGGGTCGCCAGCTCGCCGACCGTCGCCGACCGGGTCAGGGCGGCAGAGACGTCGGCGAGGCCGAGGCCCAGCTCGCGCAGGGTGCGGACCAGTTCCAGGCGGGCCATCGCCGCCGCGTCGTAGAGCCGGTAGCCGGCGTCCGTCCGGTCGGTCGGGGGCAGCAGGCCCTCGTCCGAGTAGAACCGGATGGTCTTGACCGGCAGGCCGGTCCGGCGGGCCAGCTCGCCGATGGTGAAGGTTGCGGTGGTGCCCACAAGACGCATGGTGAACTCTCCAGTCGGGGGAGAGTCAACTCTTCCACGGTACGGTTGCGGTATGCACTTCACCCGGCCCCGTGACCTGGTGGTGGCCGGTCTGCTCGGCCTGGGCCTCGGCTACCTGCTCTTCCAGGTCGCCTACGGCTCGCTGCCGCAGCTGCCGCTGCTCGCCGGCATCACCTTCGCCGTGCTGGCCGTGATCGAGCTCGTGCTGGCGTTCTCGATCCGGTCGCGGATCAAGAGCGGCCGGGTCGTTGCCGCCATCGGGGTCGCCCGATCGGTGGCGCTCGCCAAGGCTTCGTCACTCGCCGGAGCGTTCATGACGGGCGCCTGGCTGGCCGCGCTCGCCTATCTTTTTCCGCGACGTGACGAACTCGTCGCGGCGGTGCTCGACACCCGCGCCGCGGTGGTCGGCGTCGGGTCCGCCGCAGCCCTGGTAGCAGCGGCTTTGTGGCTCGAACACTGCTGCCGGACCCCGCGCGACCACGATCGTGAGCCCTCCCGCGGGACGACCGGTTAGCGCTGGAATCGCACCGCTCGCTGGACCGAGTAGGTCTCGTTCGGATTACGAGCAGGTACGGTGTCAGTCATGACCGGCGTGGGTGACGACTCGCGCGGCCGCCTCTTGGGCAGGCCGTGGCTTGTTGTCGGCTTTGTCCTCGCCATCGGAGCCACCCTCGCACTGGTGCTCAGCGACGACCTCCGCTATCTCCGGCTGGGGATCGTCGCGGCCCTCTGGGCCGCCCTGATCGGCGCTTTCCTCGCCGTGAAGTACCGCAAGAGCGCGGCACAGAGCGAGGACGCGGTCGCCGAGGCGCAGGCTGTGTACGAACTGGAGCTGGAACGCGAGATCGCGGCCCGGCGCGAATTCGAGCTGGAGGTGGAGGCCGAGAAGAGCTCGGTCGCCGACTCCAAGGGCCGCGAGGAGCTGGAGGCGCTGCGCGCCGAGGTGTCCGCGCTGCGCGACAGCCTTCAGTCGCTGTTCGGCGGCGAGGTGCTGCTCGAACGCGTCGCGCTGACCGCGCAGGCGACCCGGATGCGCAAGCTGTCCGACGAGAACCGCATGATCCCCGACAGCGCGCCGAAGAAGAAGCCGGCCCAGCTGATGGCCGGCAAGAAGCCGATGGCCGAGGGCGGCGAGCGGCCGACCGAGCTGATCGACCGCGTCCTCGACGAGCGCCGTCGCAAGGCGTCGGGTGCGAAGCCCGCGAACGGCAAGGGCCTCGGCAAGGGCAAGGGCTTCGGCGGCAAGCCGGTCCCGAAGACGCCGGCGAACGTGTCCGTGCAGAGCACCCAGCAGATGGCCCGGCCGAAGCCGCTGAGCGAGCGCCGTCCGCCGGTGCCGGCGGTCGACCCGGCGCTGAACGCCGCCCAGCGCGAGCTGAAGGCCGCGGAGCTGCGCGCCGAGGCGGCGCGCCGCCAGGCCGAGTCGCAGCCGATGCGGCTGCCGAAGCCGGACGAAGTGGCGAAGCAGCCTGAGCGCCGTCCGGAGGCCCCGGCCGATCCGATGCGCCGGGACGTGCCGCGGCCCGCCGAGCCCAAGACCGAGATCCGGCGCCCGCCGGAGCCGAAGACGGAAATCCGGCGCCCGCCGGAGCCGAAGACCGAGATCCGCCGTCCCGAGCCGCCGCCCGCGCGCCGGGCGGAGATGTCGCGGTCGGACCTCCGGCCCGCCGAGGTGTCGCGGCCGGACATTCCGCGGGTGGAGATGTCGCGCCCGGACATCCCCCGGGTCGAGATGTCGCGCCCGGACCTTCCGCGCGTCGAGGCGCCGCGGCCGAACGTTCCGCGCGGTGAAGCGTCGCGTTCGGACATTCCGCGGGTGGAGATGTCCCGTCCGGACATTCCCCGGGTGGAGATGTCGCGGCCGGACATTCCGCGGGTCGAGATGTCCCGGCCGGACCTGCCGCGCGTCGGCGGGCAGCCGAACGGCGTGCGTCCGGAGCCGCGCAAGGCGCCCGAGCCGCCGCGGGCTCCGGGGCGTCCGGGGGCGACCGTGCCGCCGCCGAAGCCGTCCGAGATGTCGCGGTCGGACATCCGGCCGGTCAAGGACCTGAGCGCGGCGTTCCAGAACCGCGACGACTTCGCCGAGCGTCAGCGCCCGAACCGGCCCAAGCCGCCCGAGCCGAAGCCGCCGATGCCGCGGGACGCCGCGGCGTCCCGCACGGACCTGCCGCCGGTCGTCCCGCCGACGACGCCGGTGCCGAGCAACAGCCCGGCGCCGCGGCAGCCGTCGCGCACGGACCTGCCCCCGGTGGTGCCCCCGACGACGCCGGTCCCGGCTTCGGACGGCCGCCGCCCGTCGCGGCTGGAGCAGTTCTCGCGGGCGGACATGTCGCCCATCCTGGACGAGCCGCCGTCCCGGCACGGTGGTTCCCACCGCGCGCCCGGGGAGGCCGCCGCCCAGGCCGAGGCGCCGATGGCGAACCCGACGCTGCCGGAGTCGGTCCGCAACTTCCAGGGCCGCTCGGGCGGCCGCCGCCGCAAGCCGGAGGACTCGCAGCAGCTGCCGGCGGTCCCGGCAACGCCGGAGCCACCGGCGGGCGGCCGCCGCCGTCGCCCGGACGGCGAGCCACCGGCCTGGGAGGGCATGGTCGCCGAGCGCGCTTCGATGTCCCGCCGCGGAATGACCCCGGTCGACCCGGCCGACGTGGAGCAGAACGGCCACAACGGCGCCCGCAACGGCCGCCGGGCTGCCCCGGAGCCACCCCCGGGCAGCGGATCGCATGCGGCGGGCCGGTCGGTGAGCGAACTGCTGGCCGCAAACGGCGGCACGGGTTCGACACCACGCCGCCGCCGGCGCGCGGAGGACTGAGCCTGGCCGGAACCGCCTGACGGCGGCCTTCGGCTCGGCCTGCTGCGCGGGCCCCTACGCGGGACCGCCGACCACCGGGGTTGTGGACAACTCGCCTCCGCAGCCCCGGAATTGTCGGTGCCCGCCGATAGAATGGATACCGGGGGCCGAGGGCCGCCTACCTCCCCGTGCGCCACCCGCCGAGCGGATCCCGGCGCGCCCGCCGAGCGACGTGCACCTGCCGCGCGTGGCCAGGCGCCGCCAAGCGCGAGTCCGCCGAGCGCCCGCGAGGCTCCCGCGAATCCCCGCCAGCCATCCGCACCCTGCCGCGCGGCCGCACACCGTGCGCAACCGGGCACGCCCTCCTACAGCCCTCGGAGCCTCCCCGTCCGCAACCCTCAAGACCCGCAAGACCGAGGTGGCGTTTCTCTTCCTCTCCGCTCTGCGTAGGGTGACCGGCTGTGAGCGGAACCCTCTCGCCCGCGACGGGACTTGATCGCGGACGGCGGCCTCGCCGGGTCACCGTGCTGCTGCCGGTGCTCGGGCTGATCGTGGTGGCCCTGTGCGGCCTGTTCCTGTTCGGGCTCGCCACCGCGCGGGTCGGGCCCCTCGCCGTCACCATCGGTGTTCTCGCCGCGCTCGTGCCCGTTGCCGGCGTTGTCGCCGGGTTCCTGTGGGTCGATCGGTGGGAACCCGAGCCCGCCAAGTTCCTGCTGCTCGCCTTCGCCTGGGGCGCCTGCATCGCGACCATCACCGCGCTGCTCATCAACACCACCGCCGAGGCCGTCGGGGACGAGCTGCTCGGCCAGGGCAGCGGCAACACCGTGGCCGCGCTCGTGTCCGCTCCCGTGGTCGAGGAGGCCGCGAAAGCCCTCTTCGTCGTGCTCATCCTCTGGCGGCGGTCCAGCGAGTTCGACGGCGTCGTGGACGGGGTCGTCTACGCCGGGTTCAGCGCCGCCGGGTTCGCCTTCACCGAGAACATCTACTACTTCGGGCGGGCCTTCTACGACTACGGCTTCGGGGACGGGCACAGCCAGGGCGTCATCACCGCCTTCTTCCTGCGTGGCGTGCTCGCGCCCTTCACGCACCCGCTGTTCGCCGTGCTCACCGGCATCGGGATCGGGATCGCCGCGCGGACCACCACCAAGGCGCTGAAGATCGTCGCGCCGATCGCCGGGTACCTGGCCGCCGTCTGTCTGCACGCCCTTTGGAACAGCGCCGCGTTGCTCGGCGGGTCGAAGTTCCTCACCGTCTACTTCCTGATCATGCTGCCGCTGTTCCTCGGCGTGGTCTACCTGGTCGTCCTGCAGCGACGGCGGGAGCAGCGGATCATCGCCGCTGCCCTGCCGCACATGGCCGCCGCGCGGTGGATCGCGCCGTCCGAGGTCGAGCTGCTGGCCAGCCTGCCCGGCCGGCGGGCCTGGCGCCGGCAGGCGAAACGGCAGTCGGGCAAGCAGGCCGCGAAGGCCGTCGCCGTGTACCAGGCCAGCGTGACCGAGCTCGCGTTCCTCGACCGCCACCAGCTCACCAGCGACGCCGACCGGCAGCGCCAGCAGGAGCTCCTGCACACCCTGAAGGCCGCCCGGGCCGAGGCGACGCGCCTCGCCGACGAGGCCGCCCGCGGGTGACCCGGTCCGGGTGAAGCTGGTCACCCGGGCTCAACGGCGCGCGCTCGCCCGAGTTAGTCTCGCGCCGTCGTCCGGTACCCGCGAAGGGACTGGAACGGGAGCAGAGGGAGTCTGCCAGCCATGAGCGTCCACAGGCGCACGCCATGATGCGGCCCGCCCGCCTCGCGGTCGGCGTCGTTTCCGCCGGCCGGGTGGGCAGCGTGCTCGGTGCCGCGCTGGCCCGGGCGGGGCACACCGTGGTCGCCGCGTCCGGTTTGTCCGCTTCGTCGCTGGCGCGTGCCGAACGCCTCCTCCCCGACGTGCCGCTCCTGCCGCCCGACGAGACCGTCCGCCGGGCGGACCTGGTGCTGCTCGCCCTCCCCGACGACGCGCTGGCCGGGATGGTCCGCGGGCTCGTCGCCACCGAGTCGCTGCGGCCCGGGCAGATCGTCGTGCACACCTCCGGGGCGCACGGAATCGACGTCTTGGCGCCCGCGGCCGAGGCCGGCGCCCTGCCGCTCGCGCTGCACCCGGTGATGACGTTCACCGGCCGCGAGGAGGACCTCGAGCGGCTGGCCGCGTGCAGCATCGGCGTCACGGCGGCCGAGGACGACGAAGCGGCGTGGAACGTCGGCGAAGCGCTGGCCGTCGAGATGGGCGCCGAACCGGTGCGCATCCCCGACTCCGCGCGAGCGCTTTACCACGCTGCGTTGGCGCACGGCGCGAACCACCTGATGACGCTGGTGGCCGACTGCGCGGACCTGTTGCGCCAGGCCGGAATCGGGCAGTCCGAGCGCCTGGTCGCACCACTGCTTTCGGCGGCGTTGGATAATGTGCTGCGACACGGCGACCGCGCCCTCACCGGCCCGGTCGCGCGTGGCGACGCCGGCACCGTCCGCAAGCACCTCGCGGTGCTGGCGGACCGGGCGCCGGACGTGGCGCCGGCCTACCGCGCGCTGGCCAAGCGCACGGTGGCGCGTTCGACGGCTGCCGGGCTGCTGGACACCGCGGCCGCCAAAGACCTCACCGAACTCCTCGACGATCCCGCCGAAGGGCCCCCAGACCAGTGACCACACCGAAATTCAGCCGCGGCACCCTGAACACGTTCGCGTCGCCCGAGCACGTGAGCCAGGTCAGCCGGGCACTGCACGGCGTCGGCCGCAAGCTGGCGCTCGTGCCGACCATGGGCGCGCTGCACGCCGGGCACCGCGAGCTGATCCGCCGCGCTAAGCGGCTGCCGAACACCGTCGTGGCCACCTCGATCTTCGTCAACCCGCTGCAGTTCGGCGCGGGCGAGGACTTCGAGGCGTACCCGCGGCCGCTGGAGGCCGACCTCGCGATCCTGGGCGAGGACGGCATCGAAATCGCGTTCACGCCCAGCGCGGACGCGCTCTACGCCGAAGGTGCCGTGGTGACCGTCCACCCGGGACCGCTCGGCGAAGAACTCGAAGGGGCCGTCCGGCCCGGCCACTTCGCCGGCGTGCTCACCGTCGTGGCGAAGCTGTTCAACCTGCTCCGTCCGGACTACGCCTTCTTCGGCGAAAAGGACTACCAGCAGCTGGTGCTGATCAAGCGGATGGTGCGCGACCTGAACATCGGCACGCGCGTCATCGGCGTGCCGACCGTGCGCGAGCGGGACGGGCTCGCGTTGTCCTCGCGCAACGTCTACCTGACGCCTGAGCAGCGCGAAGACGCCATCGTCCTGTCGGCCGCCCTCACCGCGGGGGCGTTCGTCGGCCGGGACGGGGCCGGCGCGGTCCTCGAGACCGCGTGGAAGACCCTCGCCGCGCGGCCCGCGGTCGAGGTGGATTACCTGGAACTGCGGGGAACCGATCTGGGCCCCGCGCCCGTCGATGGGGAAGCACGACTGTTGATCGCGGCCCGGGTGGGGAGTACCCGGCTGATCGACAACGTTCCGGTGTTGCTCGGCGCGTCGGTGGACCACCCGGCGCACCCGGAGCGGGACGCAGGGGAATAGGAGTCCACGATGTACCGCACGATGCTCAAGTCGAAGATCCACCGGGTCACCGTGACCCAGGCCGACCTGCACTACGTCGGTTCGGTGACGGTCGACGAGGACCTGATGGAGGCCGCGGACCTGCTGCCGGGCGAGCAGGTGTCCATTGTGGACGTCACCAACGGGGCGCGGCTGGAGACCTACGTCATCAGGGGGGAACGCGGCAGCGGGGTGCTCGGCATCAACGGTGCCGCGGCGCACCTGGTGCACCCGGGCGACCTGGTCATCCTCATCTCGTACGGCCAGATGGACGACGCCGAGGCGGCGGCGTACCAGCCGCGCGTGGTGTTCGTCGACGAGGACAACCGGATCGTCCACCGGCACAGCGACCCGGGGCACGCGCCGGAGGGATCGGGCCTGCTGTCCGGCACGGTGACGCTGCCGCCGGACGAGGAGACGGCGATCTTCCCGGTGGCCGAGACGGCGGACGCCCGCCGCCTCGACGCGCTGCTGCACGCGGAAAGCTGACCCGCTTGCTGCTCACCGTCGACGTCGGCAACACGAACATCGTCCTGGGGCTGTGGTCCGGCGACGTGCTGGCCGGCGACTGGCGGATGCGCACGGACGCGCGCATCACGGCCGACGAGCTGGCGTTGACGGTCCGCGGCCTGCTCGGCCCGCACGCGGACGCGGTGACCGGGATCAGCGCGTTGTCGACGGTGCCGGCGGTGCTGCGCGAACTGCGCGTGATGCTGGCCCGGTACTACGCGGACGTGCCGAAGATCGTGGTGGAGCCGGGCGTGCGCACGGGGGTGGCGCTGCTGGTGGACAACCCGCGGGAGGTGGGCGCGGACCGGCTGGTGAACACGCTGGCCGCGCACCACCTCCACAGCACGGCGTGCGTGGTGGTCGACTTCGGCACGTCGACGAACGTGGACGCGATCTCCGCCCGCGGCGAGTTCCTGGGCGGCGCGTTCGCCCCGGGCATCGAGATTTCGGTGGACGCGCTGGCGTTGCGCGCGGCGGCGCTGCGGAAGGTCGAGCTGGTCCCGCCGCGGTCGGTGATCGGCAAGAACACGGTGGAGTGCCTGCAGTCCGGGATTCTGTACGGTTTCGCGGGCCAGGTGGACGGGCTGGTCCGCCGGATCGTCCGCGAGCTGGCGCCGGGCGGGACGGAACCGGTGGCGGTGCTGGCCACCGGCGGCCTGGCCCCGCTGGTGATCAGCGAGTCGGAGACGATCACCGACCACGTGCCGGAGCTGACGTTGCTCGGGCTGCGGCTGGTGTACGAGCGCAACATCCGGTCCTGAGGGGAACGCTCAGCGGCGCCGCGCGCGCAACGCCGTCGTCACCAGCGGCAGGTCGAACTCGCCGTTCGCCGTCGCCGGATTCGCGGCCAGGAACCGCCGGAGCCGGGCCAGCAGCGCCGCCGACTCCGCCGGCGCCGAGACGATCACCACCGAATACGTCGCGATCGTTTCCAGCAGGCTCTCCGCCGTGCGCCGTTGCGTGTGGCGAAACCGTTCGGATTCGAAAGACTCGAACGCCGGGTGCGTCACGTGGCGCAAATCTTCGACGCTCGCCGGGCGGCGGGCGCCGTCGCGGCCGAGTTCGGTGAACTCGGCGACCCACGGCACCGATTCGTCCTCGTAGTTCCACACCGGCACGCACACGCCGCCCGGGCGCAGCACGCGGGCGATCTCCGTCAGCGCTTCCGGCACGTCGAACCAGTGGAACGCCTGGCCGATGAACACCGCGTCGAGGCCGCCGTCCGGCAGCGGGATCCGTTCCGCCCGGCCCGCCAGCGACGTCGCCGACGGCACCGCCCGCTCCAGTTCCGCGCGCATTTCCGGGTCCGGTTCGACCGCGGTGACGTCGAGGCCCAGTTCGGCGAGGCCGAGGGTCAGTTTGCCGGTTCCGGCGCCGAGGTCGAGCACCCGGCGCGCGGTGCCTGCCACCCCGGAAAGGCCCCACTCGATCGCTTCGCGGGGGTAGCCGGGCCGGTGCTGCGCGTATTCGGCCGCGCGGGCGCCGAACGAGGCGGCCCGCCGGGCACGGTGCTCGGGTGTGGGATCACTCACGAACCCCAGGTTAATCGACGGAAAGGAAAGGTAATCCGGTTGGCGTAGCGCGCGCCCGGGTTCGTACCCTATGGGCCATGACCGAAAACCCCGCTTCCACCAGCGAGCCCGCCGAAGACGAACTGCCCGAGCAGATGCGGGTGCGCCGGGAGAAGCGCGACCGGATCCTCGCCGAGGGGATCGATCCCTACCCGGTCGAGGTACCCCGTACGCACACGCTCGCCGAGGTGCGCGCGGCGCACGCCGGGCTGCCCACCGACACCGCCACCGGCGAGGTCGTCGGCGTCACCGGCCGGGTCATGTTCCTGCGCAACACGGGCAAGCTGTGCTTCGCGAGCCTCCGCGAGGGCGACGGCACGGAGCTGCAGGCGATGATCAGCCTGGCGAAGGTCGGCGAAGACGCGCTGGCGGCCTGGAAGTCCGACGTCGACCTCGGCGACCACGTGTTCGTGCAGGGCGAGGTCATCACGTCCAAGCGCGGCGAGCTTTCGGTCATGGCCGACGCCTGGCGCATCACGTCGAAGGCGCTGCGCCCGCTGCCGACCGCGCACAAGGAGCTGGCCGAGGAAACGCGGATCCGCCAGCGCTACGTCGACCTCATCATGCGCCCGCGCGCGCGGGACGTCGTGCGCACGCGCGCCGGCGTGGTGCGGTCGCTGCGGGAGTCGTTCCACCGCCGCGGGTTCACCGAGGTCGAGACGCCGATGCTGCAGACGCTGCACGGCGGCGCCGCGGCCCGCCCGTTCGTCACGCATTCCAACGCGTTCGACCTGGAGCTGTTCCTGCGGATCGCGCCGGAGCTCTACCTCAAGCGCTGCGTCGTCGGCGGCATCGAGAAGGTCTTCGAGATCAACCGCAACTTCCGCAACGAGGGCAGCGACTCGTCGCATTCGCCCGAGTTCGCGATGCTCGAGTACTACGAGGCCTACGCGACCTACGACACGAACGCGGTGATGACGCGGGAGCTGATCCAGGAGGCCGCGCAGGCGGTGCTGGACACCCAGGTCGTCACCCTGCCCGACGGTTCGGAGTACGACCTCTCCGGCGAATGGACCACACTCGGAATGTACGAGTCGTTGTCCGATTCCCTCGGCGAAGAGGTGACGCCGGAGACGCCGGCCGCCAAACTGCTCGGATTCGCGCAGGCCAGGGGCCTGGAAGTGGATCCGAAGCTGGGCCACGGCAAGCTCGTCGAGGAACTGTGGGAACACCTCGTCGGAGATCACCTGCACGCCCCGACGTTTGTCCGTGATTTTCCGCTGGAGACGTCCCCATTGACCCGGCAGCACCGCTCCCGGGCCGGCGTGGCGGAGAAGTGGGACCTCTACGTGCGCGGTTTCGAACTCGCCACCGGATACTCGGAGCTGGTCGATCCGGTCGTCGAACGGGAACGCCTCACCGAACAGTCCCGGCTGGCCGCGGCCGGCGATAGCGAAGCCATGCGGCTCGACGAGGATTTCCTCCGCGCCCTCGAGTACGGAATGCCGCCGAGCGGTGGTGTCGGAATGGGTATCGACCGGCTGCTCATGGCGCTGACCGGTCTCGGTATCCGGGAGACGATCCTCTTCCCGCTGGTGCGTCCCGAATAACCCGGCCGTGTGCATAGCGGCCGGGTTATGGATATGAGATTTGCGCTGCACTGCGGAAGCGGGTACTAATGTTCTGGACAAAGTCTTCTGTCCCGGGGCTTGCCCCGTAACCCAGATCATTGAGTAAGCCCCGCAGGAGGAAACGGATGGCACAGAAGGTGCTCGTCTCGCTGGTCGACGACCTCGACGGCAGTGAGGCGGAAGAGACCGTCGAGTTCGGTTTGGACGGCGTCAGCTACCAGATCGATCTCTCCTCGGAAAACGCCGAGGAGCTGCGGGACGCCCTCGCCCAGTATGTCGAGCACGCGCGTCGCGCGGGTGGTCGCAAGCGTGCTTCGGTGCGCCCGGTCGCGGGTAAGGGTTCGGCCCGTCCCGCGGCGGTCGACCGCGAGCAGAACCAGGCCATCCGCTCGTGGGCGCGCAAGAACGGATACGCGGTTTCCGATCGCGGCCGCATCCCCTCCGAGGTCGTCGAGGCTTACCACCAGAAGAACTGAAGACCGGGCACGCCGCTCCGCACGGGTTGACGGCAGGTCGCTGACCAGCCGTTTCCCGCGCCCGGGCGTGGTGAATTCTGGGGACGCGGGGGTTTCCAGTGGTGGCCGCCGGGTGAATTCGCACCCGGCGGCTTTGTCATGTCCGATCGCTGTCCGGTTCCCGGCCGGTGTCCTCGCGGGCCGTTCGGACGTACTCGGCCGGCGACTGCCCGGTCACGGTCCGGAAATCGCGGATGAAGTGTGATTGGTCGCTATAGCCCAGTCGAACCGCCAGACCGGCGTAATCGGGTTGTCCTTCCGTGACGATCCGCTGCGCTGCGTCATTGAGGCGGTATATCCGGATCGCCCACTTGGGCGGGCAGCCGACGTGTTCGGCGAACATACGCTGGACAGCGCGGGTGGTTAGTCCAGTATCCGCGCAGAGTTGCGCCACCCGGGTAATTCCCGGATCGCGCGCGATTTGTTCCACCGCCTCCGCCGCCTCCCGCGCGGCGGGGGAGAGCCGCACGGGATTTGCGATCAGCAAGTTGTCGACCGCAGTGGTCATTTCCACGTCGTCGCGCGCCGACCGCACCGATTCCGCGGCCCGTACCGCCGCCGGTCCGAAAACATCGGCGAGCGGGACAGCGCGGTCGGCGATGTCACGCACCGGGCCGCCGAGGAACGCGCGGAAGCAACCCGGGCGGAATCGCACACCCAGGCCCTGGACGCGGCCGGCCAGCCGGTGCGAAAAGACGTCACGGGCGGGGCCGTGGACGCCGGAGGCGCCGGGGAAGAACGTCGCGTGGACCGCGAGGTTCGGCAGCACGCGTTGTTCGTACGGCGGTTTGCCGGTGCGGTCCCAGCGCAGGATCCAGTGGTAGTCGACGAATTCGGCCAGTTCGGGCGCGGGCGGGTGCCGGGTCAGGGTGAACATCGTGCGCGCGGTGGCCTCGGCCACGATGCCGCGCGGGATCCGGTGTCCGCCCACGCGCCCACGGTAGCTGTCGCGTTCCTTCAAGACGCCCGCGGCGCCCGGGGGTTGGATCACCGGCATGACTGCTTCGCTGGTGCGCCCGGCCGCGGCCGGATTCCTCCGGATCGCGTGCGCGGTGCCCGACCTGACCGCCCCGACGCCGTGCGCCGGCTACGACGTGCGCGGGCTGCTCAACCACCTCTTGTACTGGGGCCCGTGGCTCGTCGCGGCGGGACGGCGCGAGGACCCGCCGTCGCCGGCCGCCGGCGAGGCCGAGGCGGCCCTGGTGACCGGCGACTGGCGCGCGGCCCTGGAGAAGCAGACGGAGACGCTGGTGGACGTCTTCGGGACGCCGTCGGCCTGGACGGGCACCACCGCGCTGGGCACGGCGCCGCTGCCGGCGGCGGTGGTGGGCGCCATGGTCCTGGGCGAGTTCGTCCTGCACGGCTGGGACCTGGCCCGCGCGAGCGGCCGGGAGTTCGAATGCGACCCGGCGGCGGCGACGGCGGTGTACGAGTCGGCGGTGGCGATGGGCGAGCAGGCCCGGTCGATGGGGGTGTACGGGCCGGCGGTGGCGGTGGCGGGGGATGCGCCGCCGCTGGCGCGGGCGCTGGGTGCCGCTGGGCGGGATCCGGGGTGGACGCCCTAAGCGCGCGGGCAGGTGCGCGGGCAGCCGTCGCACTCGTCGGACGACGGCAGCAGGTACGAAAAGCAGCAGCTCTCGCGCCGTCTCGTCCACGTCCGGTGCCCGTCCGGTCCTTCCGCCAGCCGCAGCGTCGACGCCGACGTCAGCGGTGGGTAGCGCTCGTCCAGCACCAGGGCCGCGTCCGCCACGCCTGCGCCCTCCGCCTCGGCCGTGCCGCCCTGCAGGCCGGCCCACCACAGCGAGTTCTCCAGTGCGTCCGTCGCCGCCGCCCACAGCGTCCGGCGGCCGAGTCTGCTCAGGGGTGCGTACGCCCGTACGAACTGCGCCGCGTGCGCCAGGTAGCGGGCTCGGAGCACCGCCGCCAGCGCTCGTTCGTCGCGGACCACCGTGGCCTCCGGGCGGGCCGAGCCCGGGTCCGTCGGGAGACAGTGGAACGCGTCACCCAGTACCGCCATGCCGTCCGGGTGGGGGCGGTCGTCCGCGAGGCGGAACGCCAGCTCCGAGGGCTTGAGCGACGGCACCCGGCGCTCGTGGTGCAGCAGCAGCGCGCCGACGTACGCCGGTACGTGCAGGTACCACGTCATCACCCAGCTGGCCGTCGTGCGGTCCGGTGCCGACGAGTGCTCGCGCAGGAGCCAGTCGCCCAGCAGGCCGCGCCACTCGTCGAAGTACGACGGCGTCTCCAGCAGCTCCGAACAGCGGATCCAGCCCGCCGGGACGTCGCGGCGCAGCTCACTGCGGCCCTGACGGCCCGAAACCCGCCGCAACGACGACGCGAGGCCGTCGCCGACCTCGCGTGCGTCACGGAAGGACCGCTGCTGGTTCAACCGCGGCCCTCCTCGTAAGCGCCGTAGTGGATTAGGCGTGCCTAACCTTACAGGCTTCGAGGAGCTGCGCCAATCGGGTGGGGCACTCCCAGCTTGCGGACTGTTCGCGGTGAGCGGACACCGCGCGGATGGCGGAATCCGGATGGCGCTCCGCACGTTGGGCTTGACGTAAAGGTGCAGGGCAACCTGATGATGGAACAACCCGGGAGATGCCACGTCCGGGTGCGGAAACGACCGCCGGGAGCCGTAGTGGTACGCCAGCGCGACGACTTGGCTACTAGAGTGGTCTCACGGTGCTGAATCCATCGCGGTGAAAGCACGATGGAAACGGGCCGCCGGCGCAGCAGTCGAGGGAGTGCACATGTTTGAGAGGTTCACCGACCGCGCGAGGCGGGTGGTCGTCCTGGCTCAAGAAGAGGCCAGGATGCTCAACCACAACTACATCGGCACCGAGCACATCCTCCTGGGTCTGATCCACGAGGGTGAGGGTGTCGCCGCCAAGGCGCTGGAGTCGCTGGGCATCGCCCTGGAGGGCGTGCGCCAGCAGGTCGAAGAGATCATCGGCCAGGGCCAGCAGGCGCCGAGCGGGCACATCCCGTTCACGCCGCGCGCCAAGAAGGTGCTGGAGCTGTCGCTGCGCGAAGCGCTGCAGCTCGGCCACAACTACATCGGCACCGAGCACATCCTGCTCGGCCTGATCCGCGAGGGCGAGGGCGTCGCCGCGCAGGTCCTGGTCAAGCTGGGAGCGGACCTCAACCGGGTCCGCCAGCAGGTGCTGCAGCTGCTCTCGGGCTACCAGGGCGGCAAGGAGTCCACCGAAACCGGTTCCGGCCGCGGTGAGGGCACCCCGTCGTCGTCCCTGGTCCTGGACCAGTTCGGCCGCAACATGACCGTGCTCGCCCGCGAGGGCAAGCTCGACCCGGTCATCGGGCGCGGCAAGGAGATCGAGCGGGTCATGCAGGTGCTGTCCCGCCGGACCAAGAACAACCCGGTGCTCATCGGCGAGCCCGGCGTCGGCAAGACCGCCGTCGTCGAGGGCCTTGCGCAGAGCATCGTCAAGGGCGAGGTGCCCGAGACGCTCAAGGACAAGCAGCTCTACACGCTGGACCTGGGCTCCCTGGTCGCCGGCTCCCGCTACCGCGGTGACTTCGAAGAGCGCCTGAAGAAGGTGCTCAAGGAGATCAAGACCCGCGGCGACATCATCCTGTTCATCGACGAGCTGCACACGCTGGTCGGGGCGGGTGCCGCCGAGGGTGCGATCGACGCGGCTTCGATCCTGAAGCCGATGCTCGCCCGCGGTGAGCTGCAGACGATCGGCGCGACCACCCTCGAGGAGTACCGCAAGTACATCGAGAAGGACGCCGCCCTCGAGCGCCGGTTCCAGCCGATCCAGGTCGGCGAGCCGTCGCTGGAGCACACCATCGAGATCCTCAAGGGCCTGCGCGACCGGTACGAGGCGCACCACCGCGTCTCGATCACCGACTCGGCGCTGGTCGCCGCCGCGACCCTGGCGGACCGGTACATCAACGACCGGTTCCTCCCGGACAAGGCGATCGACCTGATCGACGAGGCCGGCGCCCGGATGCGCATCCGCCGGATGACCGCCCCGCCGGACCTGCGCGAGTTCGACGAGAAGATCGCGAACGTCCGCCGCGACAAGGAGTCCGCGATCGACGCGCAGGACTTCGAGCGGGCCGCCCGCCTGCGTGACGAGGAGAAGACCCTCCTCGGCCAGAAGGGCGAGCGGGAGAAGCAGTGGAAGGACGGCGACCTCGACGTCGTCGCCGAGGTCGACGACGAGCAGATCGCGGAGGTGCTGGCCAACTGGACCGGCATCCCGGTGTTCAAGCTGACCGAGGAGGAGACCACCCGGCTGCTGCGCATGGAGGAAGAGCTCCACAAGCGCATCATCGGCCAGGAGGACGCGGTCAAGGCCGTCTCGCAGGCGATCCGCCGTACGCGTGCCGGTCTGAAGGACCCGAAGCGCCCGTCGGGCTCGTTCATCTTCGCCGGCCCGTCCGGTGTGGGTAAGACGGAGCTGTCGAAGGCACTGGCGGCGTTCCTGTTCGGCGAGGACGACGCGCTCATCCAGATCGACATGGGCGAGTTCCACGACCGCTACACCGCTTCGCGGCTCTTCGGTGCCCCTCCGGGCTACGTGGGCTACGAAGAGGGCGGCCAGCTGACGGAGAAGGTGCGTCGCAAGCCGTTCTCGGTGGTCCTGTTCGACGAGATCGAGAAGGCGCACCAGGAGATCTACAACACGCTCCTGCAGGTGCTGGAGGACGGCCGCCTGACCGACGGTCAGGGTCGCACGGTCGACTTCAAGAACACGGTCCTCATCTTCACGTCCAACCTGGGCACGTCGGACATCTCGAAGTCCGTCTCGCTCGGGTTCGCCGGGTCCAACGACACCGGCACCCGGTACGAGAAGATGAAGCAGAAGGTCAACGAGGAAATGAAGAAGCATTTCCGCCCGGAGTTCCTGAACCGGATCGATGACATCATCGTGTTCCACCAGCTGACGCAGGAACAGATCATCATGATGGTCGACCTGATGATCGGCCGGGTCGAGACCCAGCTCAAGGCCAAGGACATGGAGCTGGAGCTCACGGCGAAGGCGAAGTCGCTGCTGGCCAAGCGCGGCTTCGACCCGGTGCTGGGCGCGCGGCCGCTGCGCCGCACGATCCAGCGCGAGATCGAGGACCAGCTGTCGGAGAAGATCCTGTTCGGCGAGGTCGAGCCGGGCCAGATCATCCTGGTCGACGTCGAAGGCTGGAGCGGCAACCCGGAGGACAAGGACGACCAGGCGCGGTTCACGTTCCGCGGCGAGCGCCGTCCGTCGTCCATCCCGGACGCCCCGCCGGTCAGCATCGGCGCGGGTCACGAGGAGCAGGGCGAAGCCGAAGGCGAGTGATCGTCACGTAGGTGCGGCAGGAGGGCGGTTCCCCGGGTGGGGAGCCGCCCTTCGGCTTTCCGGGCGCATGAGACGATGCCCGCGGACCTTGGGAGGGGAATCCGCGTGGACGTGCTGGCGATCGACTTCGGGACTTCCGGCACGGTCGGCGTCCTCGCCGCCGCCGGGCGCGGGCCGCGGGCCGTCGAGGTGGACGGGTCCGCCACCATGCCCTCCGCCGTGTTCGCCGACGACGACGGCCTGCTCGTCGCCGGGCAGGACGCCGAACGGCGGGCGCGGCTCGATCCCAGCCGGTTCGAACCCAACCCCAAGCGGCGCATCGACGAGGGCACCCTCGACCTCGGCGGCACGAAGGTCGGGATCGCCGACGCCTTCGCCGCCGTGCTGCGCCGGATCGGGGAGGAGGCCGGACGGCAGCTCGGTCACCCGCCCGCGCAGACCCGGATCTCGCACCCCGCCGGCTGGGGGGCCGACCGGCAGGACGTCCTCCGGGACGCCGCCGCGAAGGCCGGGCTGGCCGACGTCCGGCTGATCCCCGAGCCGGTGGCCGCCGCCGCGCACTACGCCAGCCTCGGGAGCCGGACCGGGGGCCCCATCGGCGTCTACGACCTCGGGGCCGGCACCTTCGACTGCGCCGTCGTCGGCGTCACGCAGCAGGGTTTCACCGTGCTCGCCGAGGACGGGCTGCCGGACCTCGGCAGCCTCGACATCGACCAGGCGCTGCTCGTCCACATCGGCCGGTCGGTGTCGCACGCCGATCCGGCGCAGTGGCAACGCCTGCTGCGGCCGCAGACCACCGCCGACCGGCGGACGCGCCGGGCGTTGCTGCAGGACGTCCGCGACGCCAAGGAAAGCCTCTCCCGGCACGCGCAGACCCACGTGCCGATGCCCGAGCCGTTCGGGGACGTCCTCGTCACCCGGGACGAGCTCGAAGCGCTCGTGCGGCCCAGCCTGCTGCGCAGCGCCGAACTGCTCGCCGCGACGATCCGCCGCGCCGGCCGCACGCCCGCGCAGCTCGGCGGCGTCTACCTTGTCGGCGGGCCGAGCCGGATGCCGTTGCTGGCCACCCTGCTCGAACGGCAGCTCGGCGTCACGCCGACCACGCAGGACCAGCCCGAGACGGCCGTCGCGTTCGGCCTCCACCACGTGCCGCTGGGCGACACCGACCTCACCGTGCCCGCCTTCGCGCCGGTCCGCCCGCCCGCCGTGCCGCCGCGGCCGCAGCCGTGGCAGCAGGTCCCGCCGCACCAGCAGCCGGCGCCCGTCCGCCGCTCGCGCAAGCCGTGGCTCATCGGCTTGGCGGTGCTCGTGGTCGTCGCGGTCGCGCTGACGGTCGTCCTCGTGGCGACCGGGAGCGACTCCGCGCAGTCCACAGTGGACTGCACGACGACGGGGCAGCGCGACCAGGCCGGGTTCACGCCCTGCCTGCGCGCTCTGGCCGGCGCCGTCCCGGACCGGGGGACCTGCCACGCCACCGACGCCATCGGCAAGCTGATGGACGCCCAGGTGGCGGTCACGTGCTCGGTCACCGGCGGTGCGGTCAGCTACTACCAGGGCGTGACCACCGACGAAATAGAGGCGAAGGTGAAGCTGCAGGCGGACACCAAGGGCCTCGCGCGCGGCAGCTGGGACGGGGGCGGGCTGCACGGCCGGTACCTGGCCGGGATGGGCACGGTCGCCGGGATCGTGCTGTTCGGCGCGGACGACCGCCGGGCGGCCGGGCTCTACGTCTCGCAGGACGCCGAGCGCGTCGAGGACCTCCTCGCCGTCTTCACCGGGCAGCTCAAGCCGGCCTGACCCACCAGGCCCGGCTCACCAAGCTTTGTCGAACCGCATCCCGCCGGCGTACCAGTCGTCGTCCGCCACCGGGCCGGACGGCGGCTCGGCGGCCGGCGCGTCCGAAGACCGGTCCTTGAGCACCTTGCCGTCCGGCTCGGCCGGCGCGGCGGCCGGCACCGCGGGCGCGGCGGCCGGCACCGGTTCCGGCTCGAACCGCACCCGCCAGTGCAGCCGGTCCATCAGGTAGCCGCCGCTGCCCAGCGGCGCCAGCAGCTGCCCGGTCCGCTTCGCCGATTCCCGCTGGGCCTCGACGTACGTGCGCAGGACGGCGTCCGCGATCTCCGACGGCGACATCCCCGAGACGGCGTCGGTGAGCCGCAGCCGGGTCAGCACGCCGTCGGTGTTGACCGACAGCGAAACCGCGCCGTCGGCGGACGTCGCCGTCGCCGACAACGCGTCGAGCTCGGCCAGCAGGGCTTCGCGGTCCGGTTTGGCCGGACGGTCAGCCATCCAGCCGCCCCAGGTGGCCGCTGTCCTGCGAAACCCGGCCGTCGGGAGCGATGTCGACGTTCCGGTCGCGGACGTTCTGCTCGGTCCGGCGCGAGGTGTGGTCGGTCTCGAAGTTCGACGGGTCGAAGCTCGAACCGGGGCTGACGTCCGGCGAGTCGGGGATCTTCGGCAGGTCGGCGGCCTCGTCGTCGATGCGGTTCGCCAGCGTCTGGGCCGCGTCGGCGGCGGCGTCGCGGATCTTGCCCGCGCTGTCGACGAAGCTCTGGTAGAGGTCGAACGCGTTGTCGCCGGTGATCTCCGCCTGGTTCGCCACCGCCGCGCTGATCGCTCCGCCGGCGGCGTTCCCAGCGACCAACGCCCCGTTGGCCGCGGTGAAGATCGCCGCGCCCGCCGGGGCCGCGACGCCGGCGCTGGCCACCGCGAGCAGCCCGGCGACCGCGCCGGCGAACGTCGCCGCCAGCACCTTCGACAACGCCGCTTCGCGCTTGCGGGACTGTTCCTTCTGGTAGTCCTGCGCGGTCTGCAGGAACGTGGTGCCGAGGTTGCTCAGGTCCTGCCGGGCGGACGCGATGGCCTCGCGCGCGGCGACCAGGTCGCTCTCCAGCACGGTGATCTTGGATTCGACCTGGGTGAAGGCGTCCGCGAGCTCGTTGAGGTAGGCCTTGACCGCGTTCGCGGCCGAGCCCCGCCACTCGGTGAGGAACTGCCGGGTGTCGTCGAGCTTCGGCTTCGAGTCCCGCTGCAGCGCCTTCCAGGTGGCGTCGTGCCGCATGATCAGGTGCTGCAGGCCGTCGGCCGACTCGTGGGCGATGTCGGCGTCGGAGAACTCGCGGTAGATGCCGGCGATCTCGTCCTGCATCTTCCGGACGTTCTCGTTGGAGTCGTCGAAGCCGAACAGGATGAAGTCGGTCGTCCGGAGGACGTCGATGGCGTCCAGCGCGTCGTTCGCGCCGTCCTTCAGGTCGTCGGAGACGCCTTCGAGGAGTTCGGCGCGGCGGTCGTCGCCGCTGGACACGGGCTGGGCGTCGAGGCCGGTGTCGAAGTAGCCGTCCACGTCCTCAGTTCCCTTCCAGGCCCGCGGCCGCGCGGTTGACGTGCCGCTTCGAGTCCTCGTCGGCCTGCTCGTACAGTTCCGCGACGCGCATCAGCGCGTGGCTCGTGTCGGCGGTCGTCTGGTGCAGCTGCGCGACGAGCTTCTGGATCTTCGCCAGGTGGTTGTCGTAGGCGGCGGCGACGGCCGGCATGCCCAGCGAGCGGCCGAACGCGTTGGCCGCGGGGAACATCCCGGCGAGGCCGCCGAAGAGGCCGCCGCCGGCGGCGACGGGGACGTCGGTACCGCGCAGGCCGTTCGACGCGGTCCCCGCGGCGTCGGCCGCGTCCTGGAGGGCTCCGGCCGAGTCCCGCAGGTCCTGCAGGTCGGTCTCGAATCCGATCATCACTCACCTCTTCTTGGCTGCGCGTTCCGGCCATGTAAACACCGTTCGATCGCCCGCCAGGGGGATTTGCGGGTGGTGTGCCACAGATCACGAGCGGCCCGCTGTACCGCCGAACGGGCGAATGTCGTCCGTGGCGGTGGGGTCCGGCGCTCCTACCTGCATGAGCACACTCACCAAGCCGCGCGCGCCGACCGTCCGGCGCCGGTTGCGCGAGGCGGAACGCTTCTCCTGGACGGGTTTCGCGGTCACCGTCGGGGCGTCGCTGCTCGGCACGCTCGTGCCGGCCGCGATCGGGGCCGGACCGAGCGCGACGCTGATTTCGACGCTGGTGGTGACGGTGCTGGCGGCCGGCGGGTTCACGGCCAAGGACGGCAGCGCCCGCGGGATCAAGGCGATCGCGATCGTGCTGCTGGCGGCGGGCGCGCTGGTGCTGACGGTGACCGGTGTGACGGTGCTCGACCTCGTCCGCGGCCGCCCGGCGACGTTCCCCGGCGTACCGGCGGCGGCCCCCGAAGCCCGGGTCATCGTCCCGGAGTCGGTCACCTGCGGCACGACCCCGGTGCACACGACGGCGACCTGCGCGGTGGCGGTCCGCAGCGTGGGGGCGAGCGCGCTGCGGGTCAGCGGCATCGAGGTGGACAGCACGGACTTCGCGGTGGACGCGAGCGGCTGCGTCGGCCACGACGTCGAGCCGGGCCGCCGGTGCACGCTGCTGGTGAGCTTCACCCCGGCCTGGAGCGGCGACCGGGTGGCGGATCTGACGGTGCACCACAACGTCCCGGGCCCGGCGGCGTTCGTCGAGCTCACCGGCCGCGGCGGTTAGGTCCGGGTCAGCCGCGCCCCGCCGGCGAAGGCGATCCACGCCTGCACGGCCCCGAACGCGAGCGCGGTGACCAGGACCGGCGGCGCGTGGACCGACGCGACGGCGCCGTACGGCTCGACGAGGACGGCCGGCAGCAGGAACGCGCCGGTGAGCACCCGGCGCCGCGGCCCGATGCTGGCCACGGCCAGCACCGGCCAGGTCAGGAGGCCGGCGAACAGCGACGACCCCACGACGAGCGCCGGAACCCAGAAGACGGTCCCCAGCCGGCACATGCTTTCGGCGTTGACCGCCTCGTCGGCCGCGCAGACCTGGTTCATGTGCGTGGTGACCGCGTGCGCGACCGCGCCGATGACCGCGCCGGTCGCCAGCGCCGTGACACCGGCGGTCAGGATCGCCGCGGGTCTCGCCCAGCGGTCCCTGCTCAATGCTCCACACCCGCGCTGACCGCCAGGTCCGTGGTCACCCGCAACGCCGTGTCCGCCAGCACTTCCAGCGCGTCCGCGATCCGGTCCACGCCCAGTGACGGCGCCGCCTTGCCCGACGCCGCGACCTGCTCCGGGCTGAACGGGACGTGCACGAACCCGCCGCGCACGCCCGGGAACTCCGTGGCCAGCAGGTGCATCAGGCCGTAGAACACCTGGTTGCAGACGTACGTCCCGGCCGTGTGGGACACCGACGCCGGCACGCCCGCCGCGCGGATCGCCGCCACGCACGCCTTCACCGGCAGCGTCGTGAAGTAGGCCGCCGGGCCGTCCGGGACCACCGGGGCGTCCACCGGCTGCGCGCCCGCGTTGTCCGGGATGCGGGCGTCGACGAGGTTGATCGCGACCCGCTCCGGCGTCACGTCGGCGCGTCCGCCCGCCTGGCCCGCGCAGACCACCAGCGAGGGCCGGTGGTCCGAAAGCGCCCGCCGCAGCGCCGGCAGCGACGCCCCGAACTCGCAGGGCAGCTCCACCGCCGCGACGTCGTCCCGGCGCGCGGCCACCCGCGAAACCGCCTGCCACGACGGGTTCACCGGCTCGCCGCCGAACGGCGCGAACCCCGTCATCAGCACCCTGGTCATGCACCCTCCCGAGGCGAAAGCGTCGAGGCCACCCTACGTCCGCGCAGGGTGGCCTCGACGACGAGCGCGATCAGGCGGCCGGCTTGAGACCGCCCGGGAACAGGTACTGGTCGGCGGGCTTGCCGGTGCCGTACACCCACGCGTCGAAGAAGCCCTTGAGGCTCCGGTGCGCGACGAACTCGGTGTACCGCTGGAACTCCTGCATGCTCGCGTTCCCGCCGCGGTGCAGCGACGGCCACGTCTTGAGCACGAAGTCGAACGCCGGCTGCCCGACGTAGTTGCGCAGCGCGTGCAGCATCAGCGGGCCCTTCGAGTACACGTACGTGAACTCGTTGCCCTGGCCCATGTCGTAGAGCTTGCCGTCCCAGAACCGCGTGGACGCCTTCTTGACGTCGTCGGCGTACTGCTTGTTCAGGTCGACGCCCTCCTTCGCCTCGTCCCACAGCCACTCGGCGTAGGAGGCGAAGCACTCGTTGAGGCAGACGTCGCGCCAGTGCGCGACCGCCACCGAGTCGCCGTACCACTGGTGGGCGTTCTCGTGCACGATCGTCGGGACCGTGCCGGCCCAGCCCGCGGAGTAGATCGGGCGGCTCATCGTCTCCAGCGAGAAGCCGATCTCCTCGTTGAGGAAGATGCCGCCGGCCGCGTCGATCGGGTACCTGCCGAACTTCGACTCGAGGAAGTCGAGGATCTCCGGCAGCCGCCCCTCGGCCTGCTTGGCCGAATCCGCGGTGCCCGGGGCGAACGCGCTGACGATCGGGGTGCCGTCCTTGCGCTGCTGCCGGTCGAAGGTCCACTTGTCGATCGCGACCGTCGTCATGTACGGCACGATCGGCGTTTCCTCGGCCCACACGTGCGTGGTGCCGCCCGGCGCCTTGAACGAGCCGCGCTCGCGGCCGTTGGCGATCACGCCCCACTCGTCGGGCACGGTGATCGCCAGGTGGAAGGTGGCCTTGTCGAGCGGGGTGTCGTTGACCGGGTACCAGGTGGTGGCCGACCTCGGCTCGCCGGCGACGAACGCGCCACCCGCCTTGGCGTACTGCCAGCCGTTGTTGCCCAGCGACGGATCGCTGATCGGCGCGGGCACGCCGTGGTAGGCGATCCTGACCCTGAAGTCCTGGCCCCGCCACAGCGCGCGCGACGGCGTGATGACCAGCTCGTGGTCGCCGGTGCGGGCGAACTTCGCGTCCCGGCCGTCGACCTTCACCGAGTCGACGGTCAGGCCGCGCAGGTCCAGGTCGAAGGAGCTGAGCGACTGCGTCGCCCGCGCGGTGATGTCCTGGGTGCCGGTGAGCTGGTGCGACGCCGGGTCGTAGCCCACCTTGAGGTTGTAGTCGGCGACGTCGTAGCCGCCGTTGCCGTCCTGCGGGTAGTAGCTGTCGCCCGCGCCGTCGCTGCCCGGCTTCGGTGCGCCCCAGCCGTCGCCCGCCGCGGCGACGCCGGCGCCGAGGCAGAGACTGGCGACCACGGCGGCCGCCACCACGACCGGTTTCTGTCCCCTCATGAACGCTCCTGTCCGTGTCGGTGGACCTCGCCCGCAACGTATCGCCACCCACGGGTGACACGGCCGATCACGTCGCATTTGTCCGGATAATCAGCACTTCCGTCGGCCCGCCCCAGCGCCGGGCCGACGTCTGGAAAGCTGGACACATGCGCGTTGCGCTGCTGGGCCCGCTGCGGGCGGCGGAAGACGACGGCACGCCGATCGACATCGGCGGCGCCCGCCTCCGCATGCTCCTGGCCAGGCTCGCCCTGGACGCCGGGCGCGCGGTCCCGGCCGACGCGCTGGTCGACGGGCTCTGGGGGGCCGAACCGCCGGCCGACGCGGCCAACGCCCTGCAGTCGCTGGTGTCCCGGCTGCGCAAAGCCCTGCCGGTGGCGGTCGAATCCGGGCCGGGCGGCTACCGGCTCGCGGTGGCGGCCGGTGACGTCGACGCCGAGCGGTTCGAACGCCTGGCCGCCGACGGCCGCCGCGAGCTGGCCGCCGGCCGTGACGCCCACGCCGCCGACCTGCTCACCGAGGCCCTGTCGCTGTGGCAGGGCGCCGCGCTCGCCGACGTCCTCGACGCGCCCTTCGCGCCGGCGCCGGCCCGGCGGCTGACCGAGTTGCGGGCCGAGGCGGCGGAGGACCGGTTCGAGGCCCTGATCCGGCTGGGCGACCACGCCGCCGTCCTGGCCGACCTGGCCACGGCGGCCGAGGCCGACCCGCTGCGCGAACGGCTCGCCGGCCTGCGGATCCGCGCGCTGTGCGTCGCCGGGCGGCAGTCGGAAGCCCTGGGTGTCTACGCCGGGATCCGCCGCACGCTGGCCGACCAGCTCGGCGTCGACCCTTCGGCCGAGCTACAGGAGATCCACGTCGCCGCGCTGCGCGGCGAGTTCGCGCCGCCGTCGCCGGTGACCGATCGGCTGCCGACCCGGCTGACCACGTTCATCGGCCGCGACGACGAGCTCAAGCTGCTGGCCGAGCTGCTCGGTTCGGCCCGGCTGGTCACCCTGGCCGGGCCCGGCGGGGCGGGCAAGACGCGCCTGGCCACCGAAGCGGCGTCACGGCACCCGGCGCACCAGCAGGGCCGCGTCTGGTTCGCCGCGCTGGCCGGCGTCCGCGACCCCGACGACGTCCCCGCCGCGCTGCTGGGCGCGCTCGAGGTGCGGGAGATCCGCGCCGAGACCGAGATCAACCGCCGCCAGCCGGAACCGGTGGAACAGGCCGTCGAGGTGCTCGGCGGCGCGGAAGCGCTGCTGGTACTGGACAACTGCGAGCACGTCGTCGACGCCGCCGCCCGGCTGGCCGACGAACTGCTGCAGCGGGCGCCGAAGCTGCGGATCCTGGCGACCAGCCGTGAGCCGCTGGCGATCACCGGGGAGGCGTTGTGCCCGCTCGGCCCGCTGCCGGTGCCCGCGGAACGCGCCGCGCCCGCGGAGGCCGCCGAGCTCGACTCGACGCGGCTGTTCCTCGACCGGGCGGCCGCCGTCCGGCCGGACTTCGTGCTGGATGAGTCCACTGTGGACCAGGTCGGCGAAATCTGCCGGCGGCTCGACGGGATGCCGCTGGCGCTGGAGCTGGCCGCGGCGCGGTTGCGGTCGATGACGGTGGCCCAGATCGCCGCCCGGCTCGGCGACCGCTTCCGGCTGCTCACCTCGGGCAGCCGCACGGCGCTGCCGCGGCAGCGGACGCTGCGTGCGGTCGTCGAGTGGAGCTGGGACCTGCTGGCCGAGGCCGAGCTGGTGCTGGCCCGGCGGCTCGCGGTGTTCACCGGCGGCGCCGAGGCGGCCGCGATCGAAGCCGTCTGCGCGGACGACCTGCTGCCCGCCGCCGACGTGCCCTACGTGCTCGGCAGCCTGGTCGAGAAGTCCATAGTGGACACGATCGACGGCGGCCACGGCGAGCCGCGGTACCGGATGCTCGAAACGCTGCGCGCGTACGCCACCGAGCGGCTGGTGGAATCGGGCGAGCACGACCGGACGCGCCGGGTGATGGCGGCCTACTACGCCGAGTTCGCCCAGCGGCTGGAGCCGACGCTGCGCACCGCCGCGCAGCTGGCGGCGATCGACATGTTCGAGGCCGAGAGCGCGAACATGATCGCCGCGCTGCGCGGCGCGATCGAGATGTCCGATGTGGACAACGCGGTCGCGCTGCTGGACGGGATGTTCTGGTACCTCACGATCCTCGGCCAGGGCGGCCGGGTGGGCAGCCTGATCCGGGACACCCTCGCGTTCGGCGACCGGCTGCCCGCCCAGGTCAACGCCGCCTACCGGGCGCTGATCTACCTGATGGACGCGATCCCGGTGCGGTCGGACCAGGCCGAGATCCTGCGGCTGGTCGACGACTGCGTGCGCACCGGCGCGGTGGACCGCTACCCCGGGCTCGCGGTGGCGCTGCCGATGCTGGCGTTCCTCGGCGGCGATCGCGACGTCGCCGTCCGCGAGGTGAGCCGGGCCGAGCAGCACCCGGACCCGTGGACCCGGGCCGGCGCGTACTGGGTGGACAGCTTCCTGCTCGACGACGCCGGTGACGTCGAGGGCGCGGACCGGGCCCGCGACCTGGCCCACGCCGGGTTCGAGGCGGTCGGCGACCGCTGGGGCATCGCGATGACGCTGAGCTTCAAGGCGTACGCGCTGTCCCAAGACGGCCACAGCGCGAAGGCCATCGAGACCTACCAGCGCGGCCTGGCCCTATCGATGGAGCTGCGGTCGCACGAGGACGCCGTGCAGCACTGGTGGCGGCTGGCCGTCGAGCGCGCGCGAACCGGCGACTTCGAGGCGGCCTGGCGCGACCAGGAGGCGGCGGAGCGCTACGGCCGGGACATCTCGAACCCGCAGCAGCGCGCCATCCTGATGTTCGGCCGGCTGGAGCTGCTGCTGCGCACGGGCCGCCTGGCCGAGGCGCGCGAACTGCTCGACCGCGTCGCCGCGATGGGCGGCGACGAGTGGTTCCCCGGCGGCATCGGCGACGAGTGGATCCACTCGTTCGAGGCGCGCCTCCTGCTGGCCAACGGCCGCGTCGACGAGGCGGAACCGCACGCGGCGGTCGCGATCCGGGCCACGAACCAGCGCGGCGACATGCCGGACATGGCGGGCTCGGTGGAACTGCTGGCGATGATCCGCGCGCGGCAGGGCCGTCCCGAGACGGCGGCCCGGGTGCTCGCGGCGTCCGCCGTCATCCGCGGCCGCCTCGACCTCGGCAGTCCCGAGGTCCAGGCCCTCATCGAGGACCTCCGCGCGGCCCTCCCGGACTACGACGCCCGCTACGACGCCGGCCGCGCGATGTCCAAAAAGGACACAATCACCTGGCTCCTGGCCGAGCTCGGCTAAGGTCGTGAGTGGTAAGGCGGGTTCTAACCCGCCTTACCACTCACGACCTCCCCTGGCGCTACTCACCCCCGTGGGTGCGCCTTCTCAGACCCGCCGGCGGTAGGCCCAGGTGGCCAGCGGGAAGAACACGATCACCGCGCCGGCCATCCAGGCCAGCGCGCCGGCCAGCGGGCCGGCCACCGGGCCGCCGTTCATCAGGCCGCGCAGCGCGTTCGCCATCAGGCTGACCGGGCTGATGTCCGCCCACGCCCGCAGCCAGCCGGGCATGGTCGACGTCTGCACGAACACGTTGCTGCCGAACGTCAGCGGCATGATGAAGACGAACATCAGCGCCTGCGCCGCGCCCGGCGACTTCATCACCATGCCGACGAAGACCGAGCCCCAGCAGAAGCAGAGCCCGAACGCCAGCGCGAGCAGGATCGCCACCACGAACTCGCCGGGGCTGGTCGCGATCCGGTAGCCCATGATCGTCGCGACGACCATCAGCACCGTCAGGCACACGACGTACCGCACGACGTCGGCGAGCACCGCCCCGATCAGCGGGGCCGAGCGGGCGATCGGCATGCTGCGGAACCGGTCGAACACGCCCTTGGTGACGTCGGTGTTGAGGTTCGTGCCCACGGTGAGGCACGCCTGCAGGATGTTCATCACGATGATGCCGGGCACGACCATCTGCAGGTAGGCGTCGGTCGAGCCGGACAGCGCGCCGCCGAAGAGGTACACGAACATCACCAGGAAGATGATCGGCATCAGGGTGACGTCGGCGAGCTGCTCGGGGTTCTTGCGGATCTTCAGGATGCCGCGCCACGCCAGCGAAAGCGCGTGCTGGAAGCCCTTTCCGGGGCTGATGTGCCGCGGCGGGGCCGGGCGGTCGAGGGCCAGCGTCGTCATGCCAGGCTCCCTTCGAGGGTCTTGTCCTCCACGGACGGTTGGGCGGTGTGCCCGGTCAGGGCGAGGAACACCTCGTCGAGGCTGGGCAGCCGCAGCGCCAGCTCGTCCGCGGTGATCCCGGCTTCGTCGAGCTTGCGGACCAAAGTGGACAGCAGCACCGGGTCGTTGACCGGGGCGGTGAGCAGGCCGGTCGCGTCGTCGCGGGTCGGCCGGACGCCGGTGAGGTCACCGAGGATCCGGTTGACGGCGTCCATGTCGGACAGCTGGGTCGGCCGGACCTGCAACGTCTGCCCGCCGACGCGGCGCTTGAGCTCGTCGGCCCGGCCGTCGGCGACGACCCGGCCGTGGTCGAACACGGTGATCTTGTCGGCGAGCTGGTCGGCCTCCTCCAGGTACTGCGTGGTCAGCAGCACCGTGGCGCCCTCGGCGACCAGGCCGCGGACGACGTCCCAGACCTCGTTGCGGGCGTGCGGGTCGAGGCCGGTGGTCGGCTCGTCGAGGTAGAGCACCTCGGGCCGGCCGACGAGGCTGGCGGCCAGGTCGAGCCGCCGCCGCATGCCGCCGGAGTACGTCCGGATCGGCCGCTTGGCCGCGCCGGTCAGCTCGAACCGCTCGATCAGCTCGGTGGCCCGGAGCTTCGACTGGGCGCGCGAGTAGCCGTACAGCCGTCCGATCAGGACGAGGTTCTCGATCCCGTTCAGGTCTTCGTCGACCGAGGCGTACTGCCCGGTCAGCCCGATCAGGCTGCGGACCCGGACCGGGTCGGCGACCACGTCGTAGCCCCCGACCGTGGCTCTTCCGGCGTCCGGTTTCATCAGGGTCGCCAGGATCCGGACGGCGGTCGTCTTGCCCGCGCCGTTCGGCCCGAGCACCCCCACGACCTGCCCGAACGGGACCTCGAGGTCCACCCCGTCGAGCGCCTTCGTCTCCCCGAACGTCTTGACCAGGCCCTCGGCCTGGATTGCGTGCGACATGGGCGTCCTCCTTCGCTTGTCGCTTCTGAGCGTCACTGTGGACGGCTGCGCTGGCAGGCCGCGCACAGCTCGCTGGCAGGCGCTGGCAGGCGCTGGTGAAGATCTTGTGGAGGAGTTGTCGCCGCCCGGGCCGCGCGCCGCCGGTCTCGGCATACTCGGCAGCATGGTGGTTGCGGAAGAGACGCGGTCCCGGCGGAAGAACCCGCTGGTCACGGCCCTGCTGGTGGCGCCGGTGGTGCCGTTGGCGGTGCTGGCGGCGCTGCGCCTGATCGGCTACGACGGCGACTGGTACACCCTCGTCGCGCTGTCGTTGACGCCGTACGCGGCGGCCGCGGGCCTGCTCCTCGGCGGGCTCGCGCTGGCGTTGCGGCGGTGGTGGACCGGCGGGGTCGCGCTCGTGCTGGCGGTCGCGCTGGCCGTCCTGGTGCTCCCGCGGCTGTCGGCGAGCGACCAGCGCGACCTGCACGGCAAGACGCTACGGGTCCTCTCCTCGAACCTGCTCTACGGCCAGGCGGACCCGAAGGCCGTCGTCGACCTGGTGCGCTCGCAGCGGATCGACGTGCTGAACCTGGTCGAGATGACCCCGCGGGTGGTCGACGGGCTGACCGCGGCCGGGCTGTTCGAGACGCTGCCGTACCGGGTGCTGCACCCGGCGCCGGGCGCGTTCGGCTCGGGGATCGTGTCGCGCTTCCCGCTGAAGGAGGTCAACCTGTCCGGCGACTCGGCGGCCAAGCAGCCGGGCGCCGAGGCCGACCTGGGCGACGGCGTGGTGGTGGAGATCGTCGCGGTCCACCCGATCTCCCCGGACGTCGACACCCCGCAGTGGGAGCGCGAGATCAAGGACCTGTCCCGCCCGGCGGGCGAGCACGGCCTGCGGATCCTGGCCGGCGACTTCAACGCGACGCTGGACCACGTGGCGTACCGGACGGTCCTGTCCCGCGGCTACCGCGACGCGGCGGAGGAGCGCGGGGAGGGGCTGGCGCCGACGTGGCCGTCGTCGTTCCCGGTGGTGACGATCGACCACGTGGCGGTGGACAACCGCGCGGCGGTGCAGGACTACCGCGTGTTCGACGTGCCGGGCAGCGACCACCGAGCCGTGTTCGCCGAAGTCCGCCTGCCCTGACCCTCGTGAGTGATAAGGAGGGTTCTAACTCGCTTTACCACTCACGAGGGCCTGGATGGTCTCAAGGGCGCCGGCCGCGATCGACACGCCGCGGTCGTGGCGGATCCCGGGTTCGCGCGGGTTGATGCGGATCAGGGCGCCCGTCGCCGCGCTGGCCAGCTCGGCGTAGCGGCGGACCGTCGGGACCGCCTGACCCGCGCCCAGCTCGACCACCACGAGGTCACGCGCGGTGCGTCGCCACGCCGTCAGCTCGTCCAGCTGGGCCTGGCTGCGGTCCGGGACCCACGAGACGTCGCCGAACATCAGGATGTTGGGCCGGGCGAGGCCGCCGCAGCGGGGGCACGCCGGCAGGGGCGGTATCGCGCGCATGGTCTCTTCGTCGATCACCACGTCCACGCCGGCCGGCCAGATCTCGTCCGTGCACCCGGCCAGGCACTGCAGGTGGTGGATCGAGCCGTGCGCCTCGGCGACGTGCCCGAAGCCCGCCGCCTGGAACTGGCCGTCCACATTGGACGTGAACACCCGGACGCCGCCGGGCAGGCGCGAGCCGTACTCCAGGAGCAGCCGGAAGCCGTCGTGCGGCACGGTTTTGCGGTACAACGCCAGCCGGTGCCCGTAGAAACCCCAGGCCAGCCCGGGGTCGTCGGCGAACTGCCGCGGGTCGGCGAGCTCCTCGAACCGCAGGCCGAGCCGGGCGTACGGCGGGTAGGCGCGCCAGAACCCCTCACCGCCGCGGAAGTCCGGGAGGCCCGAATCGACGCCCATGCCGGCGCCGGCGCAGATCAGGAGCGCGCCGGCGCCGTCCAGGAGCTTTGCGGCTTGCTCACTCACCCGGCTGAGAACCGAGGACGACCTCGAACTCCAGCAGGTTCGCCCCCGTGGACACCGGCTTGGCGCGCTCGCCCGAGTGCGCCGCCGCGGCCGGGCCGCCCTTCGCCCACGCCTGGTAGTGCTCCTCCGTCTCCCACTTCGTGTACACGAAGTAGCGCGTCTCGCCGGAAACCGGCCGCAGCAGCTCGAAGCCGAGGAAGCCCGGCTGCTGGTCGACGGAGTGCATGCGCGCGGCGAAGCGCTTCTCCAGCTCGGGGCCGGCGCCCTCGGGCACCTCGATCGCGTTGATCTTCACGACACTCATGGCTCCACACTAGTTGGCTCCCGCGTGTGACCCGTGCCACTGTGGAAGCCATGGGGAGCACCGAGCGCGACCTCGCCGCCGACCTCGCCCGGATCGTCCGCGCCACCGCGGACACCGTCACCGGAGGCGGCAACGAACTCATCGAGCGCGTGACCGGCCACCTGGGGGCGCCGCTGCCGGAGGTCGTGGTCGTCACGCGCAACTGGCCGATGTGGGAGCACGCCAACATCCAGCGCGGGGTCGACGCCTACCTGGCCGGGCACGGCACGGCCGTGGGCTGGTTCGGCATCGCGGGCGGCCAGCGCACGCACGAGGACCTGATCGGGATGCTCGCCACCGCACGTCGGCAGGGGATGTACGACCTCGGTTCGGTGGACTACACGACCACGGCGACCGGCCCGGACGACGCCACCGAGGCGGTCCAGCTCGGGCTGGTCGGCACGCACGCGCCCGGCGGCGAGCCGGTGCTGCTCGCCATCCGCGGCGCCAACCCGCAGTGGGGGCTGGAGCAGTGCCGGCTGGAGGTGCTGGCGACGTCGCGGGCCGTCGCCACCGGCGTCCGGGACCGCGTCGAGCGCCTGATGACCGAGCACGACGTCCTGCGCGGCCAGGTGCTGGCCTTCGGCACCAGCGAAAACCGCGGCAACGAGCTGCTCACGTTCCTCCCGCGGCCCACGCTGACCGGTGACGAGGTCGTGCTGCCGGACGGCGTGCTCGAGGCGATCGAGCGACACACGATCGGCATCGCCGAGCACGGCGAGCGCCTGCTGGCGGCCGGCCAGCACCTCAAGCGCGGCCTGCTGCTGCACGGCGCGCCCGGCACCGGCAAGACGCACACGGTCCGCTACCTGATGGGCCGCCTGCCGGAGACGACGGTGGTCATCCTGACCGGCACGGCGATGCGGTTCGTGGCCAAGGCGGCCGAGCTGGCGCGGCGGCTGCAGCCGAGCGTGGTCGTGCTCGAAGACGTCGACCTGATCGCCCAGGACCGCAGCTACGGCCCGATGGTCCAGCCCCTGCTGTTCACCCTCCTCGACGCGATGGACGGCGTGGGCGGCGACGCCGACGTGACGTTCCTGCTCACCACCAACCGCGCGAGCGAGCTGGAGAAGGCGCTGGCGGACCGGCCGGGCCGGGTCGACCTGGCGGTGGAGATCCCGCTGCCGGACGCGGCCGGGCGCGAAGCGCTGCTGCGCCTGTACGCGCGGGGGCTGAAGCTGACGGCGGACCTGGGCCCGGTCATCGAGGCGACCGAGGGGGTGACGGCGTCGTTCGCGAAGGAACTGCTGCGGCGGGCGTCACTGCGGGCGCTGGCCGTGCGCCCGGACGAGGACGTCGTCGTCGGTGACGCGGAGCTGGGGACGGCGCTGCGGGAGATGCAGGACGCGCGCAGTGCGCTGACGCGGTCCTTGCTGGGGTCAGCTGCGCAGTGAGCCCGGGTAGAGGTCGGCGTCCGCGGGGAGCTTCGTGCCGCGGAACCACGTGTCGAAGAACTCCCGGAGGTTCTTGCCGCTGACCTGCGTCGCCAGCGTCTCGAAGTCGGTCCAGGTCGCGTTGCCGTGGCGGAAGCGGGCCGGCCACGTGTGCAGGAGGCGGTCGAACGCCGGGTCGCCGATC
Source organism: Amycolatopsis sp. NPDC004625 (assembly GCF_040609695.1). Lineage (NCBI taxonomy): Bacteria > Bacillati > Actinomycetota > Actinomycetes > Pseudonocardiales > Pseudonocardiaceae > Amycolatopsis > Amycolatopsis sp. NPDC004625. Next base: position 39,766 of record NZ_JBEXKX010000004.1, read on the forward strand.
TGGCGGCGCAGCGCGTGCAGGGCCAGGATGCCCTTGTTGTAGACGCCTTCGAACTCGTGGCCCTGGCCCATCCCGACCAGCTTCTGGCCCCAGAAGTCCGTGCTGCCGCGGGTGATCTCGATGGCCGCGCGGTAGCGGTCGTCCAGGTTCTGGCCCTCGCGCTCGGCCCACAGCCACTGCGAGTACGACGCGAAGCACTCGTTCAGGCAGATGTCGGACCAGTTGCGCAGGGACACCGAGTCGCCGAACCACTGGTGGGCGTTCTCGTGCACCAGCGTCGGCAGGTCGACCCACTTCGCGTACGTCGGCCGGGTCTGCGTCTCGAGCGAGAAGGGCACGTTCTCGTTCAGGAAGATCCCGCCCGCGGCCGACTGCGGGTACGGGCCGAACTTGCTGCTCAGGAAGCCGAGGACCTCCGGCAGGCGGCCGCCGATCGCGCGGCGGGCCTCGGTGCCGGGGGCGTACGCCGAGACGACCGGGGTTCCGTCCGGCAGTGTCGACCTGTCGACACTGAACTTGCCGATGGCGATGGTCGTCAGGTAGCTCGCCACCGGGTCGGGTTCGGTCCACGTGCCGGGCGGCCCTTCGCGGCCGTTCGAAACCACCGTCCAGCCCGGCGGGACGTGCGCGGTGAGCGTGAAGGCCGCCTTGTCGCGCGGGGTTTCGTTCACCGGGTACCAGAACGCGGCCGAATGCGGCTCGCCGACCATGAACGCGCCGCCGTCGGCCGAGTGCTGCCAGCCGTTCTCGCTGCCGCCCTCGTGCGGGGTCTTCGCCGGGTCGCCGCCGTAACGGACCCGCGTGCGGAACGTCGTCCCGGCGCGGATCGGCCCCGGCGGCGTGACGACGAGCTCGAACGCCTTCTCGCGGCTGAACCGAGCCGGCTTGCCGTCGACCTCGACACTGTGCACGTCCAGCCCTCGCAGGTCGAGGTCGAACCGGCTCAGGTCCTCGGTCGCCTTCGCCGTCACCGTCGTGTCGCCGTCGAGGTGCCCGCTCGGCGGGTCGTACTTGACGTCGACCTGGTAAGCGAGGGCGTCGTAACCGCCGTTGCCGTCGTCGGGGTAGTACGGATCGCCGGCGCCGGCCGCGCCCGGCACCGGGTGCACGGGCGGCGGCGGGAGGGGCGCGGTGACGGCGTCGCCGCCGCACGCCGCGGCGAGGACCACGGCGGCGCAGACAGCCAGGGCGGTGAGTCGGCGGCGCATACGACCACCATAGGTGATGGACTGCGACCGTTCGGTCACGTTCCGCACCAGGGGTTTTGTGGTTAGGTGGCCGCGTGCTCTGTTTCGGCGGCAGCGGCGTGCCGATCGTTCTGCTCCACGGCCTGATGGGCCGGGCGCGGACGTGGTGGCGGGTCGCGGAGTGGCTCCGGCCCTACGGCGCGGTGTACGGACTGGACGCGCGCGGCCACGGCAGCGCGCCGCGCGTCGGGCCGTGGACGACCGAGCGGTTCGCCGACGACGTCGCCGAAGCGCTGCGGACGCTCGACGCCGGCCCGGCGGTCCTGATCGGGCACTCGATGGGTGGCCTGCACGCGTGGGCGACCGCCGCGCGGTACCCGGAGCTGGTGCGCGCGGTCGTCTCCGAGGACTTCGCGCCGGACCAGCGCGGCCGGACCGTCGAGACCTGGCGCGGGTACTTCGAGAGCTGGCCGGTGCCGTTCTCCTCGCTCGACCACGTCCGCGAGTTCTTCGGCGACGCGGGCGCGTACTTCGCCGACTGCGTCGAGGAGCGTTCCGACGGGTTTCACCTGGTCGCGGACCTCGAAGACCTGTACGTCATCGCCGCCGAGTGGGGCCGGCGGGACTTCTGGGACGTCGTCGAGGCGATCCGCTGCCCGCTGCTGCTGGTCGAGGGCGAGCACACGGCGATGCCGCGCGGTCAGCAGGCCGAAGCCGCTTCGCGGGTGCCCGACGCGAAACACCTCGTGGTCCCGGGCTCGGCCCACCTGCCCCACGACGAGGCCCCGGAGATCTACCGCGGCGCCGTCGAGGCTTTCCTCTCCCAGGTGCTCAACCGCTGAAACCGCACGTGAACGGAAGGACGGCACACCGAGCGCGTCGTTGAGCCCGGCGCACCGACCTCCCGCTCACGTGCGGGCGAGATCCGCTCGCCAGGCCGCCGTCGAGCGGTCGGCCGGGACGATCAGCGGCCAGACGTCCGCGCCCAGGAAGCCGGTCTCGTCGGTCACCCTGGTCGCGGTGCACGTGTGGCGCGGCAAACCGGCCTGAGCAGACAAAGCGGCCACTGCGTCCTTTGTGGACTTTCCGAACACTCCGTCCGTCGGTACGCCGAAGCCGGACGCGCGCAGGAACTGCTGCGCCAGCTGCACGGTGCGACCCGTGTCGCCCGGTTTCACCAGCGGCCACTCGGCTTCGGAACGCGTCACCGCGACACCCAGGACGCGGCCGACGGCCGTCCGCAGTTCCGGCAGCCGGTTGTAGAGCACCTGGCCGGGGCACTCGGTCGAGTTGAAGTCGCGGTGCCCCTTGATGAACTCCGGCGCGATGCCGTACTGGTGCGCGATGTAGGCGACCAGCGAGACCAGCGAGTTCCACAGCGCCGCCGGCACGTCCACCGTGCTGTACAGGCCCTCGTTCTCGATGCCGATGACCTCGCTGTTGTGGTTGCCGACGTTCGCGCCCTGGACGTGCTGGGTGCCGCCGCGCAGGATTTCCAGGCTGCGGTGCCTGCCCTCGGTGACGAAGCCGCCGCGGCTGTTCGTGAACTGCTGGCCGCTGTCGATCCAGCCGTTCTTGTCCATGTGCAGGTCCTGGATGAACCGCGAGACGTAGAACGCGCGCGCCAGCGAGAAGTCGTTGTTCATCGGCGGGTCGACCGCGTGGTGCACGACGATGTAGGTCGGCTTGTGGTTCTCCACCACGATCGGCCCGGCGGCGGGCCGGGCGCCCCACTCGGCGCAGCCGTGGATCGTCGGTGCCGGCACGGCCGCGCCGGCCGTCCCCGTGGTCGTCATCCCCAGTGCGCCGGCCGCGGTCGCGGTCACCCCCGCTTTGAAGAGGGTCCGGCGGTCAACAGTGACCATGGGTGAAACGGTAACTCCGGAACGCGCCGATGACAACTATTGACCAACTTTGGTCGCAGTGCGTCAGTGCTCCCCCGGTAGGGCGAACAGGCCGTCGCCGGTCTGCTCCAGCAGGCCGTCGACCAGCAGGGAGTCCAGGCAGCGGTCGCGCTGGCCGCCGTCGTGCCACACCTGGTCGAGGCGGGCCTTCTCGACCGGGCCTTCGCTGCCGCGCAGCACGTCGAGCAGCCGCCCGCGGACCTGCCGGTCGGTGCCGGCGAACTTCTGGACCGGCTTGGCCGGCCCGGTGTACTCGGGCCGCCCGGCGAGCTGCCACGCGCATTCGCCGTAGATCGGGCAGTCCGCGCACCTGGGTGCGCGTGCGGTGCAGATCAGGGCGCCGAGCTCCATGATCGCCGCGGAAAACTTCGCCGCGGGCGCGTCTTCGGCCGGCAACAGCGCTTCGACGTCGTTCATGTCCCGGGTGTTCGACGCGGGCCCGGCGTCCCCGGCCCCGTGCACCGCCCGCGCGACGACCCGCCGCACGTTCGTGTCGACCACCGGCGCCCGCCGCCCGTAGGCGAACGCGGCGACGGCCCGAGCGGTGTAGGCGCCGATCCCGGGCAGCGCGAGCAGCGTGTCCACATCGGACGGAACGACGTCCCCGTGTTCCTTCGCGATCACCCCAGCGGCCTCGTGCAGCCGCAGCGCCCGGCGGGGGTAGCCGAGCTTCCCCCACGCCCGCACGACCTCGCCCTGCGCCGACGCGGCGAGCGCCGACGGCACGGGCCAGCGCGCCATCCACTCGTGCCAGATCGGCTGCACGCGGGCGACCGGCGTCTGCTGCAGCATGATTTCGCTGACCAGGACGCCCCAGGCCGAGCAGGTGGGCTCGCGCCACGGAAGATCCCGGCCGTGCGCGGAGAACCAGTCGATCAGTACGTCAGCGTCCACAGCCACGCGGGGAGGCTACTTCGCGTACTTCGCCAGGTCGCGAGCGACCTCGTCCGGCGACGGCATGGCGGCGATTTCCGCGGCGATCGCGCGGGCCGCCTCACGGCAGGCGAACGCCTTCCTGGCCTGTTCGGCGACGGCGTCGGCGCTCAGTTCGCCGGGCAGGAGGCGCACCGCGGCTCCCGCGGCGAGCAGGGCCTCGGCGTTGGCGAACTGGTCGGCGCCCTGCGGCAGGACGAGCTGCGGGACGCCGGCGGCGAGCGCGCCCAGCGTGGTGCCGCTGCCGCCGTGGTGGACGACCAGGTCCGCCCGCGCGATCGCCGCTGCCTGCGGTACCCAGGCGTGGGCCGTCACGTGGGCCGGCTGCGGCCCGAGCGACACCCCGCCGGTGGCCACCACGACGGGCGTGCCGAGCGTGGCCAAGCCCTCGATCGCCGTTTCGAGCACCTCCGCGGTGCCGAAGGCGGTGCCGAGCGTCAGGTAGATCAGCGGCCCCCGGAAGCCGCCCGGCTCGGCGAAGGGCACCGGACGCAGGGCGACGCGCTCGGCGGTCGCGAGGAAGCCCGCGTCCTGCAGCGACGGCGGGCAGATGTCGAGGTGCACGCCACTGGCGGGACGGTCGAACCCGATGCCGTCGGGGATCATCCGGCCGAAGCCGTGCCAGAGGGCCGGGATCCCGGCGCGCCGGGCGGCCACGGCCACCTCGGGGACGCCCCACCCGTGCACGACCAGGTCCGGCCGCAGCCGCTCCAGGTCCGGTTCGAGGTCCTCGGCGTAGATCTCGTAGAACGAGTCCGCGGGCCGGAACGGGTTCAACCCCCGCAGCGACTCGTGGACGTGCTCACCGGCGGCGAAGTGCACGTCGTGCCCGACGTCCCGCGCCGCGACCGCGAGCGGGACCATCGGGTACGTGTGGCCGGCCGACGCCAGCGCGGCGAAGAGGACCCGCAAGACCTACTCGACCTCGGTGAGCTTCCCGGTCTTCACGTCGTAGACGAACCCGCGCACGTTCTCCGTGTGCGGCAGGTACGCGCTGCGCCGCACCCGCTCCACCGACGTGCGGACGCTGTTCTCGACGTTGCGGAACGCCTCGACCGACCACGTCGGCCGCAGGCCCGTTTCGCTCTCGAGCTCGTCCTTGAAGTCGTCCTCGGTCACCATCGACAGGCCGCACTCGGTGTGCTGGACGATCAGCACTTCGCGGGTGCCGAGCTTGCGCTGCGACAGCGCCAGGGAGCGGATCATGTCGTCGGTGACGACGCCGCCGGCGTTGCGGAGGACGTGCGACTCGCCCTGCAGCAGGCCGAACAGCTCGAACACCCGGATCCGGGCGTCCATGCAGGTCAGGATGGCCACCTGCAGCGACGGCTTGGGGGACGACCGGTCACCCGGCGTCACCTCGCCGAGCTCCTGGTTGCGCTTGAGCAGTACGTCGATCGAGGTCATCGGTCACCTTCCGGCCAGTGGCCCCGCGGCGCGGGATAACCACTCCATTTGACCGGGTGACTACCCCGCTGAGCAATGCGCTAAGAGCAATGTCACGGGGTTACCCGCCGAACCACGGCTCCTCGACCGTCCGCGGCGGCGCCGACGTCCGGCCCACGCGCAGCTCGGTCGGCAGGGTGATCACCTTCGGCGCGCTCCGCTCGCCCGAGCTGAGCAGCAGCCGTCCGGCCGTCTTGCCCTTCTCCAGCACCGGCTGGTGGACCGTGGTGAGCCCGATCCGCTCGGCTTCGGCGATGCCGTCGAAGCCGGTGACCGTCAGGTCCTGCGGCACCCGCAGCCCGCGCCGCTCGGCCTCGGCCATCGCGCCCAGCGCGAGGATGTCGGAGGTGCAGATCACCGCCGTGATCTGCGGGTACGCGTCCAGCAGCTGCCGCGCCGCCGAAGCGCCGTCGTCCACCGTGTGGTCGAACCGCTCGACCACCGGGACACCCGCCCAGTCGACGCCCGCCGCCGAGAACGCGACGGCGAGTGCTTCCAGCCGGGTGCGCTGGACGTGGAAGTGCGCGCCGCTCTGCCGCGTCGCCGAGACGAAGTCGTCGTTGCGCTCGCGGGCCAGCCGCATGCAGATCACGCCGACCTGCCGGTGGCCGAGCGACACGAGGTGTTCGGCGATCTTGCCGACGGCGGCGGCGTCATCCGGGCCGACGCGGTCGATGCCCTCGAGGCTCGGCTGGTCGATGATCACCGTCGGCACCGGCCGCTCCAGCACGGCGGCCAGGTGCGGGTCGTCGTCGGGCACCGAATAGACGACGAAGCCGTCGACGCCCGCGCGGTGCACCGCGGCGACGTCTTCGCGGCCCGGGCTGGCCGGCACCAGGTGCAGGCCGACGCCGGCGTCTTCGCAGGCCAGCGCCAGTCCTTCGAGCACGCCGACGGCGGCGGGGTCGCGGAAGGCGTAGGAGAGGTTCTCGGTGAGCAGCAGCCCGACCGCGCCCGCCTTGCGCGTGCGCAGCGAGCGGGCGACCGGGTCGGGGCCGGGGTAGCCGAGCCGCCGCGCGGTCTCGAGGACGCGGCGGCGCAGTTCCGGGGACAGCTGGTCCGGCCGGTTGTAGGCGTTGGACACCGTGGTCCTGGACACACCGAGCTCCGCCGCGAGCGACGCCAGCGTCGCTTGCCTCCGGGTGCGAATAGGACGGCCCATCAGCAAACCGTAACGGTTCAGATCGAATTCATGAAGAGACACCCCGCGTGGTCGATGTCTCGATCCGCATGCACGAAGACGCATACACCAAAGCGGGATCGGATGGCCAGGAAGTCATCCGGATGGGGTAAGGTGAATCTGACAACGGTTTCCATTAGCGTCTCGAGTGTCACCCAGGAGAGTTGCCCGATGAGTTCCCGCCGCACCACGAGCGTGCTCGCCGCCGCTTCGGCCCTGTCCGTCTTCGCCTTGGCCGCGTGCTCCGGTGGCACTTCCGACGGCGGCGGTGCGCAGGCCGGCGGCGACGGCAAGATCAAGGTCGTCGCCTCGACGGACGTCTGGGGCAGCGTGGCCGGCGCCGTCGGCGGGGACAAGGTCGAGGTCAAGTCGGTCATCCACGACCCGTCGGCCGACCCGCACTCGTACGAGACGACGGCGGACGACGCGCTCGCCGCGAAGGGCGCGCAGCTGCTGCTGTCCAACGGCGGCGGCTACGACGAGTTCTTCGGCAAGCTCAGCGACCAGGCCGGGGACGCGAAGAAGCTCGTCGCCTACGACATCGCCGCGACCGGCGACGAGAACGAGCACGTCTGGTACGACCTGCCGGGTGTCGACAAGGTCGCCGACCAGCTCGCGGTGCAGCTCGGCGAGCTGCAGCCGGCGTCGAAGCAGCTCTTCGCCGACAACGCGAAGGCGTTCAAGGCCAAGGTCGACGCGCTCGAGAAGCGGCTCGGCGAGCTCGGCGCCACCCACCCGGGTACGAAGGTCGTCGTCACCGAGCCGGTCGCGCACTACCTGCTCCGGAGCGCGAAGCTGACGGACGCGACGCCCAAGGCGTTCTCCGACGCCGTCGAGAACGACACCGACGTCCCGGCCGGTGCGGTCAACGAGTACCAGCAGCTCATCGCCACGAAACAGGTCAAGGCGCTGATCAACAACGCTCAGACGGTGACCCCGCTGACCCAGGGCGTCGTCGCGCAGGCGAAGGCCGCCGGGATCGGCGTGGTCGACGTGACCGAAACGCTGCCCGCGGGTGTGACGGACTACATTGGCTGGATGACCGGGGAAGTCGACGAGCTGGCTGGGGCGTTGAAGTAGCCATGGCACTCGTATCCGACGACGTCCGCCCCGCGGTCCGGGTCCGCGGCGCGGGCCTGGCGTTCGGCCCCCGCACCCTCTGGTCCGGGCTGGACCTCGTGGTCGAGCCGGGGGAGTTCCTCGCCGTGCTCGGCCCGAACGGCTCCGGCAAGAGCAGCTTCCTCAAGGCGCTGCTCGGCATGCAGGAGCTCTCGGCGGGCTCGGTGGAGATCGCCGGCGGCCGCCCGGGCGGCGCGAACCGCAAGGTCGGCTACATCCCGCAGCAGCGCGCGATCGACGAGTCGCTGACGCTGCGCGGCGTCGACCTCGTCGGCCTCGGCCTCGACGGCCACCGCTGGGGACCGGGCCTGTTCGGCATGGCGGCCCGGCGCTGGCGCGTCACCGAAGCGATCGAAGCCGTGGGGGCCACGCGGTACGCGAAGCAGCCCGTCGGCCGGCTGTCCGGCGGTGAACAGCAGCGGCTGCGGGTGGCGCAGGCCCTGGTCGGCGACCCCGAGGTGCTGCTGTGCGACGAGCCGCTGCTCTCGCTCGACCTCGCCCACCAGCGCGCGATCAGCGAGCTGATCGACGCCCGCCGCCGCGACGCCGGGACGGCCGTGCTCTTCGTGACGCACGAGATCAACCCCGTGCTGCCGTTCGTCGACCGGGTGTTGTACCTGGTCAACGGCCAGTTCCGGGTCGGCAAGCCGGACGAGGTGATGACGACGGAGACGTTGTCGCAGCTGTACGGCACCCGGGTCGAGGTGCTCGAGGTCGGCGGCCAGATCCACATCGCGGGCGCGCAGAGCGCGTTGTGCGAGGAGGAGCCGCACCACCACGAACACGACGTCGAAGAGCAAGTGGGCTGAGCCGTGGAGCTGTTCGACTTCGGCAAGACCTGGGAGCTGATCACCCAGCTCGAGGGCGTCCAGACGGCGTTGCTGGCGGCCGCGATCCTCGGCCTGGTGGCCGGCGTGATGGGCCCGCTGATCGTGATGCGGCGGATGTCGTTCGCGGTGCACGGCACGTCGGAGCTGGCGTTCACCGGCGGCGCGGCGGCCCTGCTGCTCGGCATCGGCGTCGAGTACGGCGCCCTGATCGGCGCGGTCGTGGCGGCGCTGCTGCTCGGCATCCTGGGCGCGCGCGACGCCGACCGCGACTCCGTGATCGGCGTGATCCTCTCGTTCGGCCTCGGCATGGGCGTGCTGTTCCTGTCCTTCTACAAAGGACGGTCCGGGAACAAGTTCGGCATCCTGACCGGCCAGATCATCACGATCGACTCGACGAACCTGACGTTGTTCGTGGTGTCGTCGGCGGTGGTGCTGGCGGTGCTGGCGCTGGTCTACCGGCCGCTGCTGTTCGCGTCGGTGGACCGGAACGTGGCCGTGGCGCGCGGGGTCCCGGTGAAGACCCTGACGGTGGTGTTCGCGCTGCTGGTGGGGGTCTCGACGGCGCTGAGCGTCAAGGTGGTCGGCTCGCTGCTGGTGGTGGCGCTGATGGTGACGCCGGCGGCCGCGGCGGCCCGCGTGACGGCGTCCCCGTGGAAGGCCACCGTGCTGTCGATCGTGTTCGCCGAGGTGTCGGCCATCGGCGGCATCCTGCTGTCGCTGGCCCCCGGCCTGCCGGTGAGCGCGTTCGTGACGGCGATTTCGTTCCTGATCTACGTGGTCTGCCGCGTCCTGGCCTGGCAGCGCGACCGCCGGACGCGCGTGCGCCCGGTGGAACCGGCCCTCGTCGCGGCGGCCTAACCCAGCATCAGCAGGACCTGCAGCTCGCCGACGAGCCCGCCGATCACCGCGCCGACGGCGATCAGCTTCCACTCGTCCTGGCGGAACGCCGGGCGCAGCAGGCCTTCGAACTCCAGCGGCGTGAGAGCCAGCATCCGCTGCTCGATCACCTTCGCGACGTCCATCGCCTCGGTCAGGTACCCCTCGGCGTGGCGCGCGGTGTCCGGAAGCTGCTCCAGGGCCTTGCGGGCCGCCGCGTGCTTCATCTCCTTCAGCCGGGTGCCGCCGACGGTCCAGGCCAGCGGCACCTGCGCGTCGACCGCTTCCGACACCAGGTGCTCGACGCGGGCGGCCAGGCGGTCCGCGCGGGGGCCGCGCAGGATCGCGTCCAGCAGGTTCCGGACGGTCAGGACCTCGGTCGCGATCAGCTCGCCGTACTGCCGCGCCACCTCGGCCCGCCGCCGCTGGAACTTGCCCTGGAAGATCACCCGGCCGACGCGCACCGGCTCGCGCGGGACGAAGATCAGCTTGATCGCCAGCCAGTCGGTGCACAGCCCGATGACGCCGCCGAAGGCCGGCAGCACCCACGGCTCGCGGGTGAACGCCCACACGATCGTCTGGACGAGCCCCAGCCCGAAGCCGAAGTAGATGCCCATCCGGGCGATGAACGCCATCTCGGGCCGGGACGTCTCCCGGATCAGCCGGACCAGCAGCTTCTTGTCGCGCGTCAGCCGCTGGACGGTCATGTGCTGGACGTCGAGGACCTCGTCGAGGTTCTCGCGGACGTCGTCGAGGAACTCCCGGACCAGCCGCGGCGCCGAGGCCTGGACCTGCTTGATCAGCAGCTCCTGGGCCAGCGCCGGCATGACCTCCCACAGCCGCGGGTGGTACTCGGCCAGCACCTCGCGGGCGGTTTGGTCGACCGCGCGCAGCAGCGGCTGCTCCAGCTCGCTGGTGATGATGACCGGGTCGATCCGCTCGAGGACCTCGCGGAGGTCGAGCAGGTTGGCCGTCAGCAGCTCGGTGGCGACCGCGGCCATCCGCCCGCCGTGCTTCGGCACGACGCCCTGCCAGCCGAGCAGCGGCGGGATGCCGACGAATTCGAGGGGCCGGAACATCATCTCGATGGCCACGCGCTTGGTGACGTACCCGATCAGCGCCGCGATGAACGGCATCGCCGCGTAGAGCGGCCAGTGCAGCGCGAGGTCGTGCAGGACCGCGTCCAAGCCGACCTCCTCACGCCGAGATCGAAACCGTACCGGCTACCCGAGCAGGGCGAGCACCTGCAGTTCCCCGACGAGCCCGCCGATCACCGCGCCGACGGCGATCAGCTTCCACTCGTCCTGCCGGAAGGCCGGCCGCAGCAGCTGCTCGAACTCCAGCGCGCTCAGCTTCCGCATCCGCTCGACGATCGTGTTGCGCACGTCGAGGGCGTTGACCGCGTAGTTCTCGGCGTGCCGGATGGTCTCCGGGACGCGCTCCGCGGCCTTCGCGGCGGCCGTCTGCTTCATCTCCTGGAACTTCTTCGTGCCGACGGCCATGGCCACGAACGGCTTGACGACGCTCGCCTGCGCGTCGATCGTCTTCTGCACCTCGCGGGTGATCAGCGCGAACAGCCGGTCGGACTTCGGGCCCCGCAGCACGGCTTCGAGGAGGTTCGGGATGGTGATGATTTCGCGCGCGATCATGTCGCCGTAGTCGGCGGCGACCTGGTCGCGGCGCTTCTGGAAGACGCCCTGCCAGGTGTAGAGGCCGAAGAACCGGCGCGGCTCGCGCGGCAGGAAGATCATCTTCAGGGCCAGCCAGTCGGTGAGCCAGCCGATGCCGAGGCCGAACAGCGGCAGCACGATCGGCGACTTCGTCAGCGCCCAGACGACCAGCTGCACGCAGCCCAGGACGAACCCGAAGCCGATGCCGGAGCGGGCGATGAACCGCATTTCGGGCCGGGAGATATCCCGGATCAGGCGGTTGAGCAGGGCCTTGTCGCGGACGAGGTTGGTCACGACCATGTGCTTGAGGTCGAGGACGTCCTCGATGTTGTCCGCGATCTCCCGCATGATCTTGGTGATCGCCTTCGGCGCCTCGGCCTGGACGCGCCTGAGCAGCAGCTGCTGGGCGCTGTTCGGCAGCACCTCCCACAGCCGCGGCTGGTAGGTCTCCATCACCTCGCGGGTGACGTCCTCGACCACCCGCAGCAGCGGCTCTTCGATCTCCTTCGCCACCTGCGCCGGGTCGAGCCGGGCGAAGATCTCCTTCGGGTCGACGAGGTTGGTGGTCAGCATCTCGGTGGCGGTGGCCGCCATCCGCTCGGCGTTCGCCGGCAGCACGCCCTGCCAGCCGAACGGTTTGACGCCGGCGAACTCCAGGGGCCGGAACATCATCTCGATGGCGACGCGCTTGGTGACGTAGCCGATCAGGGCCGCGATGAACGGCATGGTGACGTACACCTGCCAGTGCGTGCCGAAGTCCACGCGGCGCACGTTAGCGGCTCGGGCCCGACCAGCGCGGAATGCCATGCGTCACGAGGGGTTACCGAAATCGTGATGCATCCTTTTGGCGGTACGTCTTCACGGGCTCTTGCTCATTAAGGTGGCCCGATGGTCGCGCCTGAGAAGCCCCAGTCCGCCCCGAAGACCGCCCAGTTCGCCGTGGGTGTCCGCGGCTACAACCAGCGTCAGGTCGACGAACGCCTCGCCGAGCTGAACAAGGACCTGCGCGAGACGTCCCGCAGCCGCGACGAAGCCGTCGCGACGTCCGCGGACCTCACCAAGGCCCTCGCGTACGCGCAGAAGGAGCTGGCCGAGACGAAGGCCGCCCTGGCGAGGATGAGCTCGAGCCCGTCGGGCGCGGGTGCGATGGCCGAGCGCGTCCGGATGATGATGCAGCTCGCCGAGGAGGAGATCGCGGACCTGCGGTCGGCGGCGGAGGCGGACGCGGCCTCGACCCGGGACCAGGCGGACAAGTACGCGCACGAGACCCGCCGCACGGCCGACAAGCTGGCGAAGGACGCGGAGGAGGAGCGGGCGCGGCTGCGGTCGGAGGCGAAGAACGAGATCGAGAAGCTGAACGCGGCGGCGGGGGCGAAGCGGGTCGAGCAGGCGGCGGCGGCCGAGCGGGCGCGCAAGGAAGCGGACGCGAAGGCGGAGGCCGCGGCGGCTTCGGTGCGGGAGGAAGCGGACCGGAAGGCCGCGGAGGAGCTGGGGCGGCGGAAGAAGGAGTTCGAGGCGGAGTTCGCCCGGAAGAAGGCTGAGACGGAGTCGGCGTTGGAGTCGGCTCGGTCGCAGCAGGGTGAGGCGGACAAGGCCCGGAAGCTGGCGTTCGATCTGCGGGCGAAGGTGGCTGAGCGGATTGCGGCCACGGACGAGGCTGTCAAGGAGGCCATGAAGCTGCTGGCGCCGGTGGAATCGGACTCTCCTTCGCCTTCGCCTTCGCCTTCGCCTTCGCCGGAGAAGGTCGGCGGTCCGGTGAGCGGGGATCGCAAGCCGACTCCCGCTCCCGCTCCTGCTTCGGCGAAGGGGTAGTCATCCCCCGGGTGGGGAGGTAGCCCGGCACTCGGGGTGGCTGGCAGTCTTCAGGTGCCTGATCACCCACGAGACGGGACCTGCGCATGATCCTCGAGACCGAGCGGGCCGCCGTCTGTGCCTATGCGCGGCGGATGGTGGGGGATGGCCTCGTCGTCGGGACCTCCGGGAACGTCTCCGTGCGGGGTGGGGACCTCGTTGCCGTCACGCCGACCGGGGTGGCCTACTCCAGTCTCACGCCGGCCGACATTCCCGTTGTCGATCTCGGGGGTGCCGTGGTCGATGGGGTGCTCAAGCCGACCAGTGAACTGCCCATGCACCTGTCCGTGTACTGGGACGTGCGTGACCCGGACGGGGAACCCGTGACCGCCGTCGTGCACACGCACGCGCCGCACGCCACCGCCGTGTCCACCCTCGTTCGTGAGGTTCCGCCGATCCACTACGTCCTGGCCACCATCGGGCCCTCGGTGCGGGTCGCGCGGTACGCCACCTACGGCACCCCTGAGCTCGCCGCCGCCGTGCTCGAGGCGCTCGACGGGCGCCGGGGCTGTCTCATGGCCAACCACGGCACCCTCACCTACGGCGACGGCCTCGAGGCCGCCTACCACCGGGCCCAGCAGCTCGAGTGGGCCTGCCGGGTGTGGCTGCTCGCGCAGGGGGCCGGGCGGCCCAGCCTGCTGCCGCCGCCCGAGGTGGCCAATGTCGTCGATCGGCTGCGGGGGTACGGGCAGGGCTGAACCGGCCCGGGCCCGGTCAGGACGCCAGCGCGTCGACGGCGTGCACCGCGTCCAGCAGCTCGGCGACCGTCGGGTCGTCGACCGCCTCCTTGATGCACCGCCACAGCTGGAGGTTCGCCGTCGCCCAGCGTGAATACGTCGCCGCCGCCTCCGGGTTGTAGAAGTAGAACCCTTCGTCGTGGACGTCGCACTGCTCGCCGACGATCTTGTGGGCCAGCTCGCGCAGGCTCAGCCCGTTCTCGCGCAGGTACTTGTGGGCCAGCACCACCGGTGTCACCGGCAGCGCCTTGAACAACGTGTCCGCGTCGCTCAAGGCTTGCGCCTCCAGCGAAATGTCGCGGCCGCGCGTGGCCATTTCCGCTTCGTCGACGATCTCGTCGATCCACCGCGCGATCCGCGGTGGGACGCCGCATTCGGCGAGGATTTCCAGCCGCAGGCTCCGGCCCGCGGCGGCGGGCGAGTTCCGGAGCACCAGGTAGTTGACGTCGTGCACCAGCGCGGCGATCTCCACCACCGCGGCGTCCGCGCCGTTGTGCCGGGCGAAACCGGCCGCCTTCGCACGGACGAAACTGACGTGGTGCCAGCCGTGGAACGGCAGCCGCTCGGCGTACTGCCGGCAGAGCCGGTGGACCCGTTCCGCAACGGCACCGACGATCACGTGGTCGATCGTGCTTTCCTGCGTGCGCATACACCTCTCCCATCCCGGCCGTGGTGTTCAGACGGGTGGAGTAATGGTAAGCGCCTTTGACGCCGGTGTGTAGCTAGATGCGGTCGGCCAGTTCCCCCAATCGGACCTCGACCGGAACGTGACGATGGCCGATTCCGCCGGCCGGGTCGAAAGACAGGCTGAAACTGCTCACCGGCCGTGATTTCACGAGGAAAGTCATCGTTCCGGTGGCGGCTTCGGGGATCCGGTGGAATTCGTGGGCCAGCATGGTGGCGCGGGCCCCGGCCTCGCACAACGTCCGGCGCCGCAGCCGCGCCGACGTGATCAGCCCGGTGCCGGCGTCGATCGTCGTTTCGTATCGTTCGTGGAGGTAGTTGCCGCGGAGGATCGTGGTGCAGAAGTGGTACCTGTGGTTGTGCACGGAATCCGCGTACCCTTCCCGCCAGTCCGGCTGCGCCTTGTATTCGTGCAGCCAAAAGGAAAACGGGTCGGCCGGCGAATCGAGCAGGCACCAGGCGAAATGGGTGGTCGTTTCCCGGGACGAGCGCAGCACCTTGGTGGCCTGCGCACCGGACAGCGCGCGCAGCTGCGTGCGCAGCTCCTCCCGCAGCCCGGCCTGGGCGGCCCACGGCCGGAACCAGCCGTCGACCGCGCGCCAGTCCGCGGCGAGCGGGAACCCGGCCGTGCGCAGGCGCGTGGCCAGTTCGGAAAGGGGGGACAGACGGGTGAGCAAGGTCAGCTCCCTAGCTCGGCGACTGCGGAGAACTCCGCGCGGAAGGCGTGGAACTTGCCCTCCAGCTCGCGGAACTGCTCCTCGGACAACGGGGATCCGGTGATCTTCTCGAACAGCGCCAGGAAATCCGTCCGCGTCGTCGCGGACGTGATGCGGAAGTGGCGGCCGGTCCGGGACTGCGAGACGCGCAGGAACTCGGCGCGTTCCATGTTGTAGAGGAAGGAACCTTCGGTGAACCGCAGGGACCGCGGGTACAGCTTGGTGGCGCCGCGGACGTCGCTGTAGAGCGACACCCACACGCTGTCGTCGAACATCTCGAGCCGGTCCAGCGGCGGGTCGGCGACCACGGTGATGTCGACCTGCGCGCAGTGGCTGCGCGCCAGGAAGAGGCCGACGAGGCCGATCCGGATCTCTTCGTCGAGCCGGCTCTGGATCTGTTCGGAGTCGACGTCGCCGGCTTCGCGGCGCAGCAGGTAGCGGGCGCGCCCGCTGATCGCGCTGGCGTCGCGCGGATCCGCGATGACGGCCCGCAGTTCCCGTTCGGTGCGGGAAAGCAACAGGCGGGCGGCCGCGTGCCGCCCGGAGAAGCCGCGGAAGAAGTACTGCCGCGTCGCGTCGAGGTCGGCCATCAGCGCGCGGTTGAACGCCGGATCGGGATCGGTCGTCGCCTCGAACACGTCGGTGGGGAAGAACTCCTTGTTCAGCGCCCGGTATTCGGCGCTGAGGTCTTCGAGGGCGCGCCTGCTCTCCTCGATCACCGGCGTCACGAGCGCCTTCTGCGAGGCGCTGGCGGTGATCAGCGTCTGGCCGAAGCCGACGATCGCGGAGATCAGGGTGCCGGTGCCCAGCGAAGTCACCAGGTTCTTCCCGGTGCCGGCGTCCATCAGGCCGGCGATCCACAGGCTCAGCCCGGCGACCACGACGAGCACCGTGAGGAGCAGGCTCGTCCTGGTCCAGAAGATCTCCTGGAGTGGGGTACGGCGGAGGCGTCCGCCAGCCGCGGCCACGTGCTTCACCTCCCTCGAACCACCCGAACGGACGTACGCACAAAGTGTCTGTTCGAGCGCGGGGAGTTACTCTACGCGCCTGGCGGGGTCGGGGAAATAAGAAGTTCGGGGGACAAAGCTGACGGACAGACGTCACTCTCGGCAATAATTCACCGGCTCCCCGGCTTTTCCGAAAATAACGGAAAACCATGATCAAAGCGTGGCCGGCAGGCCCTTTTCGTACCAGCCGGCGCCGGGTTCGGCGGTCATCAGGAAATCCACCACGACCGCGGCCGGCGCCGGGTGGATCTGCGGGTGGTCGCGCTCGCCGCGGGCCGCGTCGACCGGCCAGGCGAGTTTTTCCGCGTCGAGCGAAAACTCCCCGCCGGCGCCCGTGCGGTTGCCGCGGGCGTCGAGCCGGGACCACCTGCCGTGCAGGTACACGGCATTCAGCCCGTGCAGCGCGGACAGCTCCTGGTAGCAGAACCCGGCCGGAATCCCTTGTGCCCTAAGCAAAGCGGCGAGCAGGTGTGCCTTCGCGTGGCAGATCCCGACGCGCTCGCGCAGGACGTCCGACGCGCGCCAGGTGACGTGCGGGTCCCCGGCATCGATGACGTGTTCGACTTCGTCGCGCACGAAGAGGAACGCGGCTTCGGCGCGTGCGGTGGGGTTGTCGTCCGCGGGGTGGAGGGTGGCGATCAGGGCGTGGATCGACGGGTGGTCGTGGTCGATCACGGCGTCCGCGGTGAGGTAGTCACTGAGCCGATCGGACGTGGGGAACGGGGTGGGACTCATCCGGGCATCCTGACGGATTGGGCCATCCGGGCGAGAGTGGTTTTCGGTGGCCGACACGCTCTGCGCATGACGGCTACGGAACGTAAAGGTGTCGTGGCTCAGAACTGGTAGTACAGGAACGGGCTGAAAGTTCCGGTCGCGATCAGGATGGCCGCGTAGATGAGGCCGACCGTCATCACCCCGATGCGCAGGGCCGTGGCCGGGCGGCTTCTCGACGACTCCAGCAGGGGGCCCGTGACCGGGTGGGCCGGCAGCAGGAACACCGCCAGGGCGGCCAGGAGCAGGATCATGCGCTGGTTCGTCAGGGCCTGGTCCACTCCGGTTCCCAGGCCCTCGAAGTCCGGGATCAGCATGTGGCCGATCATCGACAACGCGTGGCCCAGGTCCTGGGAGCGGAAGAACACCCAGCCGAACACCACCAGGAGCAGTGTCAGGGCCCGGCGCAGGTGGCGCTTCCACGGTGTCGCCGGGTTCAGGTCCAGGGCGAACCTGCGCTCGATCACCAGCAACGCTCCGTGGTAGCAGCCCCACACCAGGAACGTCCACTGGGCTCCGTGCCAGAAACCCGTCAGCACGAACACGATGCACAGGTTGCGGTACGTCTTCGCGGCTCCGTGCCGGTTGCCGCCCAGGGGGATGTACACGTAGTCGCGGAACCAGCGGCTCAGGCTCATGTGCCAGCGGCGCCAGAACTCCGTGATCGTCACCGAGGAATACGGTCTGGCGAAGTTCTCCGGCAACCGGAAGCCCAGCATGCGGCCCAGGCCGATCGCCATGTCCGAATAACCCGAGAAGTCGAAGAACAGCTGGAGCGTGTAGCCCACCGCGCCCAGCCACGCCGTCGTGAACGTCATCTGGTCCGGCGGGACCTTGAAACACGCCTCCACCAACGGGCTCAGGGAGTCCGCGATGATCGTTTTCTTGCACAGGCCCAGTGCGAACCTCGGGAAGCCGGCCGCGATGTCGTCCAGGCGGTGGGACCGCAGCTGGGGTAGCTGGTCGGCGATCTCCCGGTACCTGACGATCGGGCCCGCCACCAGCTGGGGGAACATCGCGATGTACGCCGCGAACGACACCGGGTTGCGCAGGGCCTGGCGCTCGCCCCGGTAGATGTCCACCACGTACGAGATGTGGTGGAACGTGTAGAACGAGATGCCGATCGGGACCACCAGGCTCGCCACCGGCACGCTTCCGCCGAACCAGTGGGCCACCGCCGCGATCTGCTGGGTGGCGAAACCCGCGTACTTCCAGATCAGCAGCACCGCCACGTCCAGCGACACCACCGCGATCAGGATGCGGCGCCGCCGGACGCCGTTGACGTCCCAGGGGCTCGGGGCCAGCAGCGGGCCCGCCAGGAAGTTCACCACCATGCAGCCCAGCAGCAGGAACACGAAGCCGCCGGCGCCGATCGTGTAGAACAGCAGGCTGCCCACCGCGATGATGCCGTTGCGCCACGTCCGCGGGCACACCAGCACGGCGATGAGCACCGCCGGCATGAAGTACCACAGGAAGAGCGGCGAAACGAACGACATCGGGTCCCCTCGGTTTATCCGACGGTGACCTTAACCCGACTGGGTGGTCTGCCGCGGCCCGGGTCGTGAGTGGTAAGGCGCGTTAGAACGCGCCTTACCACTCACGACGCGCGGCAGCAGGCGGATCAGGACTGCCGCCACCGCGAAACTCGCCGCGTTCACGTACGCGAGCAGGTGGAACGCCCACGGGCTCGTGATCGTCGGCAGCAGCGCCATGGCCGCCGCTCCGATGCCTGCCCCCGCGAACCGGCCGACCGTCTGCGTGGCCAGTACGCGGTCGGTGTCGCTGCCGGTGGTGAGCCGCGCCACCATCGGGGCGTTGCACGTCCAGAACAGGCGGTCGCCGAAGCCGGCCACCGCCGACACCGCGATCACCGGCCAGCTCGTGTGCGCCAGCGGGTACGCCGTGAACGCGGCGAGGCGCACCAGGTTGCCCGCGATGAGCAGGGCCCGCGGCCCGAAGCGGTCCATCGCCGCGCCCGTCGCCGGGCCGGTGACCAGGGCGAGGAGGGCGCCGGTGCTCAGGGACGCGCCCGCGTCGACCAGGCCCATGCCCTGTCCGTGGACCAGGAACAGCAGGGCGAACGGCACCCACAGCCCGCTGCCGAGCGCGTCGATCAGCGTCGCGGCCAGAAAGATCCGAAGCATCCGCCCCCCGGCGGACAGCCTACGGCTCGAGCGGCAGCGCCAGCCCCACCTTCACGCGGTCCATCGCCACGCTCGTCGTGAAGTGCCGGACGTTCGGGTTGTCGAAGAACATCCGCCGGGTGAACGCCTCGAAGGCCGTCATGTCCGGGCACGTCACGACCAGCACGAAGTCCGCGTTGCCGGTGACGTAGTAACACTGCTGCACGCAGTCGTCGGCGAGGATCTGGCGGCGGAACGCGTCGAGGACCGCCAGGTTCTCGCGCTCCATCTCGACCATCACCACGAACGTCATGCTCAGCCCGAGCGCCGCCGGCGACAGCACCGCCACCTCGCGCTCGATCACGCCCGTCTCGCGCAGCCGTTTGATCCGTCGTTGCACGGCCGCGGCCGAGAGGCCGACCTTCGCGCCGATCGTCTCGGCGATGGTGCGGGCGTCGGCCTGGAGGCAGGCGAGGATGGCGATGTCGAGCTGGTCGAGGTCGGGTGTCGGCACCTCAGCAGGCTAACCGGCACCCCCGACAATTCGCCTGCGTTCACCCCTCCGTGACGTCGCTCACTACTCCCTCCGCGGGGAAGATGAAACAACTTTCTTCGTGACCTCGAACACAACTGGCCGGTCTACCAGGGGGTAGCCCATAGAAGTGGAAGACCAGCCGGTCGCCAGCCAACCCGCCGGCGTGGGGAGGCTTTCCCGTGCCCGCACCTGCCGCCGTGTTGACCGGCCTCGGTTCGTGGTTGCCGACGAAAGTCCTGGACAACCACGAGATCGCCGCCCGGCTGGACACCTCGGACGAGTGGATCCGGACCCGCACCGGGATCCGCGAACGCCGCGTCGCGGGCCCGGACGAGTCCACTGTGGACCTCGCGGTCGGTGCCGGCCGCGAAGCGCTCGCGGGCGGCAAAGCCGACGTCGTGGTCCTCGCCACGTCCACGCCCGACCAGCCCTGCCCGGCCAGCGCGCCGCAGGTCGCCGCCCGGCTCGGGCTCGGCACCGCCGCCGCGTTCGACGTCAACGCCGTGTGCAGCGGGTTCGTCTACGCCCTGGCCACGGCCGCCGGGTTCATCGCGGGCGGGCTGGCCGAGCGCGTCCTCGTGATCGGCGCCGACACCTTCACCACCCTGGTCGACCCCGCCGACCGCACCACCGTCCCGATCTTCGGCGACGGCGCCGGCGCGGTGCTCCTGCGCGCGGGCGACGCCGACGAGCCCGGCGCGTTCGGGCCCTTCGACCTGCACAGCGAGGGCGAGCACGCCGAGCTGCTGTGGGTCCGGGCGGGCGGCGCGCGGAAGCGCCTTTCCGACACCCCGGCCGACCACTTCCTCGCCATGCAGGGCACCGCCGTCTTCCGGCACGCCTGCGCGCGGATGGCGGAATCGTCGCGCACCGTCCTGGAGCGCGCGGGCTGGATGGTCGGCGACGTCGACCGCTTCGTCGGCCACCAGGCGAACATCCGGATCCTCCAGGCGACGGCGAAGCAGCTCGGGATGCCGGCCGACGCCGTGGTCGCCAACATCGACCGGGTCGGCAACACCAGCGCCGCGTCCATCCCGCTCGCCCTGGCCGACGCGCGCGCCGACGGCACCCTCGCGCCCGGCCACCGCGTGCTGCTCAGCGCGTTCGGCGCGGGCCTGACCTGGGGTTCGACGGTGCTGCGCTGGCCGGACCTGGGTCAGCTCTGAGCGGTCCACGTCGGCGTCGCTTCCTGACGCCCGCGCAGCTCCAGCTCGCCGTGCTTCTCCCAGTACGCGGCTTCGCTCGGCAGCGCCGCGGAGACGACGGCGTCGCTGGCGAGCACCCGTGACGGCACGGCCTTGGCCAGCTCGGTGAGCCGCGCGGCCTCGTTGACCGCGTCGCCGATCACGGTGTACTCGAGGCGGCTGCTGGTGCCGAGCTGCCCGGCGAACACCGGGCCGCTGGAGACGCCGATGCCGAGGTCGAGCTCGCCGGCCTCGCGCACGGCGTCCCGGATCGCCCGCGCCGCGGCCAGGGCAGCCGTTTGCGCGTCCGCGAGCCGCGTCGGCGCCCCGAAGATGCAGAGGGCGGCGTCGCCCTGGAACTTGTTGACCAGGCCGCCGCGCGCGCCGACCGCGGCGACGACCGCCGCGAACAGCCGGTTCAGCTTGCCCACCAGGTCTTCCGGCGGGGTGCGGTAGGCCAGCGCGGTCGAGTCGACGACGTCGACGAACAACGCCGTGACCTCGCGGACGTCGCCCGAGAGGGACGCGCCGTACTCGAGGGCGTGCCGGGCGACGTCGGCGCCGACGTGCCGCCCGAACAGGTCCCGCATCCGCGCCTGCTCCCGCAGCCCGGCGGCGAGCTGGTTGACCGACGTCTGGAGCAGGCCGATCTCGCTGGAGTCGTCGACGTCGACCGTGACGTCGTTGTTGCCGCGCGCGATCTCGTCGAGCGCCACGCGCAGCCGGTGCAGCGGCGCCGCGACCGCCCTGGCCAGCAGCGCGGTGCCGATCGCGCCGACGCCGAGGCCGATCACCGACAGCATGACCAGGCTCGCGGTGTGGTCGCCGGTGCCCAGGTCCGGCGGCGTGGCGACGAGCAGCACGCCGACGAACGGGACGCCGCTGGCCAGCGCCCAGGTGACGACCAGCCGGGTCAGCACCGTGACCGGCAGCGACCCGCGCGGCGGCAGGACGTCCAGCGCGATCGTCATCACCGGCCGCGCCACCCACTCGGCGGCGAGGTAGGTCAGCCCGACGGTGGTGAGCCCGCCGAGCCCGATCACGGTCGCCATGCCGACGGCGTCGCCGGCCGACCCGAGCACCCCGGCCAGCACGGCCAGGACGACGGTCCCGATGAGCCAGAGCGTGCCGCTGACCAGCGCCATGTCGACGGGCAGCCGCAGCGCGCGCCGCGCCTCGCTCTCCGACGGCGGGCGCCCGAGCACGAACCAGATCGCGGTGCGCCGCTGCAGCCACGCCGTCCACAGCGTCCCGGCGAGCAGCGAGCCGGCGACGATCCCGGCGGCGGTCAGCCCGAGCAGCCACCCGCGGTCCCCGACGTCACTGGGCAGGCCCTGCAGCAGCAGGAGCAGCGCGACGACGCCGGAGCCGGCCACGCTCGAGCCGATGCCCAGCCCGGCGAAGCCCAGGCTGGTGCGCAACACCACGCGGACGTTCTTCACGGCGATCTTGCGCACGGCCTTGATCGTACGGCCGAAAATGCGTGGCCACCGCCGGTGGCGGTGTCTACCGTGCGGATCATGGATCCACTCGGCCAGGACGAGATCCGGGCCTCGTTCGTCAACTGCACCCGCGGCGAAGCCAAGGGCGTGACGCTGCCCGCCGCGCCCGCGGAAATCCCGTGGGACCGGCGCGAATTCCTCGGCTGGCGCGACCCGAAGGCCCCCGCGCGGGCCTACCTCGTGCTGCCCTACGGCGGTGAGGTGATCGGGCTCGCCCTGCGTGCGGCCGCGCCCCCGAAGTCCCGGCTGCGCAGCAACATCTGCGGCTTCTGCACCACGACCCACGGGCTCGCCGACATCACGCTGTTCTCGGCGCGCCGGGCCGGGAAAGCGGGTCGCGAGGGCAACACGCTGGGCACCTACGTGTGCGGGAACCTGGCGTGCAGCCAGTACGTCCGCGGCGAGCTGAAGTCCGACGTCCCGCAGCCGTACGAGTCTCTGACGGTCGAGGAACGCGCCGCGCGGCTGGAGGAGAAGGTGCACAAGTTCGTGGCGCGGGTGCTGGAGTCGCGTTAGCGCTCTTCCGCGGCGTAGTCGTGCGCGTAGGTCTTGGCGTCGACGAGGTGCTTCAGCGTCAGCTCGCGTGCCGCGGCCGGGTCGGAGCGCCGGATGGCGTCGAGGATCGCGCGGTGGTCGGCGACGGCCTTGCGGATCTGCCCGGGCAGCCGCAGCGCGGCCCGGCGTTCCTCGCCGACCAGGGCGAGCACCGACCGCAGCAGCCCGGCGACGTCGTCGTTGCCGGCGTTCTGCGCGATCACCCGGTGGAACTCGGCGTCGGCGGCGATGACGTGCAGCATGTCGCCGTCCTCGGCGGCCTGCGCCATCTCGGCGACGTTGTCTTCGAGCCGGCTGACGGTCCGGGCGGTGGCGTGCCGGGCCAGGCGTTCGGCGAGGGTCGGCTCGACGGTCGCCCGGAGGTCGAAGAGCTTCTCGACGAGCTGGTCGTGCTCGGTGAACCACGTCCGCAGGGGCTGTTCCTGCTGCTCACGGACGTACGTGCCGGACCCGGCGCGGATCTGGACGTAGCCGATGGAGGCGAGCACCCGCAGGGCCTGCCGCAGTGATCCGCGGCTGATGCCGAGCTCTTCGCACAGGACGCGTTCGGCGGGCAGCCGGGAGCCGGGCGGCAGGTCGCCGGAGTCGATCCGGGCCCGCAGCCGGTCGACGGTCGCGCTCCAGACCTGCTCGGTGTCCACGGCCTCATCCTGTCAGCTCGCCGAAACTGTCGGGGGTGGCTGTCATGATCACGGCATGGACCACTTCGAGGCGTGGGTGCGCGGCTGGGCGGTGTCCCGGGCGACCCCACCACCGGTCCCGGAGCCCGACGGCTACCGGGTCGACGTCGGCCTGCCCGGGCACCGGGTGCGGTACCTGCTGCGCGCACCGGCGGCGGTTTCCGCGCGGGCGGCCACGGTGGCCGCGCCCGGCACGTGGCTGAAGACGGCCGGCTCGCGCGCCGAGGTGCTGGCGGGCCTGACCCCGGCGTGGCGGCCGGGGGAGACGGAGTACTTGATGGCGTTCGACGGGCCCGCACCGCCGGTCGTGGTGCCGCCGGGCTGTTCGGTGGCGGTGACCGGCGACGGGCCGAGCTGGGACGTGCTGGTCTCGTCCGGCGCGGCCCCGGCGGCCCGCGGCCGGGTCGCGGTGGCCGGCGGGGTCGCGGTGTTCGACAAGATCGAGACGGAACCGGAGCACCGCCGCCGCGGCCTCGGCCGCGTGGTGATGCACCGCCTGGGCGAGGCGGCCGGGGCGCGCGCGGGCGTGCTGCTGGCCACGGCCGCCGGGCGCGGGCTGTACCGCGCGCTCGGCTGGCGCGTGGTGTCCGACGTCGTCCCGGCGCACGTCCCGGAAGGAGCGGCATGACGGCCCGGTTCAAGGACCTCGCCCTGGACGCGAACGACCACCAGGCCCTGGCCGACTGGTGGTGCCGAGCGCTGGGCTACGTCCGCCGGGACTCGGTGACCGGCGACACGCGCCCGGACGGCTGGCCGGTCCCGATCGTCGACCCGGCGGGGGAGGGCCCGCTGATCTGGCTCAACCCGGTCCCGGAGCCGAAGGCGGTCAAGAACCGCATGCACCTGGACGTCTTCGGCGACCCGGCCGAGCTGGTGGCGCTGGGCGCCACCCTGGTCCGCGAGCGCGGCGGCGACACCGAGTGGGAGGTGATGGCCGATCCGGAGGGCAACGAGTTCTGCGTCTTCACGCCGCGGTGAGTGTGTGCGGGGTGACTGTCTGACCTGACACATCTGCGTCGCGGGAGTGGCCCACGGTGCTTAGGCTCCGCAGGTGATTGCTTCATGACGTGGTGGCACGCGGTGATCGTCCTGGTCGCCGGGATCTGGGCCGGAACCATCAACGCGGTCGTGGGGTCGGGGACGCTGGTGACGTTCCCCGTGCTCGTCGCGCTCGGCTACCCGCCCGTGACGGCGACGACGTCCAACGCCATCGGCCTCGCACCCGGGACGATCAGCGGCGCCTGGGGCTACCGGCACGAGCTGACGGGTTACTGGCCGCGGGTCGCCCAGTTCGCCGTCGCGTCCTTCCTCGGGGCCATCGGCGGGACGATCCTGCTGCTGTCGCTGCCGAAGGACGCCTTCGAAGCGGTGGTGCCGGTGCTCGTCGGCCTGGCCGTGGTCCTGGTGATCATCCAGCCGAAGGTGTCGAAGTGGGTCGCGGCGCGGCGCGAGGGGAACGGCAAGGAGCACAGGCCGGGCCCGTTGCTGATGTTCTTCATCTTCCTCATCGGCATCTACGGCGGGTACTTCACCGCCGCGCAGGGCGTGATGCTGATGGCCGTGATGGGGATGCTGCTGTCCGAGCCGCTGCAGAAGCTCAACGGCGTGAAGAACGTGCTCGCGGCGGTGGTCAACATCGTCGCCGGGGTGATCTACGCGTTCGTGGCGCCGGTCAGCTGGGCGGTGGTGCTCTGGCTGGCCGTCGGCTCGACCGCCGGCGGCTTCCTCGGGGCGAAGATCGGCCGGAAGCTGCCGCCGACGGTGCTGCGCGGGGTGATCGTGGTGATCGGGGTGGCCGCGGTGATTCAGCTGGTGGTCAAGCAGTTCAGCTGAGTTCGCGGAGGAAGGTGGCCCACGCTTCGGCCGGGAGCGCCAGCTCTCCGGAGGTGGGTGCCTTCGAGTCCCGGACGCCGACCAGCTCGGTGTTGAGCGCGACCTCGACGCAGTCTCCGTTGTTGCCGCCGCTGTAGCTGCTCTTGCGCCAAGGCAGGGCGACCTCGACGCAGTTCCCGTTGTTGCCGCCGCTGTAGCTGCTCTTGCGCCAGGACCGGCTCTGGGAGGTCATCGCGTTTCGTCCTTTGCTCGGTCGTACTCACTTGCCAGTGCGGCAAGCCACTCCCGGGATTGTCCTCCATCCAGGGCATGACCGGCCAGTCGCTTGAGCACGTGGCGGTATATCTCCAAGTCGGCTGGGTCTTCCAGGAACAAGCTCGCGGTCTGGTTTTCGACGTAGGCCACCACCGGAGCTTCGTTGTAGCGCATGATCCTGAATCCCACGCCAAAAACACCCGCCGGGCAGGCGGCCTCTGGGATCACCCGGATCACGCAGTGTTCGAACGAGGACGTGAGCAGCAGGTGGAGTATCTGCTCGTGCATGGCCTGGTCGTTGGCGACCTTCGTCCGGAGAGCTGCTTCCTGGATGTAGAACGTGAACCGCGGCGGATCCCTCCGCCGCAACAACTTCTGTCTGCTCAGCCGGGCTTTGACCCGGAGATCGATACCGGTCTCGTCATGGAGGCCGAACCAGCGGAAAACTGCGCGCGCGTACTCCTCGATCTGCAGGATGCCCGGGATGACCTGGGGCTCGAACATGATGATCTCGGTGGCCTGCGTCTCGGTCACGATCAGCGACCGCAGCTCATCCGGCAGCTGCTCGCGATGCGGCCGGATCCGGTACCCGTCCGCCTGCTCGCGCACCAGATCCAGCACCCGCACCACGTCCTCGCGCGAGGCCCGGCAGCTCGCGAGGTACATGGTCACGTCCAGCTCGGAGTAACCCCGAACCCCGCTCTCCATCCGCGAAATCTTGCTGGCCGAACACCCCAGCAGGTCCGCAAGATCGGAAAGCAGCAGCCCGGCACCGACCCGAAACCGCTTCAGCTCGTCGCCGACTTCGCGGCCCGTCGCCGACGAATCGCGGTCTCGCTCGCTCATGCCGGGAAAGCTAAGCCGTCCCCAGCCGGGAACGGCTCAGCGCCACGGCAACATCAACCCATCGGACGCCGCCTTGCCACGGCGGCAAGCTACGGCCGGAACTCCTTTGCCGCGGCCAGGAACAGGTCGTTCTCCTCGCGGGTCCCGATCGTCACGCGCACGCCGTCGCCGGCGAACGGGCGGACCACCAGCTTGCGGTCCAGCGCGTGCTCCGCGAACGGCACCGCCTGGTCACCCAGCGGCAGCCAGACGAAGTTCGCCTGCGTCTCCGGCACCCGGTAACCCGCCTCGAGCAGCGCGTCCCGCACCCGCCCGCGCTCGGCGACGATCTCCTTGCAGCGCTCCAGCAGCTCGTCCGCGGCATCCAGGGACGCCAGCGCGGCCACCTGGGCCAGCATGTTCACCGAAAACGCCACGTACACCTGGCGAAGGGCGTCCGCGATCGGCTCGGGCGCCACCGCGTAACCGACGCGCAGGCCCGCGAGGCCGTACGCCTTGGAGAACGTCCGCAGCACCATCACGTTCGCCCGGGTGCGGGTGTACTCGACGCCGTCGGGCACCTCGGGGTCGGTGACGAACTCCTTATAGGCCTCGTCCAGCACGACCAGCACGTGCTCGGGCACCTCGGCCAGGAAGCGCTCCAGCTCGGCGCGGCGGACCGCCGTCCCGGTGGGGTTGTTCGGGTTGCAGACGAAGACCACGCGCGTCCGGTCGGTGATCGCCGCGAGCATCGCGTCGAGGTCGAGCTCCTGGCCCTCGGTGATCGGGACCTTCACCGAAACGGCGTTCGCGACCTGCGTGACGATCGGGTACGCCTCGAACGAGCGCCAGCCGAAGATGACCTCGTCACCCGGCGCGCACACCGCCTGGATCGTCTGCTGGCACAGCGACACCGAGCCGCAGCCGATCGCGACGCGCTCCACCGGCACGTCCAGCTCGCGGGCCAGCCGCTCGCGCAGGGCCTGCGAACCGGTGTCCGGGTAGCGGTTGATGCCGGTCGCGGCGTCGGCGATGGCCTGCGCGACGCTCGGCAGCGCGCCGCCGGGCACCTCGTTGCTCGCCAGCTTGATCGCGCCTTCGATCGTCCGGCCGGGGACGTATTTCGGCAACGATTCGAGATCGGCACGCGGGGACACGGACGGCATCTTCGGCGCTCCTGGAAATCGACGGGACGACCCGGTCACCGTATCTTTTCCGCCGTCCGCCCCGCGACTCCCTTCCGGCGGACTGTGCCCGGCCCGGGCTTCCTCCCGTTCACCTCGTAGTGATTGAGTGAACGGATGACGTCGACCTCCACCGCGGACTACCAGCGCACCGACGGCCGCACCCTGCGCCTGACCTTCTCGGAACCCGAAGGCGCGCTACGCGGCGGCCTGGTGGTGCTGCACGAGGCCGACGGCGTCACGGACGGCGTGAAACTGCTGCTCGCGAGCCTGGCCACGGAGGGCTGGCTGACCGTCACGCCGCACCTGGAGAACGACCGCCTCACCCAGCAGGACCTGCTCGACGCGACCGACCTCACCCTCGCCTGGCTGGTCGAGCGGGGCGTCGAGGCCGACCTGCTCGGCGTGATGGGCTTCGACCTCGGCGGCACGGCGGCCCTCGTCGTCGCGTCGCACCGCAAGCTCGGCGCGGCCGTCAGCGTCGGCGGGCAGCAGGCCGCCGAGCTGCCCGCGCTGGTCGAGATCGCCGGGAAGCTCACCAGCCCGTGGCTCGGCATGTACGGCGACGCCGGTGACGAGGCCGGCGGCGCCGACGTCGAGCGCCTGCGTGACGCGGCCGCGTCGGCGAAGGTCGCCACGAACGTCGTCCACTACCCGGGCGCGAACCACCGCTTCGACGCCGACCCGGGCGCGGCCGCGGAGGCCTGGCAGCGGACGCTGAACTGGTTCGACGCGCACCTGCGGTAGGTGTGGGCGGCCCACACCGCCAGCCCGGTTTCCGTGTCGGTTCGAACTACGGTGACATCGCGATCCGAGGGATTAGGCTCGGGGCGTGACGCACACCGCCGACGCCCCCGAAGTGCTCTGGCGCCCCGAGCCGGGCCACGTAGCCGACACCAAGATCGACGCCTTCCGCCGCTGGCTGCGCGCCGAGCGCGGCGTCGAGGTGGACGACTACCGCTCGCTGTGGGAGTTCTCGGTCGAGCGCGGCCCGGACTTCTGGGCGGCGGTCGCGGACTTCCTCGGCGTCCGCTGGCACGACCGGCCCGGCGAGGTGCTGTCGGGGGAGATGCCGGACGCCGTCTGGTTCGAGGGCGGCACGCTGAACTACGCCGAGCACGCGCTCACCCCCGGCGTCGCGGGCGCCGCGAAGGCCGACGACGAGACCGCGGTGATCTTCCACCGCGAAGACGGCTTCGCGAGCCACCTCACGTACGGCGAGCTTCGGGCGCAGGTCGCCGCGGCCCGGGCCGGGTTCCTCGAGCTCGGCGTCGGCAAGGGCGACCGGGTCGTCGCGCTGGCGCCGAACTGCCCGCAGACGCTGGTCGCGTTCCTCGCCGCGGCGAGCATCGGGGCGATCTGGTCGTCGTGCTCGCCGGACTTCGGCGTCCGCGCGGTCGCGGACCGGTTCGTCCAGATCGAGCCGAAGGTGCTGTTCGCGGTCAACGCCTACGCGTACAACGGCCGCCAGTTCGACATCCGGACGACGGTCGCCGACCTGCAGGCGCAGCTGCCGTCGCTGGCCGCGACCGTGCTGGTCGAGTACGTCGGCGAAGGCCGCATGGACGGCGCCCTCGACTGGGCCGAGCTGCTCGCGAAGCACGAGGGCGCGCCGCTGCTGTTCGAGCCGGTCGAGTTCGCGCACCCGCTGTGGGTGCTCTACTCCTCCGGCACCACCGGCCTGCCGAAGGGCATCGTGCACGGCCACGGCGGCATCGTCCTCGAACACCTCAAGGCGCTCGCGCTGCAGACCGACCTCGGGCCCGGCGACCGGTTCTTCTGGTTCAGCACCACCGGCTGGATGATGTGGAACTTCCTCGTCTCCGGCCTGCTGGTCGGCACCACGATCGTCCTCTACGACGGCAGCCCCGGGTTCCCGGACCTCAACGCGCTCTGGCGCCTGGCCGAGCAGCACCGCGTCACGTACTTCGGGACGTCGGCGCCGTTCATCCAGAGCTGCCTCAAAGCCGGCATCAAGCCCGCCGAGCGCTACGACCTCACCGGGCTGCGCGCGCTGGGCTCGACCGGTGCGCCGCTGAGCGTCGAGGGTTTCCGGTGGATCGTGACCGAGGTCGGGCGCAACGTCCAGATCTGCTCGGTCTCCGGCGGCACCGACCTGTGCGCGGCGTTCGTCGCGTCGGCGCCGGACGTCCCGGTGTGGCTGGGCGAGCTCTCCTGCCCGGCGCTCGGGGCCGCGGTGAACGCGTTCGACGAGGCCGGGAAGGCCGTCGTCGAGGAGGTCGGCGAGCTGGTCATCACCAAGCCGATGCCGTCGATGCCGGTGTTCTTCTGGAACGACCCGGACGGCTCGCGGCTGCGTGAGGCGTACTTCGAGATGTACCCCGGGCTGTGGCGCCACGGCGACTGGATCCGGATCACGAACCGCGGCTCGGCGGTGATCTACGGCCGCAGCGACTCGACGCTCAACCGCGGCGGCGTCCGGATGGGCACGGCGGAGTTCTACCGGGTCGTCGAGGGCTACGACGAGATCGCGGATTCCCTGGTCGTGGACACCTCGGCGGCCGGCAACGAGGACGGCCAGCTGATCTGTTTCGTGGTGCTCGCCGGCGGTGTCGCGCTCGAAGACGTCGAACCGCGGTTGCGCAAGGAGCTTCGTAGCGCGCTGTCACCGCGCCATGTACCCGATCGGTTCGTCGTGGTTTCCGAGATTCCTCGTACCTTGAACGGTAAGAAGTGTGAGGTACCGGTGAAGAAGATCCTCGCCGGTGTGGCTCCCGACCGGGCCGTCAGCCGCGACGCGCTGGCCAATCCGGCGGCGCTGACGCCGTTCGTGGAGCTCGCCGGGGGGTAGATGGGGGAAGCATGATCATCCACGGCGGGTTGTACAGGTGGTGACGGGGACACGCGCGCAGATCACCTGGAAGGTGGCCGGAGCCACCACCGTGGGGGTGATCACCTGGGTGACCCGGCTGGCGGGCCTGATGACCCTGGGCTCGATCCTGATCCCGGCCGGGCGCCGCAGCCTGCGCGGGCACCTGGCCGAGTGGCTGGAGCTGCCGCAGGAGGCCACCGTCGCGGCGGCGACGGTGGCGCTGGTCATGGGCGTGCTGCTGGTGCTGCTGGCCGCGGGCCTGCGGCGGCGCAAGCGGCGGGCCTGGCAGCTGGCGGTCGGCGCGACGGTGCTGCTCACGATGTCGCACCTCGGGCTGAAGCACGTCTTCGGCGCCGGCCTGGTGTCGGTGGTGCTGCTGGTGGGCCTGATCGCGAACCGGCGTTACTTCGTCGCGAAGCCGGACCCGGTGGTCGGACGCTGGCGCGCGGTGCGCGTGTTCGCGCAGCTGACGCTGGCCGGGTTCGTGATCAACGTCATCCTGCTGTCGGTGGCGCCGCGGGCGATGCTGGACCCGATGAGCTTCGGCGACCGGCTGGCGGAGTCGGCGCTCGCGCTGGTCGCCGCCAGCGGGCCCGCGGTGTTCCACCAGATGTGGCTGGAGGACCTCACGGCGGCGGTCGGCCTGCTGTTCGGCCTCGCCGCCGTCCTGGTGTCGGCGTACTTCCTGCTGCGCTCGGCCGAGCCGGCACCGCGGCTGACCGACGAAGAGGTCGCGCGCCTGCGCCGGCTGCTGGACGAGCACGGCGAGCGCGACTCGCTGGGTTATTTCGCACTGCGGCGGGACAAGTTCGCGGTGTTCTCGAAGACGGGCAAGGCCGCGGTCACCTACCGCGTGATCGCCGGTGTCGCGCTCTGCTCGGCCGACCCGCTGGGCGACCACGAGGCGTGGCCGGGCGCGATCGAGGAGTACCTGGAGGTCTGCCGTCGCAACGGCTGGACCCCGGCGGCGATGGGCGTCTCGGAGCTCGGCGCAACGGTCTGGGCCCGCTTCGGCCTGGAGGTCCTGGAGATCGGCGACGAGGCGGTGGTCGACGCGGAGGGGTTCACCCTGGACGGCCGCACGATGCGCGGCGTCCGCCAGGCGGCGGCCCGCACGAAACGGGCGGGCTACAAGGTGCTGGTGCGCCGAGCGGAGGACCTGCGCCCGGGCGAGCTGGCCGAGCTGGAGGTCCTGGCGGCCACCTGGCGCGGAACGGACACCGAGCGCGGCTTCTCGATGGCACTGGGCCGCATGGGCGACCCGGGCTCGGTCCTGGTGACGGCGGAGCAGGGCGGCCGCGTCCGCGGGGTGCTCCAGTTCGTCCCGTGGGGCAGAACGGGCCTCTCGCTGGACGTCATGCGCCGCGACCGCGCGGCCGACAACGGCGTCAACGAGCTGATGATCTCGGAGCTCCTGCTGTCGGCGGGGCGTCACGGCGTCACCCAGGTGTCGTTGAACTTCGCGGCGTTCCGGGCGTTGATGGAGCAGGGCCAGCGCATCGGCGCGGGCCCGGTCGCGCGCATGTCGGCGAAAGTCCTGCACTTCTTTTCCCGGTGGATCCAGATCGAGACGCTGTACCGCTTCAACGCGAAGTTCCAGCCGCGCTGGGTGCCTCGCTATTTGGTGTACCCGAAGGTC
This sequence comes from Amycolatopsis sp. NPDC004625, assembly GCF_040609695.1. Taxonomy (NCBI): domain Bacteria; kingdom Bacillati; phylum Actinomycetota; class Actinomycetes; order Pseudonocardiales; family Pseudonocardiaceae; genus Amycolatopsis; species Amycolatopsis sp. NPDC004625. The sequence goes on from NZ_JBEXKX010000004.1 coordinate 71,825, forward strand.
CGCGAGCTGCCCCGCGTCGGCATCGCCACGTTCGAGGCCGAGGGCCTCGGCGGCCGCTCCCCGCGCCTGCTCAGGCTGCTGCGGAGGGCGTAAGGGGGGTGCTGTTCCGGGGGTGATCGAGGGTGTGTAACCTATCTGAGCAGTGGTCGTTGGGCCCAGGAGGCTTCGCCTAGTCTGGTCTATGGCGCCGCACTGCTAATGCGGTTGGGGGTAACCCCCCCTCCCGGGTTCAAATCCCGGAGCCTCCGCTGGTACCCGGTTCGCCGGGTGCTAGGTTACAACTGAACACGCGCCCGTAGCTCAGCTGGATAGAGCATCTGACTACGGATCAGAAGGTCAGGGGTTCGAATCCCTTCGGGCGCACGTCTGGTTGAGACAGCAAAGAAGCCCCCTCTTCGGAGGGGGCTTCTTTCTTGTCCGCCGGGTGTCCGGGCGCACGGCTACCGCACCGATGGCGGCTCGACCTACCACAACGATCCCGCTTGCGACTGGCTCCTTCGTGGCCAGCGCCACGCCGCGGCCCGCCTCACCCCGCGGTGCCGATCGCTTGGGTCGACGTACGTCCAGGCTCGCTGGAACCCTCTGAGTGCTGCTGCACAAACGCCCTGCGGCCGCGCGAGTAGCGCCGCATCGCCCTTGAAGTCGCTTGGCTGCGCAGCGTAACTGGACTGGACCACCCGGCTGCCCCCTTCCTGGACTGGTCTCGACCACTCACCACGCTCCGTGGTGACCCTTCCGTAATTGGTCTGGACCACGTACCGTCTTCGCAAACGGCGCAAAACACCGCCCTGGTCCCCGCCGGTGGTGCTGGTGTCCGCCGTCCTGCACCTGGCTCAAAGGAGAGCGATGTCCAGAAAGAGATGGCACCTCCTCGGTCTGTTCACCGCGGTCGGCGCGATCGCGGTCGGTCTCGTCACCGTGCCGGCGAGCGCCGCCGGTGGTGTCAGTGCCGCCTTCGGCAAGGGGTCCGACTGGGGCTCCGGGTACGAGGGCAAGTACACGATCACCAACGGCTCCGGCGCGACGCTGCCGAGCTGGACCGTCGAGTTCGATCTGCCGAGCGGCGCGAAGATCGCGTCCCTGTGGGACGGCAGCTACACCGCGTCCGGGCAGCACGTCACCGTCAAGAACAGCTGGAACGGCAACGTCGGCAACGGCGGCACCGCCAGCTTCGGCTTCAACGTCAGCTACTCCGGCACCTACTCGGCGCCGTCGAACTGCAAGCTGAACGGCGGTTCCTGCGACGCCGGCGGTGGCACCCCGACCACCACGCCGACCACCCCGACGCAGCCGACCACCAACCCCACCACGCCGACGACGCCGACCACGCCCACCACCCCGACGACGACCACGCCGCCCCCGCCGGGTGGGCTGAAGAACGTCGGCTACTTCGTGCAGTGGGGCGTCTACGGGCGCAACTACCACGTCAAGAACATCGAGACGTCGGGCTCGGCCAGCAAGCTGACGCACATCAACTACGCGTTCGGCAACGTCAAGAACGGCCAGTGCACCGCCAACGACGACCCGTACGCCGACTACCAGAAGACCTACGACGCCGCGGGCAGCGTGGACGGCGTGGCCGACACCTGGGACCAGCCCGTCGCCGGCAACTTCAACCAGCTGCGCAAGCTGAAGAAGCTGCACCCGGGCCTCAAGGTGATCTGGTCGTTCGGCGGCTGGACCTACTCCGGCGGCTTCGGCCAGGCCTCGCAGAACGCGGCCGCGTTCGCGCAGTCCTGCTACAACCTGCTCAAGGACCCGCGCTGGGCGGACATCTGGGACGGCATCGACATCGACTGGGAGTACCCCAACGCGTGCGGCCTTTCCTGTGACACCAGCGGGGCCGCGGCCTACAAGAACCTGATGGGCGCGCTGCGCTCGAAGTTCGGCTCGTCGTTCCTGATCACCTCGGCGATCACCGCGGACGGCAGCAACGGTGGCAAGCTCGACGTCGCCGACTACGGCGGCGCCGCGCAGTACATCGACTGGTACAACGTGATGACCTACGACTACTTCGGCGCCTGGGCGCCGCAGGGCCCGACCGCCCCGCACTCGCCGCTCACCAACTTCAGCGGCATCCCGACGCCGGGCTTCTACTCCGACGCGGCGATCCAGAAGCTGAAGAGCAAGGGCGTCCCGTCGAGCAAGCTGTTGCTGGGCATCGGGTTCTACGGCCGCGGCTGGACCGGCGTCACGCAGGACGCGCCGGGTGGTACCGCGACCGGCCCCGCGTCGGGCACCTACGAGCAGGGCATTGAGGACTACAAGGTCCTCAAGAACACCTGCCCGTCGACCGGCACCTTCGCCGGCACCGCGTACGCCAAGTGCGGCAGCAACTGGTGGAGCTACGACACCCCGTCGACCATCAACGGCAAGATGTCCTACGCCAAGCAGCAGGGTCTCGGCGGCGCCTTCTTCTGGGAGCTGACCGGTGACACGGGCAACGGCGAGCTCATCACCGCGATGAAGAACGGCCTGTCGTGAGCCGCCGGTGGTTGCCCGCGCTCGGGCTGGCGGCCGCGGCCGCCACGATCGGCGCGATGTTCGTGATCGCCCCGGCGAACGCGGCGGGCGGCGTGTCCGCGACCTTCTCGAAGGGCTCCGACTGGGGTACCGGGTACGAGGGCAAGTACACGATCGCCAACGGCTCGGGCTCGACGTTGCCGAGCTGGACCGTCGAGTTCGACCTGCCGTCCGGCGCGAAGATCTCGTCCCTGTGGGACGGCAGCTACACCGCGTCCGGCCAGCACGTCACGGTGAAGAACAGCTGGAACGGCAACGTCGGCAACGGCGGTAGCGCCAGCTTCGGCTTCAACGTGACGTACTCGGGTGCGTACGCGGCGCCGTCGAACTGCAAGCTGAACGGGGGTTCCTGTGCCGCCGGGGGCACACCCCCCACGACCACGACGCCGCCTGCGACGACGACCCCGTCGACCACGACCACCCCGCCGCCGGCGGGTGGCCGGGGCGCGCCCTACCTGTACCTGGGCTGGGGCAGCCCGCCGAACCCGCAGACGGTGATGAACGCGACCGGGATCAAGTGGTTCACCATGGCGTTCATCAACGCCTCCGGTGGCTGCAACCCGGCGTGGGACAGCAGCCGTCCGCTGCAGGGCAGTGCCGACGCCACCGCGATCTCGCAGATCAAGGCGGCGGGCGGCCAGGTCGTCCCGTCGTTCGGCGGCTGGAGCGGCAACAAGCTGGGCCCGAACTGCTCGACGCCGGCCGCGCTGGCCGGGGCGTACCAGCAGGTCATCAACGCCTACGGGCTGAAGGCGATCGACATCGACATCGAGAACTCCGACGAGTTCGAGAACGAGGCCGTGCAGGACCGCATCCTGGGCGCGCTGAAGATCGTCAAGCAGAACAACCCGGGGATCCAGACGATCCTGACCTTCGGCACGTCGACGACCGGCCCGAACTTCTACGGGAACCGGCTCATCGACCAGTCGAAGGCGCTGGGTGCGAACGTGGACGTGTACACGATCATGCCGTTCGACTTCGGTGGCGGCGCGAACATGTACACCAGCACGGTGAGCGCGGCGAACGGGCTGCGCGACAAGCTGAAGTCGACGTTCGGGTGGTCGGACGCCACGGCGTACGCCCACCTCGGGATCTCGGGCATGAACGGCCTGTCGGACCAGCAGGAGCTCACGGACCTGTCGACCTGGACCCAGATCACCAACTGGGCCAAGTCGAACAAGATCGCGCGCCTGGCGTTCTGGTCGGTCAACCGCGACCGGGGCTGCCCCGGCGGCGGCGTCCAGTCGGCGTGCAGCGGCATCGCCCAGAACGACTGGGACTTCACGAAGGTGACGGCGGGCTTCTGACGCCCTCGTGAGTGGTAAGGAGGGTTCTAACCCTCCTTACCACTCACGACATCGTTTTGACGGAGTCACCGATCGCCTGGTCCAAAATGGACAGACCGAGCGAGATCTCTTCTTCGGACGCCGTCAGCGGCGGCGCGATCCGGAACACCCCGCCCATCCCGGGCAGCTGCACGATGTTCATGTGCAGCCCGAGTTCGAGGCAGCGCTGCGTGACCCGCGCGCCCAGCTCGTCCGAACTCCGCTTGGTTTCCCGGTCCACCACCAGTTCCAGCCCGGCCAGCAGGCCGCGGCCGCGGATGTCGCCGACCACCTCGTGGCGCGTGGCGAGTTCTTCCAGGCCGCTGCGCAGCAACGCGCCCAGCTCGAGCGCTCGTGAGTCGAGGCGGTCGCGGGTCAGCACGTCCAGGACCGTGTTGCCGACCGCGGCCGGGAGCGGGTCGGACACGTGCGTCGTGAAGAACAGGAACCCGCGTTCGTGGGCCGCCCGCTCGATTTCCGCGCTGGTGAGCACCGCGGCGAGCGGCAGTCCGGCGCCGAGCGTCTTCGACAGCGTCAGGATGTCCGGGACGATGCCGTCGCGCTCGAACGCGTACCAGTTTCCGGTGCGGCACAAGCCGGTCTGGGCTTCGTCGAGGATCAGCAGCATGCCGCGTTCACGGCACTTTTCGGCCAGCGCGGCGAAGTAGCCGGGCGGCGGCTCGATGATGCCGCCGGAGCTGAGGATCGGCTCGACCAGGCAGGCGGCGAGGCTGCCCACCGACTGCGCGTCGATCATCTCGAACCCGAAGTCCAGCTGACGTCGCCAATCGAGCTCGCCGGCAGCGTCGGTGAAGTCCGGGCGGTAGGAGTTGGGCGCCGGGATGGCGAAGTTGCCCGGCGCGGCCGGGCCGTACCCGCGGCGGCCGGCGCTGTACGTCGCGCTCGCCGCCGCCTGCGTCATCCCGTGCCACGACCGGGCGAACGAGACGATCTCGTGCTTGCCGGTGACCAGCTTGGCCATCCGGACGGCGGCCTCGTTCGACTCGGCGCCGGTGGTCAGCAGCAGCGCTTTCTCCAGCGGCGCCGGCAGCGTCTCGGCGAGCCGCCGCGCGAGGTCGACGACCGGGCGGCTCAGCATGCCGCTGAACAGGTGGTCCAGCCGGCTCACCTGCCGCCGGACGGTCTCGACGATCTCCGGGTGCGCGTGCCCGAGGATCGCGCTCATCTGGCCGGAGGTGAAGTCGAGGATCCGGCGCCCGTCCTCGGTGACGACGAAACTGCCCTCGGCGTGGTCGATGATCTCGCGGGTGAAGGCGCCGCCGTACCGCACGAGGTGCCGGTCGACGTCGGCCCAGAAGGAGTCAGCCATGGCTTCGAAGGTAAGTCCGCCGCGAGCGACACGTCCAGCTCACAATTCCGGCTTGCTTGTTCGGTTTTGCCGCACAATCGGCGGATGCTGAACCCGTGGCGCCTGCGCCTGCTGAGCCGGCTCGACACGCTGGGCACGGTCCGCGCGGTGGCGCAGGACGCGAACCTGAGCGCGTCGAGCGTGTCGCAGCAGCTGGCCGTGCTCGAAGCGGAAACCCGCACCCAGCTGCTGGAACGCACCGGCCGCCGGGTCCGCCTGACGCCGGCGGGGCTGATGCTGGCCCGCCGCGCCCGGGCGATCCTCGACCACCTGGACACGGTCGAGGCGGAGCTGCGCAGCCTCGGCGAGGAACCGGCGGGCCTGGTGCGGCTCGGGGCGTTCCAGAGCGCGATCCACACGCTGGCGGTCCCGGCGGTGACCCGGCTGGCGCACCCGCACCTGGAGGTCCAGCTGCTGGAGCTGGAGCCGCACGAGAGCATCCCGGCCCTGCGCGGCGGCGACGCCGACGTCATCATCACCACGACCGACTTCGTCGAGCTGCCGCTGGGCCCTGACCTGGACATCTTCCCGCTGGCGACGGACCCGATCGTGCTGGTGACCCCGCCGGAGGCACCCCGCGGCCCGGCGGTCCTGTCGGCCTACGCGAACGAGCCGTGGGCGCTGGACGTCCCGCAGTCGTACATGGCGAACCTGACGCTGCGCCTGTGCCGCGAGTCGGGTTTCGAGCCGCGGGTGGTGTGCCGCTTCAGCAACTACCTGATGACGCTGCAGCACGTCGAGGCCGGGTTGTCGATCGCGCTGCTACCGGGGTTGGCGGTGGACCCGCGCTACCGCGTGGCAACGCGAGAGCTGGCAACCCCGGTGACCCGCACGATCGCGGCGGTGGTCCGCCGAGGATCACCACCACGGGCGGCGGTCAACGTGGTGCTGGAGGCCCTGCGGCAGCTGCCGGACCCGGTGGACCTCGCGAAGGGCGGGAGCTGATCAGCCGGACCTGCTATCCGGCGGCGTGGCGGCCACGCCGAGCCCAGGGCGTCCAGATCGGATCGGTGCCCTGGGGCGGGTCGAGGCTGATCACCACTTGGAGCTCCTCCGGCTGGTCTGCAACGATCCACCACGGGAACAGGGCCTCGTAAATGCCGCTGGCGACGCCGAAGAAGTAAATCAGGGGAAGTTTTTGTTCGTAGGCTCGACGCAGGGCGACATTGGTGAAGTAGTTCGGATCCTCGCCGGCGTACTTGTAGCTGCGCAATCTATCGCCGATGATGCCGTCTTCGTAGGGTCGTGATTGGTGTTCTGGCCTGTAGGCGGTCTTGATCGACAAAGCGGCTTCCAGCTCTTTCGGCTTTCGAATGCCCCGCTGCCGATCCGCCAGAGCGATCCTCTTGCCTTCGAACTCGAAGAGGCTCAGCTGGCTCGACGGAATGCGATTGTCGTTGGTCCCACGAACCTGGACCAACCACATGAGAGCCTGCCACCGCAGCCGCGTGTCATAGTCCAGGTTCTTGAAGTTCGTGGGCAGGTGGAACTGTCCGCGAACAGCCTCCGTTTCAGGAAGATCGACTCGCTTGCTGACCGAGCGGCTGGGGCGGCGTAGTGACGAGGCAGCCGCGCTGAAGACGAGGTCGAGCCCGAGCTCTGCCCGGACAAGCTCCGCCGCGCCCGGTGTGAAGTACTCCTCCAATAGCGCCTCGATCGCTGAAACGAGGGTCTTCGGGTTGTTCAGGAGCCGTACAACTTCAGGGCGTAGTCGACCACGCGCCCCACGGGCTTTGAGCCATGAGCCGCGTTGGGAGGTATTGGCGGCAATCGCAACACCTGTCGAATCCGATAGTTCCCAGAGCGATCGTTCCAGGCGAATGAACGGGTTGGCGGCCAAGTCGGTGATCTCGGCGGCGCCCGGGGCGTATTTGCCGATGAGGTGGCCAACGGGGGCCTCCGCCTCGTCGTACGTCGCGTCCCACCTGCGTCGCTTGACGAACATTTGGAGAAGCCAGAGCAGCAGGAGGGGCTTGTGCGGAGCACGCTGCCTCCCGACTCGAGCTACGCGGAGCGTCTTCAGCTCAGCAATGAGCTGCTTTTCGTCCAACCTCACCCCTCCGTGTCTTCGGCAACGGAGTGTAGCTGCGCGAAGCGCGAGCATGCGCTCTTCGCGCTGCTACTGAAGAGCGTGTCGTGCCCTGTCTGGGCACCAGAACAATGACGTAGTGTGTCGGCGCTGCTCGGTGTCACAGGGCCAGTACGGTTGTCTGCCATGACGGAACTGCCGCAGCGACTGATGGACGAGCTCGCGGAAGTAGGCCCGGCGGAAGCTGACCACGACGACCCCGGAGCGGGACTGCGCCAGCTCGAGGTACTTCTCGCGACGAACGCCGGCTCGTTGCCGATCGACAAGGTCGTCGCTGTCCGTGTCACCGGGGACGATGAGCTCGTCGAACAGTTCCGCAGAACCGGGCAGCTGGCCGACGCGGTACTCGGAGTCGCATTGGTGGACCTACGCGCAGACGACAGGGCTTCGGCGGTGTCCGAGGAGTTCTGGGAGCTGTTGGTCGCTCCGCCCCCTGAACGCGTGTCCGTCGGCCTCGTTTTCGGCTGGAAGGCCACGGGGTGGGAGGCTGTCTGGCTGGGCCACAGCGGGGCAGGCGAGAGCGCGGCATCCGTGCTGAGCGAGTTCCTCGGAATCGAGGCTGAAGAGGTTTCACCGATTGTCGAGCCCAAATACCGGTTGGAGCTCGACGAACGAGTTCGGCGCATGCTCAAGGTGTCCGTCCGTTCGCGGCCGGCTGTGATGCTCGTGGGCCCACCGGGCACGGGGAAGACGCATTTGCTCACGGAACTGGTCGCCGAGATCAGCAAGGACCCGCCAGCTCACGGCCTGACTCGGCTCCGCAAGCCGATGTTGGTCACCCCGGATGAGTCTTGGACCGTCCGGGAACTGGTCGGGGGTGACACCGTGGACGACCGGGGACGACTCCGCTTCAGCCCCGGGCACGTGCTGGAGGCCATCCAGCGGGACCGGTGGTTGATCTTGGACGAGGCCAACCGCGCCGATCTCGATCGCATCTTCGCGGGGTTGTTCACCTGGTTGTCTGGTCAAACGGTCGAGGTGGGTCGCGCGAGTGTCGAGCCGGGTGCCAGCAAGATCCTCTTAGGCTGGGCCGACACACCGCACAGTCAAGTCATCGGAGTGAGCCGCTTGCGGCGCGGGGGTGTGAGCGGTGGGCCGATCAGTTACCTGGCCGGCACCGACTGGAGGCTGCTCGGAACGTACAACGCCGTCGATGCACAGCGGGTTTTCCGCTTCGGGCAGGCGTTGGGACGGCGATTCGACCACATTCCCGTGCCGGTTCCGGGTGTCGAGGCCTTCATACGAGCGCTTCGAACGCGTCTGGACGACCTCGGGCCAGCTTTGGGCGAACCCGAAAAGGAGACGTTGGGGTCAATCCTCTCCGCGATCTATCGATCTCATGCCGAGGTTCAAGGCGATGCGATGGGGCCGGCCGCGCTGCTGTCGATCCCGCACTACGTTGCGGCTGGTAGGCGAGACGACGGTGTGGTGCCGTTGGCGCAACTCGTCGCGGAAGGGTACTTGAGCAGCATGGGCACTTGGCTGGCCGTGCTCGGTGATGACCTGGACCGGCTGGGGGAAGGCTTGAGGCGCGAAAACGTCCTCGGCGGGGAGTGGGGATGGGTCCACAGTCGGCTGCGTGAACTGCAGTGACGGCGCCGAACCTCGATGAGTCGGCGTTGTCGATCCCGTGGGAAGGCGTGCGAGAACTCTTCCACAGCTGGTCAGGCAAGGGCGACCTCTTCGCCGGCCTGGCCGCCGTTCTGCGGAACGACGAGTTCAGTCGCTGGACGAAGCGGGACGTTGAACGGCGCGCACACCGCGTGCTCTTCGAAAACTGTTGCGAGAGCCTGCAGCGCATGCCCATCCGGGTGCGTGACTGGTTGGCCATCGTCCCGGTCCACTCGCAGGTGTCCCATGCGGCGAGCCCGGCACCGCGAGGTCGGATCGATTGGGCAGCGACTCGACGGACCGGGTGGCCGCCCCGTGAGTTCGTGGGACGTACTCGGCAGCGGACTTCCGACGAAGCGTTGCTGAGTGCCCTGCGGTGGACCGTCGAACGCATGCTCCTGGTGTACCTCGATGCCTCCTTCAAGGATCTGCGCCGGAAGAAACCACTGGTCGAAGAGCAACTGGATGCGCTTGGCCAACTCGTGGAGCGGCCTGAGCTGCAGCAGGTCCCCGCGGTCCTGCCGGACTGGGCCGTGATTAAGGATTTCCGCCGATCCGGGCCCAAGTGGCAGGTCGTGGCCGACCTAGCCGACGTCCTGCGTAAAGAGGAAGGTCCTGATTTGATTGCGCTGGCCAAGGCGCAAATCATGCCGGACGAAGAACTGGCTTCGGCGCTGTTCCACCTAGGCGTTTTCGGCCTCGTCCTTACCTCGCTCAGGGCCGATGGTCATCGGCCAGTGAGTCTGCGTCCGCTCCACGGCGGGGCCAGCGGTGCCGCCTACGAGGTCGAGGCCGCTGGGCAGATATGGCACCTGTGGTTCGAGGCGGGAGGTCTGTGGGCGAAGTCCGGTCAGGTCGAGCCCTACGTCGAGGCGACGCGTGGGCTGCGGCGCCCGGGCCAGACGAAGAGTCCCGACATCATGCTCGTCAATGAGGGAAGCCGCCGCGCGCTCATCATCGAATGCAAGTACAGCAAGGACCACAAGTATATCCGGAGTGGTTACAGTCAAGCGCTCACTTACCTGACCGAAGCGCGGACAACGATGATCGACATCGGCGCCGCGTTCGTGGTAGCTCCCAGCGAGATGGTGGCAACCCTCAGCACCGGCCGTACCGTGATGGGGCCCGTCTCATTCTGCGCGCCCGAGCATTTCAAAGGTGCGTTCAGAACCGCATTTGCCGAGCTTCGCCGATGACCTGGTCAGACCTCGGTCTTCTCCTTGACCGGCAGCTCCGGGCTCGCGCCCCAAGCCAGCTCCGTCACCACCCGCACCGCGGCCGGGACCGCGGCCTCGACCGCGGCCGACAAACCGATTCCGCCGTCCACGCACGCCGGTTCGCAGCACAGGACCAGCACGCGGCCCGCGTCGCCGCCCAGGAGGCGCAGCAGGCGGACCACCGCGTCGCCCGGGAGGTCGTGCGTGTCCGGGGATGCGGTCAGGGTCAGGGTGCCCGGTGGGACGCCGTGGCGGGTGGCGTCCAGGAGGATCGTCGTGTCGTAGCCGCCCGTCAGGTCGTACGCCAGGTGGACCGTGGCGATGTCGTAGTCCGCGATCTGCACCCACGGGGGCAGGCCCGCCCGGTCCAGTTCCCTGAGCACTTCGACGCCGAAGCCGTCGTCGTGCAGGAAGACGTTGCCAATACTCGCGACCAGGACACGTGGCCTCATTGCGCAACCTCCTGGGGTGCACTCCCAGGCTAGAACTGTGAAGTGGATCACACAATAGCCATGACCGTCGGAGCGGCTAGTGCTGGTGCTCCCGGTCGTCCTGCACCGTCTCGGCGCGCGCCAGCCACAGCTCGGCCTCGTGCCCCGCACCCCGGGCCCGCAGCATGCGCGCCAGGCTGAGCATGCCCTGGACGTCGCCCGTCTCCGCCGCGCGGCGGAACCACTGCTCGGCCGCCGCCAGGTCTTCGCGGTGCTCGGCGAGGTGGCCGAGGTTCGTCAGGGCGGGGATGCTGCCGTGCTCGGCCGCCTTGCGGTACCAGGCCGCGGCTTCGCCCTCGTCGCCGCGGTTGCGGGCCAGGACGCCCAGGTTCGTCATCGCCGCCGGGTCGCCGCGCTCGGCCGCGTCGAGGTACCAGTTCTCGGCCTCTTCGAGGTCGCCGCGGCGGTGCAGGAGCAGGCCGAGCCGGACGACCGCCTCGACGTGGCCGCCGGTCGCGCCCTGGCGGTACCACGACTCGGCGTCGGCCGGGCGGCCGAGCCGTTCGGCCTGGCGGCCGAGCTGGCAGGTGGCCGAGAGGTCGCCGGCCTGCACGGCGGACCGCCACCAGCGGGACGCCTCGGCGGCCTGGCCACGGTCGCGCAGCACGATGCCCAGGTCGACCATCGCGCCGGTGAAACCCGCGTCGGCGGCCTGGCGCAGCCACGACTGGGCCTCTTCGCTGTGGCCCTCTTCGCGGAGCAGCCGTCCCAGCGCGGCCATCGAGGGCAGGTCGCCCGCACGCGCCGCCTCGCCGTACCAGTGGCGGGCGTCTTCGCGCTTGCCGCGCCGCTCGTAGGACTTGGCCAGGTACTGCATCCCGTGCGACTCGCCGGCCAGTGCCGCCTCGTGGTACCAGCGCTCGGCCTCGTCCGGCGCGCCGCGTTCGGCCAGCAGGTGGGCCAGTGCCGTCATCGAGACGCGGTCACCGCCCATGGCGGCCTTGCGGTACCACGACTCGGCTTCGGCGAGCTCTCCCCGCTCGCGCATCGCCTGGCCCATCCGGGCCATGGCGACGACGTTGCCGCCCTCAGCGGCTTTGCGCTGGAAGAACTCGTCGAACTTCTTGAGCCGGCCGGGCATCGGCTGCTCCCTCCGGATGGGTCCTGCTCCGGTAGTCGCAGTTGATCGGCTCCGTGTGACACCTCCGCCGTGGGTGGGCGACGTCACATTCGCGCCAGGTCATCGTGTCGACGCGGTTGTCCCGCGCCGGCAGAGGTGACACTACGCCGCGCGACGGCGCAGGTGAGAGGAGAAAATCGTGGCGGCCCGGACCTTTCGGCTGAGCGTGACGCAGCGAACCCTGCTGGTAATCGCGGTTCTCGCCGTCGCGCTCTTCGGGTACTGGGCGACGAGAGGCGCGGGCGCGACGCCGCCCCCGACGTCCGGCGCGCCGGTGCCGGTCAATGCGGCCGACGCGCAGAAGCAGCTGGGCGAGCTGACCATCGCCGCGCGGACCTCGATGGACGGCTACTCCCGGGAAAAGTTCCCGCACTGGGACAGCCAGGGGTCCGGTTGCGACACCCGCGAAGTCGTCCTCAAGCGCGACGGCAAGGACGTCAAGACCGACAAGGACTGCCGGGCGACGTCCGGCACCTGGACCAGCGTCTACGACGACGAGACCTGGACCAAGCCGACCGACCTCGACATCGACCACATGGTCCCGCTCGGCCAGGCGTGGGCGAGCGGCGCCAAGGCGTGGACGACGGAGAAGCGCGAACAGTTCGCCAACGACCTGACCCGGCCGCAGCTGTTCGCCGTCACCGACAACGTCAACCAGCAGAAGAGCGACAAGGCGCCGGACCAGTGGAAGCCGCCGCTGGTCGCGTTCTGGTGCACCTACGCGACCGACTGGATCGTCGTGAAGCACTACTACGGGCTGACGATCACGCAGGGCGAGAAAACGGCGTTGACCGACATGCTCCGCCGCTGCTGAGCTGTCCGGCGTGACGACTTTCGCGCTGATCCACGGCGGCGGCGGCAGCGGCTGGGACTTCCACCTGCTCATCCCGGAGCTCGAAGCTCGCGGGCACGACGCCGTCGCGCCGGACCTGCCGATCACCGACCGCTCGGCCGGCCTGGCGGAGTTCACCGAGACGGTGCTCGAAGCGCTCGGCGACCGCACCGACGTCGCCGTCGTCGGGCATTCGTACGGCGGGTTCACCGCGCCGCTCGTCGCGGCGAAGGTCCGGGCGCGGCTGCTGGTGTACCTGGCCGGGATGATCCCGGCGCCCGCCGAACCGCCGGGGCAGTGGTGGGGCAACACCGGCTTCGAGGCGCCGAAGGGGCTCAGCGAGACCGAGCAGTTCTTCAACGGCGTCCCGGCGGCGCTCGCCGAGGCGTGCCAGGCGCACGGGCGCGAGCAGGTCAGTAAGGAGTGGGACGAGCCGTGGCCGCTGCCCGCCCACCCGGACGTCCCGACCCGGGTGCTGCTGGCCCGCGACGACCGGTTCTTCGTCCCGGACTTCCAGCGGCGGGTGGCCCGCGAGCGCCTCGGCATCGAGCCGGACGAGCTCGACGGCCCGCACTGCGTGCCGCTCAGTCACCCGGCCGCGCTGGCCGACCGCCTGGTGAGTTATCTCTGACTGCGCCGTTCGGCGATAAAAGGTCTAGACCTATTGACGGAGTGGTCCAGGCCACTTAACGTCGTGGACGGCGGCGAACCCGCTCGTGTCACCTCCATCCGGTCCCCACCACGGAGGTCCCCGTCATGCGTTTCACGCACGTCCTCGCGCTCGCCGCCGTCGCGGGCAGCCTCCTCGTCGCCCCGGCCGCCGAGGCCGCGACCCTCCCCGCCTGCCAGCACTTCTACTCCGGCCCGATCCCCGACCGCCCGGTCACCGGCGGCCACGGTCCCGGCACGCTCGTCGGCGCGGCCGACGTCAGCAACCGCTTACCCGCGCCCGGCTCGGTCAGCGGGGGACTCGGCGCCGACGGCAAGGTCACCTTCACCTTCGCCCGGGTTCCCGGCGCGAAGGCCTACCGCGCGTTCCGCAACGGCCAAGCCCTGCAGTGGATCAGCGACTGGGGCCAGCCGACGCTCACGGTCACCGACGCCGGCCCCTGCCAGAACGCGAACTACCAGCTCTACGCGATGACGGCGGAGGACAACTCGCCGGGTTCGCTCGGCCAGATCTCGACCGCCTACCGCCTCGACGGCGGGAACCGGCTCGCGGCCTACCGCGTCCCGGCCGGCACCACGCTCAACTACCGCGTCACGTCGTACAACGACGTCGCCCAGACGGCCCTGGGCTACAACGCCGGGCCGGGTTTCTGCGCGGTCGACGCCCGGAACATCCCGTGGGGCACCCGGTTCTCCGTGCCCGGCTACGGCGAGTGCTACGCCGCCGACATCGGCAGCTGGATCAAGGACGACATCGTCGACGTCTGGCTGCCCGGCGCCCAGGCGGACGCCTGGGGCATCCAGCGGCTCACGCTCACCGTGCGCTAGACCACCTGGCCGCCGAAAGGCCGTGAAAGCCTCCTTGCCGACGTCCCCCCATCTGCCCCGGCAAGGAGGCTTTCACGGGGGTCCGGGTGGCGGAGCCCCCGGCGCGGGGCGGAGCCCCGGATGGCACCGGGCTTTCGCGGGTGGTCACCAGCGGTCGAGGTGCAGGACCTCCTCCAGCGGCTGGCGCGCCGCCGGCTTGAACGTCTCGCCCGTGTAGAACGCCGTCGGGATCAGGGCCGCCTGGTGCACGTTCTTCGGCAGCTCCAGCACCTCCGCCGCCTCCTGCTCGTACTTCAGGTGCAGCGTCGTCCACGCCGTGCCCAGCGTCACCGAGCGCGCCGCGAGCATGTAGCTCCACGCCGCCGGCAGCAGGGAGGCCCACAGCCCCGCCTGGTTGCCGGCCGGCAGCTCCGCCGACTCCGTCTCCAGGCAGGGGACGACGAGCACCGGCACGTCACCCATCCGGTCGGCCAGGTACGCGACGCTGTCGCCCACGCGCTGCTGCACCTTCGACCGCTCGGGGTCGTCGGCGAACAGCTTGCCCGCCGCCCGCGAGGACTCCAGGTACTCCTGGCACGCCCGCCGGTAGATCCCGCCGAGCGCGGCGCGCTGCCCGGCGTCGGTCACCACCAGCCACTGCCACCGCTGCGTGTTGGAACCGCTCGGCGCCTGCAGGGCCACCTGCACACAGTGCTTGACCAGGTCGAGCGGCACCGGGCGCTCGAGGTCGAGGCGCTTGCGGACGGTCCTGGTCGTCGTCAGGAGCTCTTCGGGCGTCATCATCGGCCCATCATGCCGGGCCTACCAGCGATCGTGCACCAGCGGCCGCACGAGCTCGTCGTAGGTCTCACGGACGCCGGCCAGCGCTTCGTCGGACAGCGGGGGCAGCGCCGCCGCCGCGGTGTTCTTCTCGGCCTGGTCCGCGTTGCGGGCGCCCGGGATCACCGTGCTCACGCCCGGCTGGTCGATGATCCAGCGCAGCGCGAACTGCGCCAGCGTCTGGCCGGCCGGCACCAGCCCCCGCAGCCGCTCGACGGCCTGCAGCCCGACGTCGTACGGCACGCCGGAGAAGGTCTCGCCGACGTCGAACGCCTCGCCGTGGCGGTTGAAGTTGCGGTGGTCGTTCTCGGCGAACTTCGTGTCCGCGGTGTAGCGGCCGGACAGCAGGCCGGAGGCCAGCGGCACCCGCGCGATGATCCCGGCGCCCGCCTGCACCGCCGCGGGCAGCACGCGCTCCAGCGGCTTGAGCCGCAGGCAGTTCAGGATGATCTGGACGGTGGCCACGTGCGGCCGGGCCAGCGCCGTCAGCGCCTCCTCGGCCGTCTCGACGCTCACGCCGTACGCCTTGATGCGGCCTTCGCCGACCATCGCGTCCAGGGCGTCGTAGACCGCGTCGGAGGAGTACACCGGCGTCGGCGGGCAGTGCAGCTGGACCAGGTCGAGCGTGTCGACGCCGAGGTTGCGGCGCGACCGGTCGTTCCACTCGCGGAAGTGGGCGGCGACGTAGTTCTCCGGCACCTGCTCGACCCGGCGGCCCATCTTGGTCGCCACGAAGACGTCGCCGCGTTCGGCCAGGAACCGGCCGACCAGCCGCTCGCTGCGGCCGTCGCCGTAGACGTCGGCGGTGTCGAAGAAGGTGACACCGTTGTCGGCGGCCGCGTGCAGCACGGCCAGCGCGTCGTTCTCGTCGACCTCGCCCCAGTCCGCGCCGAGCTGCCAGCAGCCGAGCCCGACGACGGACACCTCGCGGCCCAGACGGGCGATCTTCCGGTTCTCCATGCCGCGATCCAAGCACACGCGCCCGCCTATGATCGGCCGTCATGGCCATGACTTCGGGTCCGGACGGGCTGGGGACCCGGCTGCGGCACGTGCTCGAGATCCTCGACGGCGACGTCGCCCGGTTCCTCGCCGACATCGGCCTCGCGGACTACCGGCCGCGGTACTCGCCGGTGGTGCGGGCGCTGCTGGCGCGCGGCCCGCTGGCCATCCGCGACCTGGCCGCCGAAATGCGCGTGACGCACTCGGCGGCCAGCCAGACCGTCGCCCAGATGAGCCGGGCCGGCCTGGTGGTCCTCGAGCCGGGCACCGACGCCCGGCAGCGGATCGTGTCGCTCACCGCGAAGACCCGTGACCTGCTGCCCCTGATCGAGGCGGAGTGGGCGGCGACGACCGAGGCGGCCGAGACCCTGGAAGCCGAACTGCCGTACTCGCTGCGGTCCCTGCTGGACGCGATCGTCGAGGCCCTCGACCGGAAGCCGTTCCGGGAGCGGATCGGCGAGACCGACGCCGCCCGGAAGGTGCGCTGATCAGGCGGGCGGTACCTGGAAGACCGCCCAGACGTACTTGCCGCCGGGGCAGCGTTCGAACCCCCAGTCGAGCGACAGCGCCTGCACCAGGACGAGCCCGCGGCTGCGGGCCTCGGCCGGCGACGGCGCCCGCAGCGCGGGCAGCTGCCGCCCGGTGTCGTGCACCCGCAGCGTCACCCGGGCGCCGTCGTAGTCCAGCTCGAGCCGCTGAGGCCGTTCGCCGTGCTCGAAGGCGTTGGTGACCAGCTCCGACGTCGCCAGCAGGAGGTCGTCGAACTGGCACTCCCGCAGGCCCAGCCGGAGCAGCGCCGACCGCACCTCGTGCCGCGCCAGCGCCGGAGCCGTGACGTCGGCGGGGAGGAGCACCCTCAGCGGGGCGGCCGGCGCAGCTGCCCGCTGCGGCATCCTCGACGTCGTCATCCGGTCCCCCTCCCAGTGAGTTCGGTACCGCCCGCGAAATACCCAGGCGGCTGTTCGGCTAATCAGGTGCCGTCGGCCAGCTCGGATTCGTCCAGTCCGGAACGCAGTTTCTTGAGCGTCGCAGCGAGTAGCCGTGACACCTGCATCTGGGACACCCCGACGCGCCGCGCGATGTCCGACTGGCTCATCCCGGACCCGAACCGCAGCGCGACGATCTTGCGCTCCCGCTCCGGGAGGCTGTCCAGCATCGGACGCAGCGCCTCGCGCAGCTCGGCTTGGCCGAGCTCGGCGTCCGGCGCCCCGAACCGCGTGTGGGCGGCGTTCTCCAGCAGGTGGTCCAGCGAGGCGCCGTAGCGACCCTGACCGGCGCGAAGACCCTCGAAGACGTCCTCGACGGGCACCCCGAGCCGGCCCGCGATCTCACTCGGCTTGGGAGCGCGCGAGAGCTGCACGGTGAGTTCCTCGCGCGCGGCCGAGATGTTCGCGTTCAGCTCCTTGAGCCGCCGCGGCACCCGCACCGACCAGCTGTTGTCCCGGAAGTGGTGGCGCAGCTCGCCGGAGATGGTCGGCACGGCGAAGGCCAGGAAGTCCGTTCCCTGCGTGGGGTCGAACCGGTCGACGGCGTGGATCAGCCCGACCGTGGCGATCTGGACCAGGTCCTCCATCGCCTCGTCCCGGTTGCGGAACTTCCGGGCCAGGTTGCGCGCCAGCTCCAGGTGCGCGCGCACCAGCGTGTCACGAATGCGCTCACGCTCCGGTGAGTTCGCCGGCAGGGCGGCGAGTTGGGTGAACAGCGCGCTGACGTCGAGATCGCCCCCGCTGTTCCCGGCGGGACCGCTCACGAGTCCGCCGCCTGGCTCTCCCGGACGAGGTCGACCCGGGACAGGTAGCGCCCGTTCTCCGGGGTGATCGTGCGCTCGGCGGTCGTCGCCAGCGCGGTCAGCAGCTGCCACGACAGGCCGGCGTCGTCCTCGTGGTCGGCGCTGTCGGCCAGCACCGAGACGGAGACCTCGATGCGCGGCCCGTTCCACGAGAAGATGCAGGTCAGGCGCCCGTCCGAGCTGGCGGGCAGCAGGAGCGAGCAGGCTTCGTCCACCGCCATCCGGAGGTCCTCGACGGCGTCGAGGTCGAAGTCCTGGCGCATCGCGATGTCGGCCACGATGGTCCGCAGGGTGGGCACGACGTGCGGGATCGCAGCTGTCCGCACCTCGATGACCTGCGCGCCTTCCGGGACGAGCGGGGCGTTGTCCTCCACGTTTGTTCCTTTCTCCGCACTCGCGCTCCAGGTGATCGGCGGTGTCCTCCACGCCCGGCAGCGAGATGCCCGTGGGGTGAGCAAACCAAACCCGGGTTTGATCCGCTCCACCGGCGGGCATGTAGCGGTCGACATGCTGATCCTGGGAAAGGCGGGGACGACATGGCTGACGTGAGCCGGCTGCCCAACGTGGTTGCGGAAGAGTGGGAATGGCAGCTGCAGGGTTCGTGCCGGGGCGCGGACAGCAGCCTGTTCTTCCACACGGACAACGAGCGGGGTTCGGCGCGGGAGCGGCGCGAGTCGCGGGCCAAGGCCATCTGCCAGACCTGCCCGGTCCTGGCGCAGTGCCGCACGCACGCGATGACCGTACAGGAGCCCTACGGCATCTGGGGCGGCCTCGGCGAGATCGAGCGGCGGCAGCTGTTCCTGCGCCAGCGCCGGGCGGCCCGCAAGACGATGAGTGCGCACTGAGCAGCGCGCTGAACAGGCAGGATTTGATCGCAGGTGAGCAGTCCACGCGAAAGAGCGGCGGCCGTGGCGGGCGCGGCCGCTTCCTGGGTTAGGGTTGGCGCCGGAGTTGCCTGGACCGTGTCCGGTGCGGGGTCCTGCCCCGGGCCGCGGAAGGCACGGTGACACGGATGCCGCTTGAGACAGCAGGCGCGTACCCGGCGCAGGAGCAGCGCCTGACGAGGAGAAACTGCATGCCCGCAGCCGACCAGAACGCCACCCCGCCCGGGTTCGGCATCACGCTGGACACCGACGCGACGGAGCCCCGGGTGGTGGTCACCGGCGAGCTCGACCTGCTGACCAGTCCCCAGCTGCAGGAGGCCCTGGCGGGGCTGATCGCGGACAAGCGCGCGCAGCGGGTCGTGGCCGATCTGACCGGGGTGACCTTCTTCGATTCCTCCGCGCTGAACGTGGTGCTCCGCGCACAACGCCAGGCCGGCGAGCAGGACGTCGAACTCGCGGTCGTCCCCAGCCCCGCGGTGAGCCGCGTGATCGAGCTCACCGGCGTGGCCGAACACCTGAGCGTGTCGGAAGACCCCCAGGCCTGACCGACCGCTAACGTTCCGCCTCACTGGTTCCGCGGATCCTGGGGGCGGCACGATGATGGGGCGCACGCATGCCCTGACCGGCTGGTGCGCGGGCCTGGCCCTGGCGCCCGCGGTCGGGGCGGGATCGGTGCACCAGGCGGTGGTCTTCGCGGCGACGACGGCGGGTTTCGCCCTGCTGCCCGACCTCGACCACCCGGGTGCGAGCGCCTCCCGCCTCCTCGGCTGGCTGACGGGCGCCCTGTCCTGGATCCTGCGCCGCGTCTCGGCGGGCTTCTACGCGCTGACCAAGGGCCCGCGCGACGAGAAGGTCACCGGCAAACACCGCCACCTTTCCCACACGGTCCTGTTCGCGGCGGGCCTGGGCCTGCTGACGTCGTGGGGGACGACGGAAGGCGGCCCGTGGGCGGTCGTGGGCGTGGTGATCTTCGGGCTGATGCTGGCCGAAGGAGCACTGGGCGACTGGCTCCTCCCGGTGAGCGGCGCGGCGGTGGCGTGGTGGTTCTTCACGGCCCCACCGGATCGCGCGGGCGAGCTGGCGTCCATTTCGGGCTGGCTCGGCATCGCGGTGGCGGCGGGGTGCCTGACCCACTGCCTGGGTGACGCCCTGACGGAGGCCGGCTGCCCGTTCCTCTTCCCGATCCCGATCGCGGGCGAGACGTGGTACGAGATCCGGCCGCCGAAGGTGCTGCGCTTCCGGACCGGCAAGAAGGTCGAGAAGCGGCTGATCTTCCCGGTGTTCGCGCTCCTCGGCGTGCTGCTGGTGCCGGGGGTGTGGGAGCACACGGTGAGCACGTTCGAGCGGCTGTTCGTCCCGCCGTCGAGTCAGCAGGCCACAACGCCCTGAGCGGCGCGTCGGAATTCTCCTGGGAGACTGGACGTTGATTCGGAACGGTCGACCCGCTTGCGGCGATACGGAGCGCGTGTTCCGGTTGTCACCGAGGAGAACGTGAATGGAAAAGATGCGCGCCGACGCGCGGCGCAACCGGGCCAAGGTGCTGGCCGCCGCCGAGGAGGCGTTCGCGCTCGACGGCCTGGCCGTGCCGCTCGATGACATCGCGCGGCTGGCCGGGGTCGGGGCCGGGACCGTCTACCGGCACTTCCCCAGCAAGGAAGCGCTGTTCCAGGCCGTCGTCCTCGAACGCATCCAGCAGTTCGCCGAGGAGGCCCGCGCGCTCGCGACCGCCGACGAGCCCGGAGGCGTCTTCTTCGACTACTTCGTCCGCGTCATCCGGCAGGCGTCCCTCAACCGGGCCATCTGCGACGCCCTCGCCGAGTCCTCCGGGCACGCGTTCAAGGCCGGGGCCGGCGACGAATTCCGCGCGGCCCTCGCCGAGCTCCTCGCCCGCGCCCAGGCCGCCGGCGCCGTCCGCCCGGACATCGACGGCGACGACCTGCGTGCGCTCATCGTCGGCTGCCTCGCCGTCGAGCGGTACGCGCCCGGCAGCGAGCACCTCCTTCGCGTGGTCGTCGACGGCCTGCGCCCCGTTGAGCGGGTGCGGACCGGGTAACAAGACGTAAGATCAACGCGAGTTAGTCCTCGTACCTGCGCTGCACGTGGCGAGGGGGTGCCCGGATGAACGGCCGACCTACCTGGGGTTCCGCCGCGGTCACCGGGCTGGCGGGGTTCGCCACCGGGCTGCTGGTCGCCGCGCTGCTCGTGGCCGGGCGGCCGGCGCCGCGCACCGCCGAGACCACCGACACCACGCCGACCACGACCGTTTCCGCGGTGCCCGTCACCGTGACCGGTTCGCCGCCGCCGGCGCCCACCGTCCTCTCGGTCGTGACGGTGCCGCCCACGACCACCACCAGCGTCGTCGAGGTCACCGTGCCGCCGTCGACGACTTCGACCTCCGGCACGCCGACCTCGGCGTCGCCCGTCTTGCCGCTGACCTCCGGCTGGCGCGACTGATGATGCAACCGGGCGGGCGCCGGGCCCGTCTGGCCGGTATGCGAGCTTTCCCTTGGATCGCCCTGGCCGCGGCCGTCACCGCCGGCTGCGCCGCGCCGGTGGTCGCCTGCCCGGCGATCGGCTACGTGACCGGGATCAGCCTGACCATCCCGGCGCCCGCGGGCATCACCCGCGCGACGCTCGAGGCGTGCTGGCGCGGCCAGTGTGTCAACCGGACGGTCGACCTCAACCCCGAGACGACCGCGGGCGCGTCGACCTGCGCCGGCACCGGCCCGGACAGCGCCTGCGGCGCGTCGGTGGTGCCGACCGGCGGCCTCCACGGCTTCGCCGACGTCCCGGGCCTGCCCGCCGAACCGGTCCGGGTCACCGTCCGGTTCGACGACGGCAAGCCGCACACCACCGACGTCACGCCCACCTTCAGCGAGCCGAACGGCCCCGCCTGCGGGAAGGCGGGGCCGCAGGTGCAGCTGCTGGTCGGGGCGGACCGGGAGCTGAGCCCGGTCTAACCGACGTCGCGGCGCCGCCAGCCGAGCAGCCCGGCGGCCAGTGCGACGGCCGTGACCGCCAGCAGCCAGACGATCGGGGTCGCGGTGAACGCCTGGCCCGGGATCTTCGGCGGGTGCTGGAACGGCGAGACGTCCAGCACCGCCTGCGGCAGGTTGACGACCGGGCCGAACAGGCTGAGCAGCAGCGCCAGCGCGCCGACCGCCCACGCCGCCGCCGAAAAGCCCGGCTGCAGGCCGAAGATCGCCACCGCCAGCGCGACCACCACCCAGGCCGCGGGCAGCTGGACGAGCATCCCGGACAGGGTGTCCGCGATCGAGCCGCCGGTGTCGCCGGTGCGCAACCCGTTGGCCAGCCCCATGAACAGGCCGCCGGCCAGCAGCAGCGCCGCCGTGCCGAGGAAGGCGAACACCAGGTGGCCGGCCGCCCAGCGCAGCCGGCCGACGCTGGTGGCCAGCACCGGTTCGAGCCGGATCGCGGTCTCCTCGCCGCGCATCCGCAGCACCGCCTGGACGCCGTACAGCGACGCGACCATGGCGAACATCCCGGCCATCGCGGCGAGGAACGCCTGCGTCAATGCGTGGCTGCCGCCGAGCCGCTCGAAGATCTGCTGCGCCTGCGGGCTCGAGCCGACCAGGTCGCCGATGCCGCTGGCGATCGAGCCGAAGACCGCGCCGACCACGGCCACGCCGACGAGCCAGCCGAGCAGCGGGCCGCGGTGCAGCCGCCAGGCGAGCGCGAACGGCGACCGCAGGCTCGCCGCGGCCCGCGCCGGACCGGGCCGCGGCGGCAGGAAGCCGACACCGACGTCCCGGCGGGGGAGCAGCCAGTACCCCAGCGCGCCGGCGGCCAGCGCGAACGCGAGCGGCAGCAGCAGGACCCACCAGCGTTCCCCGGCGAACGCGCGGATCTGCTGCACCCAGCCGATCGGCGACAGCCACGACAGCCAGCGGGCGTCCACAGTGGAGTCCCCGGCGCCGCGCAGCAGGAAGGCGGCGCCGACCACGGCCGTGCCGATGCCGTTGGCGGTGCGGGAGTACTCGGCGAGCTGGACGGCGACCGCCGCCACGGCCGTGAAAACCAGGCCTGCCAGCGCTTCCGACGCGCCGAAGGCGAGCGAACCGGCCGCGGGCAGGCCGGCGCCGATCATGGTCACCGCCTGGACCAGCCCGGTCAGCAGGCTCGCACCGCCGGCCACCAGCAGCGACGCCGTCAGCGCCGCGTACCGGCCGACCACCGCGGACGCGAGCAGCTCCGCGCGCCCGGTGTCCTCCTCGGCGCGGGTGTGCCGGGTGACGGTGAAGACGACCATCAGGCCGGTGAGCAGGGCCAGGAACCCGCACATGCGCCAGGCGATGAACCCGCCGGCCGTGGTCAGGTCGAACGGCGGGCCGTAGAGCAGCGCGTACGACGGGTTGGCGTTCGCGCCCGCCTGCAGGGCGAGCCGGTCGGCGACCGTCGGGTAGAACTGCGTGAACGTGGAGACCGTGCTCGCCGGGACGACGCTGAGCAGCACGATCCAGATCGGCAGGATGACCCAGTCGCGGCGCAGCGCGAGCCGGGTGAGGTGCCAGGTGCCGGCCAGTTCGTGCGCGGGCGCGACCTCGGCTTCGGTTCGCAGGAGCGTCGAGGTCATTTCGCGCTCGCTTCGGTCGTGTAGTGGCGCAGGAACAGCTCCTCCAGCGTCGGCGGCTGGCTGACCAGGCTGCGGACGCCGACCTCGGTCAGCTGCCGCAGCGCTTCGTCGAGCGAGCGCGTCTCGACGTCGAAGCGGACGCGGTTGCCCTCGACCTTCAGGTCGTGGATGTTCGCCAGGTTCGTGAGCCCGTTCGGCGGCCCGGCGAGCTCGGCGGTGATCGACGTCCGGGTCAGGTGGCGCAGCTCGGCCAGCGTGCCGGACTCGACCGTACGGCCGTTGCGGATGATGCTGACCTTGTCGCACAGCGCCTCGACCTCGGCGAGGATGTGGCTGGAGAGCAGCACGGTCCGGCCCTGCTCGCGTTCCTCCTGGATGGCGTACTGGAACGTCGCTTCCATCAGGGGATCGAGGCCGGACGTCGGCTCGTCGAGGATCAGCAGGTCGACCCGCGAGGCGAGGGCGGCGACGATGGCGACCTTCTGCCGGTTGCCCTTCGAGTACGTCCGCCCCTTCTTCTTCGGGTCGAGGTCGAACCGCTCGATCAGGTCGGCGCGGCGTTTCTCGTCGAGCCCGCCGCGCAGGCGGCCGAGCAGGTCGATCACCTCGCCGCCGGAGAGGTTGGGCCAGAGGTTGACGTCGCCGGGCACGTAGGCCAGGCGGCGGTGCAGGCTCGCCGCGTCCTTCCAGGGGTCGCCGCCGAGCAGCCGGACGTCCCCCGAGTCCGCGTGGAGCAGGCCGAGCAGAACCCGCACGGTGGTCGACTTCCCGGCGCCGTTCGGGCCGAGGAAGCCGTGCACCTCCCCAGCGGGCACCTGCAGGTCCAGGCCGTCGAGGGCCTTGGTCCGGCCGAACGACTTGTGCAGGTCGATGACCGAAATGGCGTTTTCCATGGTTCGGAAGCTACACTTGCTTCACAAACTTGTGAAGTTAAGAAAGTATCTGGATTGAGTGATCTTGGGGAAGGGGTACGGGAGGATGGGCCGATGACGACGCCTGACACGAAGCGAGATGAAGACGCCGTCCGCCGGTACGTGGAGAGCCTCGGGCTCGTGCTTTCGCAGATCGGGATGCAGCGCATGCCCGCGCGGGTGTTCGCCGCGCTGATGACCACCGACGAGGGCCGCCTGACCGCCGCCGACCTGGCCGCGCAGCTGCAGGTCAGCCCGGCCGCCGTCTCCGGTGCGGTGCGCTACCTCGAGCAGATCGGCCTGGTCGCCAAGGAGCGCGAGCCGGGCGAGCGCCGCGACCACTACCGCCTCTACGACGACCTCTGGTACGCCACCTTCCTGAAGCGCGACCGCATGATCGGCATGTGGCGCGACGCGGCCGAGAACGGCATCGACGCGCTGGGCGAGGACACGCCGTCGGGCAAGCGGCTGGGCGAGATGCGGGACTTCCTGTCGTTCATGCTCGAGGAGCTCAACGGCATGTACGAGCGCTGGCACAAGATGCGCGAGGAGAAGAACGCCTAAAGCGCGGCGAGCAGCGTGTCCGCGAGCCGCTCGGCGAGGTCGGCCGGCTCGCGCTCGTGGAACGTGGCCAGGAACGCCTGCTGGAAGCACGCCCCCAGCAGCAGGGCCGCGGCCGCCTCGACGTCGGTGCCCGCCTGGATCCGGCCCAGTGCCTGCTCGGCGCGCAGGTACTCCGCGACGGCGCCGGGCAGCACGTGCGGGCCGTGCTCGCCCAGCCGTTCGCGGTGGGACCGCAGCAGCTCCCGCGAGGAGAACACCGACACCGCGATCGGGAACCCTTCGGCGTAGAAGGCGAGGCCGAGCCGGGCGACGCGGGCCAGGTTGTCCCGCAGCGGCGCCCGGCCCGGGTCGGCGGTGAGCTCGCCGAGGACGGCGCCGAGGGCCGGGAGTTCCTCGCCCATGACGCTGAGGAACAGGTCGGTCTTGTCGCGGAAGTGCTTGTAGAGCATCGCCTCCGAGTAGCCGGCGGTCTGCGCGATGACCTTCGTCGTGGCGTGGGCGTAGCCCTGCTCGCGCATCACCTTCGCGGCCGCGGCGACGATCTCTTCGCGGCTTCCCATGGCGGCTCCCTGAGTGCGTTCTCAGCGTGGTTAGTGAACACTCACCCTACCTGGTGAGTGTTCACTAACCACGAAGGAGACACCATGCGGATCACCGTGCTGGGGGCCACCGGCGGCGTCGGCGGCGAGGTCGTCAAGCAGGCACTGGACCGTGGCTGGCACGTCACGGCCGTCGTCCGCGACCCGGCCAGGCTGCGGCTACCGGCCGAGGTCGTCGTGGCGGGCCTGCACGAACACGACAAGCTGGCGGCCGCCGTCGAAGGCCGTGACGCGGTGATTTCGGCGGTCGGTTCCCGCGACCGCGGGCCGACCACGGTCTGCGCCGACGGCGCCCGCGCGGCGATCGCGGCCGGGGCGAAGCGCCTGCTGGTCGTCAGCGCCAGCGGCATGCACACCGACGGCGACGGCTACTTCACCCGCACGCTCGTCAAGCCGCTGCTCACCACGTTCCTCAAGCACGGCTGGGCGGACATGCTCGCGATGGAGGCCCTGGTCACGGCCACCGACCTGGACTGGACGATCGTCCGCCCGCCGATGCTGCTGAACGGCCCGCGCACCGGCAAGGTCGCGAGCCGGCTCGACGGGAACGTCCGCACCTTCACCATCCGCCGGGCCGACGTCGCCGCGTACCTGCTCGACGCCGTGGCGGATCCCACGCTGATCAGGGCGAAGGTTTCCATCGCCCACGGCTAGCTTCGAGGGATGGTGATCCTGGCGCAGGCGCTGTACGTCAAACGCAAGACCCCGCGGCTCCCGGGCGCGGCCGGCCCCGCCGAAGGGCTCGTCCCCGGCGTCGGCGAGCCCGTCCGGCTGGCCGTGCTCGGCGAATCCACTGTGGACGGCGTCGGCGCGGCCGACCACGAGGAAGCGCTCACCGGCTGCCTCGCCCGCGAGCTGGCCCGCGGCGGCCGGGCGGTGCGCTGGCAGGCGGTCGGCCGGACCGGCGCCAACGCCCGGACCGTCCGGGCCGAGCTCGTCCCGCTCGTGCGCCCGGCGGACGTGGTCGTGATCGCCCTCGGCGTCAACGACACCATCGAGCTCCGGACGGCCGCCGGCTACCGGCGTGACCTGCTGGCGCTGGTGCTCGACCTGCGCCGGCGGCTCGGCCCGGTCGGCGTCCTGCTGGCCGGCGTGCCGCCGATGTCCCGCTTCCCCGCGCTACCGCGGCCGCTGCGGGACGTCCTCGCGGCGCGGTCGGCCGCGCTCGACACCGCGGCCGCCGCCCTCGCCCGCCTGCCCGGCGTCACGCACCTGCCGATGGACCCCGCCCTGCTCGACCCGGCCGCCTTCGCGTCCGACCGCTTCCACCCGGGTCCGGCGGGCTACGCGCGCTGGGCGAAAACCCTCGCCGGCGCACTCCCCGTGATCAGTTAGCCGCTCCGCGTCGATCTTCAAAAAATTCCGCCGGTTCGTGTATCTGGGGGTCCGGCCACTGCGTCCTGTGGAGCAGCCAAGCACGGAAGAACGCGACAGGGGGTGTCGAGTTCGGGGAAACGCGGTGGCCGGGAGCCGAGGGGGCTTCCGGACACCGTCGGCCGGATGGCCTTTCGGGGGAGGGGACATCCGGCGGGGCCCGTTGGGGAGCGGGCCCTTGAGGGAGGGGAGTACCGGTCGGCGTGGGCCTGCCCGCTCGCGTCGGCCGGTACCTCCCCCTGTGTCCATTTGACCGGTAGTGCACGTCCGACGAAGTAAGTGACTTGATGTATCCGAGATCCACCTGCACGCTCCTTCCCCCCGAAGGACCCGCGATACTGCCATTGCCGACTCGAGAACTCTTCCGAAGAGGGGCAGCTACGGTGACCGACGTGCAAACCACAGAGGTAGATCCGCCCTGGGAAGGCCTGACCGGCGCCGAGCTGCACGCGGCGTGCATGGAGGCCGCCCGCGACGGCGACCGCCGGGCGATGGCCCGCCTGGTCGACGAGCTGACCCCGCTCCTCTGGCACGTCGCCCGGGCCAACGGGCTCGACCGCTCGGTCGCCGAGGACGTGGTCCAGACCGTCTGGCTGGCGCTGTTCAGCCAGCTCGGCAAGCTCCGGGACCCCAAAGCCCTCGCCGCCTGGCTGATCACCACCACCCGCCGCGAGGCCACCCACCCGTTCGGCCGCCGCATGCAGCCGGTGCCGCTGAGCGACGAGGTCGCCGAGGCCATGCCGAGCACCCAACCGGCACCCGAGGACGAAGCCGTCCGCGCCGACCGCGACCGCCGGGTCTGGCGCGCCTTCGTCCGGCTGCCCCACCGCTGTCAGGAACTGCTCCGGCTGACCGTGCTCGCGGGCCGCGCGGAGTACCAGCTCGTCGCCGAGGCGCTGCGCATGCCGCGCGGCAGCGTCGGCCCGACCAGGGGGCGCTGCCTCGACCAGATGCGCGATCTCCTCGCCAGTGAAGGGGGAAGCCGATGAACGACCTCGGAGCGCCGGGCGAGGCCTTTTCCGATGACCTGATCCTGGCCGGCATCGGCCGCTTCCTCGACGAGCTGGACCCGCCGCCGGGTGACCTGGTGCAGCGGGTCCAGTTCGCGCTCGCCCTGGAGGACCTCGACGTCGAGGTCGCCCGCTGGGAGCGCCTGGACAACCTCGCCGGGGTCCGCGGCGGCGGTACCGGCACGATCACGTTCACCGTCAGCGACCTGACGGTGATGATCAACCTGACCAAGATGGGCAAGCTGCACCGCATCGACGGCTGGCTGGTCCCGGCGGGCCAGTACGGCGTCGAGGTCCGGGTCGCCGAGCACGGCACGTCGTCGACGACGGCCGACGAAGGCGGCCGGTTCGTGTTGGACAACGTGCCGCGCGGGACGACGCAGATCCTGGTGCACCTCGGTGACGTCTCGTGCCGCCGGACCGTCGTGACACCGACGGTCGTGCTCTAACCCAGGAAATCGGCCAGGGGGACGGGAGTCAGCCCGTCCTTCTTGGCCTGCTCGACGAACGCCGTGTAGTCCTCTTTGAAGGTCTTGCGGAAGTGCATCAGCACGATGTCGCCGGGGCGGAGCTTGTCGCCCACCTGGAA
Source organism: Amycolatopsis sp. NPDC004625 (assembly GCF_040609695.1). Taxonomy (NCBI): domain Bacteria; kingdom Bacillati; phylum Actinomycetota; class Actinomycetes; order Pseudonocardiales; family Pseudonocardiaceae; genus Amycolatopsis; species Amycolatopsis sp. NPDC004625. Next base: position 100,031 of record NZ_JBEXKX010000004.1, read on the forward strand.
CTGGACGTGGCCGTCGTTGACCGCGGCCGTCCAGATCACCGCGACGCGCATCCCGCAGGCCGCCGCGGCCTTCAGGGTGTTCTGGTCGTAGTTGCCGAACGGCGGGCGGAACAGCACCGGGCGGATGCCGAGGCTCTTCTGGAAGTCGTCGGCGTCGTCGCAGATCTCCTTGCGCTGGAACTCCAGCGGCTTGCCCTTGAGGTTCGGGTGGTCGACCGTGTGGTCGCCGAGGGTGGCGCCGGTGGCGTCGAGGATCTGCTTGAAGTAGGCCTCGTGGCCCTGCACGTACTTCTGGTTCAGGAACAGCACCGGGTGGGTGGGGCTCTGCTGCATCAGCTTCAGCGCGTCGGGGTCCTTGACCGCGCCGTCGTCCATCGTGAGGAAGACGTACGGCTTGTCGGTCGTGATCCGCCTGACCGCGGCGACCTGGCCGTTCTCGACCGCGGGGGCCTTCTGCTGCACGGTGCCGAAGGGGTACGGGCCGGCCGTCTTCGCGCCGGGGCCCACGCCCTGCGGGGCCGGGTTCGGCTGGCTGGTGCCGAACTCCCGCTGGTCCGGCTCGTGGCCCGAACACGCGGTCAAGGCCAGTGCCGCCATGGCGACCACCGCTGTCAAGCGCTTCCGCACAATGTCCCCCTTTCGTGTACTACCTGAAAGGGTGACGCGGGAGGGGGTGGTTGCGTTGCGCGAGGCGATCTTGTGTGGCCGGAGCCACCCAGGTCAGTGCCCGGATTCGGCCGCCTTGACCAGCTTGGCGGAGAACAGGCGGATCACCGCGCGCAGCGTCGCGGCCAGCACCGGGCCGCTGCCGCGGACCGGTTCGGTGAACGACCCGGTCCAGCGCAGGTCCGTCCCGCCCGACGCGGTCGGCGTGAAGCGCACCTCGGCGCGGTAGTCCTTGATCGGGTTCGCGCCGAAGAACGTGTAGACGTGCTTGCGCCCGGGCTCGTACTCCACCGTCTCCTCGCGGATCAGCACCGGCCAGAGCCCGACCTCGCGGACCGCGCCGACGCCGTCGGGGTCATCGGTGCCGCGCCGCGCCCAGCGGGCCTGGACGATGAGTGGTTTTCCCCACTCCGCCCACCGCGGGCCGTCCGCTTCGAGCGCGAACAGCGCCGACGGCGGCGCCGTGCTCGTGCGGTTGACCTCGAAGGAGTACTTGCGGCCCACCGGAACCTCCCCGGGTTGTTGACAGACTGATAATTAATCGTCTCCGGGAGCGTAGGTCAAGATGAGGGGGTGAGCACGCCGCGCCCCGACCTCGCCGCGCCGCACTGGCTCGTCCAGCTGCTGCGCAGCAAGCCGGTCCCGGTGCCGTGGAACATGGTCGCCCGCGCCGTCTTCGCCCTCGCCGTCCCGCTCGCCGTGGCGTACGCGGCGGGCGACATCGCCGTCGGCGCGCTCATCTCGACCGGCGCCCTGCCCGCCGTGCTGTCCGAATCGGCCGGCCCGTACCGCTACCGCGCCCGCCGGCTGGGCGGCGCGACGCTGGCCGCGACCACCGGGTACCTCGTCGGCCTGCTCACCGGCGGCACCCCGGCCCTGTCGGTGCCCGCGGTCATCCTGGTCGCCGCGGTGTCGGCGCTGATCAGCGCGGCCGGCAGCAACGCCTCCGTCGCCGGGCTGCAGATGTTCGTGTTCTGCGTGCTCGGCACCGGCCAGCACGCGACCGGTGTGCGCGTCGAGATCCTCTTCGGCTTCTTCTGCCTCGGCGCCGCCTGGAGCTTCCTGGTCGCCCTGGTCACCTGGACGGTCCGGGCGACCAGCCCCGAGCGCACCGCCGTCGCGCACGTCTACGTCGAGCTGGCCGCGATGCTGTCGGCGACCGACGAAGCGGTCTCGCGGGTGGCCCGGCACCGGCTGACCACGGCCATGAACACCGCCTACGATCAGCTGCTCACCGCGCGCTCGTGGCTGTCCGGCCGCGACGCCGCCTACCGGCACCTGCTCAACCTGCTGTCGGCGACGACGCCGGCGGTCGAGGCGTCGGTGGCGCTGGTCAACGCCGGCCGCCGCCCGCCCCAGGCGGTCATCGACCACTTCGTCGCCCTGTCCGCGTCCGTGCTGGCCAGCCAGCCGCTACCGGAACCGCCGGCGGCTCCGGACGACGACGGCGATCCGCTGCTCGCCGCGCTCCACGCCGGGCTCGTCCGGATCGGCAAGGGCGACGACCGCAAGCGCCGCGAGCCGACGCCGTGGTACCGGCGGCTGCGGACGTGGGCCGGGTCGCTGGCGTCCGGCCCGCTGACCTGGATCGCCGCGCTGCGGCTGACCCTGTGCGTCGCGATCGCCGAGGTCGTCGGCCTGCTGGTGCCGTTCGAGCGGTCGTACTGGATCACCCTGACCGTCGGGATCGTGCTCAAGCCCGACTTCGGCTCGGTCTTCGGCCGCGCGGTGCTGCGCGGGATCGGCACCCTCGCCGGCGTCGGGATCGGCGCGCTGGTGCTCGTCGCGGGCGGCCGCGGCTGGGTCCTGGTGGCGCTGATCGCGCTCTTCGCCGGCGGGGTGGCGATCGGCAAGGTGCGCAACTACGGCATCCTCAGCGCGTTCGTGACGCCGCTGATCATCCTGCAGATGGACCTGGCCAACACCGGGAGCTGGAACGTCGTCGTGGCGCGGCTGGTCGACACCGCGCTGGGCTGCGTGATCGTGCTCGTCTTCGGCTACCTGCTGTGGCCGGGCAGCCGACGCCCCCAGGTCGGCGGCCGGCTCGCCGACGGCCTGGACGCGGTCGCGAAGTACGTCTCGCACGCGTTGGTCGAGGCGTCTTCCGGGGAGGCGCGGCTGGCGCGGTCCCGGGCCCGCCGCGGTGCCTACCGGGCGCTGGCCGACCTGCGGACGGCGTTCCAGCAGGTCGTCGTCGAGCCGTCGGCGAACGGCCGCCAGGCGGTGGCGTGGTGGCCGGTGATCGCCGCGCAGGAGCGCGTCGCCGACGCCGTCACCGAAGTCGGTGTGACGATCGGGCGGGGCGTGCCGCCGCCGGCCGCCGCCGACGTCGAACTGCTCACGGCCGCCCTGGGAGAACTCGCTTCGGCGGTCCGGGAGCAGCGCGAGCCGCGGTCGGTGCCGCTGCCGGACGCCCCGCAGCTGTCGGGCGTGGTCGACCAGCTGGAGTCGGCGTTCGACGCCGTCCGCGGGCCTGACCTGGCCGAACGCGCGCCGCTGCGGCTCGTCCGGCGGTTCCTGCCGTACCACAGGCGCACGTAAGGATCGTGCTGTTCAATGCACCCATGGGAATCGACTTCGAAGCGTTGAAGGGCAAGGCCGAAGAGGCCCTGCGCGAGCACAACGACAAGATCGAGGAAGGCCTCGACAAGGCCGCCGACTTCGCGAAGTCGAAGTTCGGCGGCCACGACAGCCAGATCGACAGCGGTGTCGAGAAGGCGAAGGACTTCCTCAACAAGTTCGACGACACCCCGGACAACCCGCGGTAACTACTGGACCTCGCCGGTGGCGATCCCGTCGGACAGCCCGGTGATCCGGCCGCCGCGCTCGCCGAGCGCGATCAGGCCCTGCCGGGCGTCCGGCGCGGACAGGCTGATCCGGACACCCGCCCGGTCGACGTCCAGGCTGGCCGCAAGCGCTTGCGCGCCTTCGTACCCGGCGTTGATCGTGGCCGCGAGCCCGCCGGTCGAAGCCAGCGAGCCGCGGGCGGCGCCGAGCCGGCCGAGCGCCTCGTCGACGATCGGCAGCAGCGCGTCCCGGTTGCCTTCGGTCATCGCGCGGACGAGCTGCGGGTTCGAGCCCGCGACGCGCGTGCCGTCGCGGTAGGACCCGGCCGCCAGCGACATCGCGAGCGGGCCGCCCTCGGCGCCGATCGTGGCCAGGATCGCCGCGAGCAGGTGCGGCAGGTGCGAAATCCGGGCGACGGCCTCGTCGTGCGACTCCGCGGGCAGCGGCACCACGTGCGCGCCGACGTCCAGCACGAATTTCGCCACCTCGGCCCAGGCTTCGAGGTCGGTGTCCTCCTCGACGGTGACCACCCACGCGGCGCCCTGGAACAGCGTGGCGTCGCCGGCCAGCCAGCCGGAGTTCGACGTCCCGGCCATCGGGTGCCCGCCGACGTACCGCGTGTACGGCACCCGGCGGCGGACCGCGTCCAGGACCGGCGCTTTCACGCTGGTCACGTCGGTGAGCAAGCAGTGCGACGCGTGCTGGGAGACCAGGCGCAGCAGGTCCTCGACGGCCGGGAGCGGCACGGCCAGCACGACCATGGCCTCGTCGGCGGCGGCCCGGTGCAGCGCGGCTTCGACGTCGGTCGTGACGTCGTAGCCCGCTCTGCTGGCCGCGTCGGCGTCCACTTCGGATACCGCGGCGCCGAACGCCGTGCGGCCGCTGGCGGCCGCCGCGCGCAGCAGCGACCCGCCGATCAGCCCGAGCCCGATCACGCATACGTCTCGCACGGGCCCCATCCTGCCAGTAACAAGCGGGGCTGCGCCCCGAGCCGGGGGCTCCGCCACCCGGACCCCCGAAAGAAGGCCAGTGCCGGACGCATTCAGGGCTACAGCGCGGCGGCGAGCCTCGTTCCCTGGTCGATCGCGCGTTTCGCGTCGAGTTCGGCGGCGACGTCGGCCCCGCCGATCAGGTGCACCGGCAGCCCGGCGGCGCGGAGTTCGTCGGCGAGGTCCCGCACGGGTTCCTGACCGGCGCAGACGACGACCGTGTCGACCTCCAGCAGCCGCGCGCGGCCGTCGACGGTGATGTGCAGGCCGTCGTCGTCGACCTTCTCGTAGGTGACGCCGGGCAGCTGCTCGACGCGCTTGGCCTTGAGCGCGGCCCGGTGCACCCAGCCCGAAGTCTTGCCGAGCCCGGAACCGATCCCGGACTTCTTGCGCTGCAGCAGGTACACCTGCCGCGGTGACGGCTCGGGCCGCGGCGTGCCCAGCCCGCCCGCCGCCTGTTCCGGGTCGGTGACACCCCACTCGGCCATCCACGCGTCCCGGTCGAGCGCCGGGGACGCGGTGTGCGTGAGGAATTCGCTGACGTCGACGCCGATCCCGCCCGCGCCGATCACCGCGACCCGCTCGCCGACCGGCCTGCCGTGCTTGACGACGTCGACGTACGAAAGCACCTTCGGGTGGTCGATCCCGGGCAGCGACGGCACCCGCGGCGCGACGCCGGTGGCCAGCACGACCTCGTCGAAACCGGTGAGGTCCTTGGCGGCCGCGCGGGTCCCGAGGTGCAGCTTCACCCCGGTCACCTCGAGCCGCCGCCGGTAGTAGCGGATGGTCTCGGCGAACTCCTCCTTGCCGGGGATCTTCCGCGCGATGCCGAACTGGCCGCCGATCTCGTCGTCGGCTTCGAACAGCTCGACGCTGTGCCCGCGCTCGGCCAGCGCGGTCGCGGCGGACAGCCCCGCCGGTCCCGCTCCGACGACGGCGACGTGCTTCGACCGCCGTGTCGGCGAGAGCGTCAGAGTCGTTTCGTGGCCGGCGCGCGGGTTGACCATGCAGGACACGAGCTTGCGCTTGAAGGCGTGGTCGAGGCAGGCCTGGTTGCAGGCGATGCACGTGTTGATCTCGTCCTCGCGCCCGGTTTCGGCCTTGCGGATCCACTCGGGATCGGCGAGGAACGGCCGGGCCATCGACACGAGATCGGCGTCCCCGCTGCTCAGCGCCTCCTCGGCGACCTGCGGCAGGTTGATCCGGTTCGACGTGACGACCGGGATCCCCACGTGCGGCTTGAGTTTCCCGGTCACCCAGGTGAACGCGGCGCGCGGCACCGACGTCACGATGGTCGGCACGCGGGCCTCGTGCCAGCCGATGCCGGTGTTGATGATCGTCGCGCCGGCCGCCTCGACTTCCTGCGCGAGCGCGACGACGTCCTCCCAGCGCTGGCCGCCCGGCACGAGGTCGAGCATCGAAAGCCGGTAGACGATGATGAAGTCGTCGCCGACCTTTTCCCTGGTGCGCTTGACGATTTCGACGGCGAACCGGCGGCGCCTCTCCGGCGTGCCACCCCAGGCGTCGGTGCGTTTGTTGGTGCGCTCGGCCAGGAACTGGTTGATCAGGTAGCCCTCGGAACCCATGATCTCGACACCGTCGTAGCCCGCTTCGCGCGCGAGCTCGGCGCAGTTCGCGAAGGCGTTGATCTGCGCCTTGACGCCGTGGTTGGTGAGGCCGCGCGGCCGGAACGGGTTGATCGGCGCCTTGATGCTCGACGCGGACACGCTCAGCGGGTGGTAGGCGTACCGGCCCGCGTGCAGGACCTGGAGCGCGATCTTGCCGCCGGCTTCGTGCACCGGCGCGGTCAGCTGCCGGTGCTGCTTCGCCTCCGCCGACGTCGTCAGCTTCGAGGCCAGCGGCAGCAGCCAGCCGGTCTTGTTCGGCGCGAAGCCGCCGGTGACGATGAGACCGACGCCACCGCGGGCGCGTTCGGCGTAGTACTCGGCCAGCTCGGGGAAGTGCTTGGCGTTGTCTTCGAGGCCGGTGTGCATCGACCCCATCAGCACGCGGTTGCGCAGGGTCGTGAAGCCGAGGTCGAGCGGGGACAGCAGGTTCGGGTACGGGGTCATCAGGCGTCCTTGGGGTGGTGGAGGGCGGCGAGGACTTCGTCGAACCACTCGACCTGGCCCTCTTCGACGCGGATGCCGCCGCGCAGGACCAGGTACTGGTGCAGGTGCCGGCCGTGCAGCCCGGCCGGCGCGGGGAAGTCGCGCTTCTCGATCTGGCGGTAGACGTCGAGGCGTTCGGCGTGCGCGGCGCGGTGCCGGACGATCTCTTCGGCGACCTTCGCGGGGTCGCCGAAGGTGGCGCCGCGGATCTTCACGGCCAGCTCGACGGGCCCGGCTGAGGGGTCCGGCTCGGCCAGCCAGCGGACGAGCTCGGCCTGGCCGGCGTCGCTGACCGTGTAGACCTTCTTGTCCGGCCGTCCCGACTGCGCGACGACGTCGACGGCCACCCAGCCGGCCTCTTCCATCCGCTTCAGCACGCGGTAGATCTGCTGGTGGGTGGCGCTCCAGAACAGCCCGATCGACTTCTCGAACCGGCGCGTCAGCTCGTAGCCCGAGCCGGCGCGCTCGGACAGCGAGACGAGGATCGCGTGCTCCAGTGCCATGCTCGAAGGGTGCTATGCAACGAGTTGCAGTGCAACGAGGCGCGCATCACTTCACCCGCGCGGGTGGGATGCTGTGTCCTTCACAAAACGGGTCGACTAATCGAGCGAAAAGGCCAGGATGGGAGGAGTGCACCCGGTACTCGAACTGATCTCCGAACGGATGGCGGCGGGCAGTGTCCCGGGAGCGCGCGCCGACGGCCGGCGCCTCGCGCTCGCCATCGAAGGCGGCAGCAGCCGCGGCACGTACTCCAGCGGAATGGTCCTGGCGCTGGACGAACTCGGCGTCACGCCCGCGTTCGACGCCGTCTACGGCTCGTCGGCCGGCGCGCTGAACGGCGCCTGGCTGCTCTGCGGCCGCTCCTCGACCGGCGTCCGGACGTGGTGGAACCCGGTCGTCATGCGGCGGATCATCAACCCGCTGCACACCCTGCGCGGCCGCGCGGTGATCGACCTCGAATACCTCGTCCACCAGGTCTATTCGGTGCTGGAACCGATGGACTTCCCGGCGATCCTGGCCAACCCGGTGACGTTCCACCCGCTGGCCACCGACGCCGACACCGGCGAATCCACCGACCTGCACCCGTACCTCGACGACGTCGACGCGATCAAGGTCGCGCTCGCCGCGTCCTCCTGCATGCCGGTGCTGGCCGGGCCGCCGATCCCGATGGCCGGCCGCCGGTTCGTCGACGCCGGCGTGGCCGAGCCGATCCCGTACCGCACCGCCCTCGCCCAGGGGGCGACCGACGTCCTGGTGCTGCGCACCCGCCGCGCCGACGAGCTGCCGGTGCGCCCGCCGCGGGTGCACGACGTCGTCGTGCCGCGGTTCCTGCGCCGCCAGGCGCCCGGCGCGATCCCGGCGTGGCAGGACACCTACCGCCGCGACGTCGAAGACGAGGAAGTGCTGGCGGCCGACCCGCGCATCCTGAGCGTCCGGCCGCCGGTGGGCGCGCCGGACGTGGCCGTGCTGGAACGCGATCCCGAGGTGCTGCGCAAGGCCGTCGACCTGGGGAAACGCGCTGTCGTGGACGTGCTGGAGAACCTGCGCGAAGCGTCTTAGGGCTTGCGCGCGACCCCGCCGATCACCCGCGACTCGGACGGCGAGCCGGCGAACACGGTGTGCTCGTCCGGGTGCCACGCCGGCGCGTAGACCAGCCCCGGCGCCAGCATCGGCCAGCCGCCGAAGAAGCGTTCGAACTCGGCCATCGTCCGCAGGAACCCGGGGTTCGTCGTGGTCTCGTAGTACTCGAGCAGGTCGATCAGCGCCTGCCGCTCGTCTTCGTTGACCGGGTTCTCGTTGGTCATCTGCGAGATCACCAGCAGCGAACCGGGCGCCAGCCGCTCGCGGTAGAACGCCAGCAGCTCGTCCGGGTTCTGCTCGTCCTTGACGAAGTGCATGACCGCGTTGATCACCAGCGCGACCGGCTCGCGCACGTCGATGATGTCCGACGCCTTGACGCGCTCCCAGAGGTCGTCCGGCTGCAGGAAGTCCGCGGCGATGGCGTGGTGGCGCTCGGGATCGGCGGTGTCGGCGAGCAGCAGCGTCGAGTGGGCCAGCGCGATGGGCTCGTTGTCGATGTAGAGCACCTGCGTGTCGAGTTCGGGGCGGGCCTCGTCGGCGACCTCGTGCACGTTGCCCGCGGTCGGCAGGCCGGAGCCGACGTCGACGAACTGCCCGATGCCTTCCTGGACGCACTGCCGGACCGCCCGGCCGAGGAACTGCCGGCTCGTCAGGCAGTAGTCACCCATCAGCGGCAGCCGTGCGCGGACCTTCTCGGCGAACGCGCGGTCGATCGCGTAGTGCGTGTTCCCGCCGATGAAGTAGTCGTAGATCCGCGCCGCCGACGGCCGGTCGAGGCTGCTTTCGACGGCCTTCAGCGCGTCGTCGTGGTTGATCATGCCGGTGCCATGCCCTCCCGATAGGCGTTCACCGACTCTGTCAGGCGATCGAGCTCGGCCCGCATCCGGGCCACCCCGGCGTCGTCGAGGCTCATCGCCGTGCCGATCACGTCGGGGATGCCCTGCGCCTTTTCGCGCAGCGCCCGCCCGTCCTCGCTCAGGCTGACGCGGACCGAGCGCTCGTCGTCGGCCTGCCGGTTGCGGACCACCAGTCCCGCCGTCTGAAGCCGCTTGAGCAGCGGCGACAGCGTGCCCGAGTCGAGGTTCAGCTCGGCGCCGAGCTCCTTCACCATGCGGTGGTCCCGCTCCCAGAGCGCCAGCATGACCAGGTACTGGGGGTAGGTCAGATCGAGGTCCTCCAGGACGACCCGGTACAGCGACGTCACCGCGCGAGACGCCGCGTACAGCCCGAAGCAGAGCTGGTCGTCCAGTCGCAGCGATGCCATGGCGTCCTCCTCTCTCGTAACTCTCCATGGTCCTCGGCCCGGCCTCGGGAGGCAACTCAAGTGCCCTGCATCTCATTGAGTCCCAATTAGTTGTGCACAACCGAGTTGCGAGCTACCTTAGTGGCATCAGCTTGGTCCACCCGAGGAGGACGACATGACCGCCAACCCGCACCAGCTGGCCCTCGAACCGGCCGCGCAGGCGTTCGCGGAGGCCACCGACCAGCCGCCGTACCTGTTCCAGCTGGCCCCGGAAGAGGGTCGCAAGGCCGTCGACGGCGTCCAGGACGGCGACGTCGCCATGCCCGCCGCCGAGATCGAGGTGCTGTCCGTCCCGGGCGGCCCGGACGGCGACGTCGAGACCCGGATCGTCCGCCCCGCCGGGGTTTCCGGCCCGCTGCCGGTGATCGTCTACATCCACGGCGCCGGCTGGGTGTTCGGCGACTTCCACACCCACGAGCGGCTGGTGCGTGAGCTGGCGGCCGGCGTCGGCGCGGCCGTCGTGTTCCCGGAGTACAGCCGTTCGCCTGAGGCGCGTTACCCGGTCGCCATCGAGGAGAACTACGCCGTGGCGAAGTGGGTCGCCCAGCACGGCGCCGAGAAGGGCCTCGACACCTCGCGCATCGCGATCGCCGGCGACTCCGTCGGCGGCAACATGACCGCGGCGCTGACCATCCTGGCCAAGCAGCGCGGCGACGTCACCTTCAAGCAGCAGGTGCTCTTCTACCCGGTGACCGACGCTTCGTTCGACACCGAGTCGTACCACCGGTTCGCCGAGGGCTACTTCCTCGGCCGCGAAGGCATGAAGTGGTTCTGGGACCAGTACACGACGGACCCGGCCCAGCGCGCGGAGATCACGGCGTCGCCGCTGCGCGCGTCGCTCGACGAGCTCGCCGGGCTGCCGCCGGCCCTGGTGATCACCGGCGAAGCCGACGTCCTTCGCGACGAAGGTGAGGCGTACGCGGCGAAGCTGCGTCAGGCCGGTGTGCCCGTCACCGCCGTCCGGTACCAGGGGATCATCCACGACTTCGTGATGGTGAACGCCCTTCGCGAGACCCACGCCGCCGAGGCCGCGATCACCCAGGCCGTCACCGTGCTGACCCGCGCACTCGCGAAGTAACTGAGAGAACGCTGAGTTCGCGGCACGTTGCGGCCTTATGACGGAGCTCACAAGGCCGCAACGTGCGTGGGGGCTCAAACGTGATATATACGCGAGTCCCGCGATCCGGGCGCGCATTTCTGCCCGCCTGGAAGGACCGTTGCCATGCACCTGAGCAGCATCCGGCTCGACTCGCCGGTCAACATGATCGTGGTGGTCGTGTTGACGCTGCTCGCGATCGTCGCCGTCCCGTGGTTCTGGGACCGCTGGAAACGCAAGCGGCTCTGGCGCAGCGCGACGATCCTGCTCGCCGTCGTGCTCATCGTGCTCAGCGCCGGCATGGGCGGCAACATGATCGGCGGGTTCTTCCCGACGGTCGGCTCGCTGCTCGGCACCGGCGTCTACTCGGCGCAGGGGACCGACGCGGAAGCGGCGCAGAACGGCGAAGACCTCGAAAAGCTGCGTGACACCGGCGTGGCGCACGCCCGCGAGGGCAAGGGCACCGTCGTCCACATGAAGGTGACCGGGCGGCGCACCAAGGTCACCCGCGACGTCACCGTCTACCTGCCGCCGCAGTACTTCGACGCGGCGTTCAAGGAGCTGCGGTTCCCGGCGATCGAGTGGATCCCGAACTACCCGTCCGGGCCCGAGGTCGTGACCGGCGGCTACCACCTGCCCGAGCAGCTCGACGCGGCGATCGCCAAGCGCGTCCTGCCGCCGACCGTGGTGATCGTCCCGGACCCGACGGGCGTGCCGAAGGTCGGCCACGACACCGAATGCGTCGACGAGGTCAACGGCACGGCGAACGACACGTACCTCACCGCGGACCTGCGCGACTGGGCGCTGCAGAAGCTCGGCGTCGCGGCGAACCGGCGGGCGTGGACGATCGCGGGCTGGTCGTCCGGCGGGTACTGCGCGATGAACCTGGTGACCCGGCACCCGCAGTGGTACGGCCAGGCGGTCAGCGTCAGCGGCTACGACAAGGCCCAGGTCGACGCCGAAACCGAGGACCTGTTCCACGGCCGCCAGGACATCAACGACGCCAACAACGTCCGGCTCAACGTGGCCCGGCACCCGTCGCCGGTGGACATCCTGGCGATCTCCGGTGAGAAGGAGAACTACGAGAGCTTCGCGATCGACCAGATCCGCGCGGCGGCCCGCCCGCCGGTCCAGTTCTCGTCGTGGCGGATCAAGGACGCCGGGCACAACATGAACACGTTCAAGTCCCAGATCCCCGACGTCCTGGCGTGGATCGGGGCGCACACGACGGGCCCGTCCCCGGCCGGTCGGCAGCTGGAGACCACCGGCGGCGTGCTGCCGTGGCCGCTGCCGCGCTCCGGCGCGCACGGCGCCCTCGCCGACACCGACCAGTAGGCCCGTCAGCCGAGCAGCTTCGCGACGATGTCCGTCACGCGCTTCGACGCGGTCGGGTAGTCGACGCCGGCCGGGTGCTCGGTCAGCACCACCACGATGTAGCGGCTGTCGTCGCCGAGCACGCCCGAGGTGTGCAGCATCCGCGTCGGCTTGCAGCACGACCAGCCCTGCTTGACCGCCCACGCCCGCCCGCCGGCCGCGTCCGGGATGCCGAAGTACTGCCGGAAGCCGTCGGACCCGCGTTCGGTCGCGGCGCGCAACGCGGCCATGATCGCGCTCGGACCGTGGTCGAGCAGGTACCGGTAGATCTTCACGACGTCCGGCGCGGTGATCTGCGTGTCGCCCCAGCGGCCGGGGTCCGCGGGCGCCCGCGTGCCGGTGAGGCCGAGTTTCCTGGCCCACTGCGTGACGATCGACGGGCCGCCGTAGGACGTCCAGAACCGGCTGGCGAGGTCGTCGTCGCTGCGCGACAGCATCCGCTGCACGTCGGCCACCGGACCGCCGCGCTCGAGCACGGAAAGCGCTATCAGCAGTTTCACGAGCGAGGCGGACGTGTAATCGCGGTCGGGGTGCACGGAGACGGTGGTTTTGCCGCTCTGCCGGTCGAACACGACGGCGCTGACGTTGCCGCCGCGCACCAGCTTGTCCAGCGTGGCGGCGTCCACCCCGGGGCCGGGCTCCGGCGTCGGCTCCGCCTTCTTCTCCGGCCCGGTCTTTGCCGGTGGTGTCGCGCTGGTGCTCACGCTTGTCGTCACGCCTGTGGTCACGCTCGGCGGCGTGACGGTTTCGGCGACCGCGACCGCCTGGGGCGGCGTGCTGTGGCTCAGTGTCACCGCCACCGCGCCGATCGCCCCCACGCACAGCCCCACCAGGAAGATGCCGCTCAGCTTGCGCATGACCCGGATTGCCGGGAACGCCGCGCGCTGTTCGCTCGAACGGGGGTATTTGTGGGATTGCTCTCGAACCGGCCCCGATCCGGGAACGCGCAGGTGGGCTGTGGGCAAGCGACATCGTTTCGCTCACCGTGTCCGCGGGGTACCTGAGGGCGGTGACGGTCGTCACCACCCGCTGGGAAGGACTGGAGTCATGGTTCACGCGAAAGGCGCACGCATCCGGGTCCGAGGCCTGCAGCCGGCGCAGGTGCTGGCCGGACTGGCCGGCATCGCGTTCCTCGTCGTAGGCATCATCGGATTTTCAAGGACCGGCTTCGGCGACTTCGCCGGGCACCACGACGTGGGGTTCTGGCGGTTCTCCGGCAACCCCCTGATGAGCTTGGTCCGCGTCGTGACCGGCGTCGTCGGCCTGCTGCTGGCGTTCGGCTCGGGCCGCGCGCGGGTGTTCGGCTGGCTGCTGTTCATCGGTTACGGCCTGCTGTTCGTGTGGGGCCTGATGATCGACGGCCTCATTTCGACCAACCCCTTCGCCAACGCCGGCAACCCGATGGACCTCGGCCGCGCCGACACGTGGCTGCACCTCGGCGTCGCCGCGCTCGGCCTGCTGATCGCGGTCCTGCCGGCCCGCCGCACGATCCTGCTGCCCGAAGACGAGGTCGTCGACGAGCCGGCCGTGGCCGAGCAGCGCACCGAGGTCATCGACCGCACGGACGCGGTCGACCGCGACCGCCGCACCGACGTCGTCGACCGGGGCCGCCGCACGGACGTCGTCGACGGTGCCGACGGGGTGGCCGAGGAGCCGCGCCGCCGGTCGTTCCTGCGTCGTGACCGCAACGAGCGAGGCCCGGAGGTCGCTCGCGAAGAGCGTCCGCCGGGCCTCGCCCACTAGGTGATCGTTCAGTAGGTGGTGCCGGTACCACCGGAGTTGTCGTTGCTGCTCCCAGTTCCGCTGTTAGCCGCCGGGGCCTGGTTGGCGGTGGAGCTGGGAGTGGTGCCGACCTTGCAGCCGTTGGGCTCGATGACGAACCAGGTGCCGTTGACGCCCATGCCGTTGGCGTCGCCCGGCTTCAGGTCCTTCGAGAAGTTGTAGACGGGCCAGCCGCCGATGGTGACCTGCTCGGTGCCGTCCTGGCGCTTGATGCTGCCGAGCAGCTTCGAGTCGATGCCCTGCAGCTCGACCTTGCCCTTGGACAGGACCGGCGGCCAGGTCTTGGCGCAGTCACCGTTGCAGGCGGAGGCCTTCTTCTTGGTGTCCTTCGTGAACAGGTAGAGCGTCATGCCGTTCTGGTCGACGATCGCGTCGCCGAGCCCGTCGATCTTGCTGGCGCTGAGCTTGACGGCACCGGACTCGGTGCCACCCGCCGCGGCCTGCCCGGACTTCCCGCCCTTGGCGTTCGCCGCGTACCAGGCGCCACCGACGCCCTGGCCGGTCGCGTCACCGGGCTTGGTGTCCTTGGCGTAGCGGTAGAGCGCCCACCCGCCGACGGTGATCTGTTCGGTGCCGTCGGAGCGCGTCACCTTCCCGACGATGTTCTTGTCGACCCCCTGCACCTGGACGTCCCCGGTGGCCAGCATCGGCGGCCAGGCCTTGGCGCAGTCACCGTCGCAGTTGGACTTCGGCGGCTTCGCGGTGTCCTTGTCGAACCGGTAGAGGGTCATGCCGTTCTGGTCGGTGAGCACCTGCCCGACATCGGCGACGTCGGCGACGACCAGTTTCGATTCGTTCGACGCCGGAGCGGCGTTGCCCACCTGGCCGTTGGCGGCCTGGCCACCCCCGGTACCCCCGGCGGCAGCCGGAGCAACAACCGGCTGGGCGGTTTCGGCACCCGAGCAAGCGGTGAGCACTGCCAGCCCGGCTGCCGCCGCGGCGACGGAGACGGCGATGCGCGTGCGAAGCATGGAAGTTCTCCTTGTGTCCGTTGGGATTCCCGCCGCTCGGTGCGGCTGCCTGATACCCACTACACGGACCCCTGGCGGAGGCGGTTCAAAGAATTTTCGACGACGTGACCGGGCGGCCCGGCGAGGCCAGCCGGGCCGGTCGAGCCGGGACCCGGTACCCGGAGGCCCGGCGGCCGGGACCCGGCGGCCGGCGCACGGCCGCCGCCGGATTCGCGCCTTGGCCGCGGGCGAGTGGTGGCCGCCCCTGGTCCGCAGCCGCAGCCGCAGCCGCAGCCGCAGCCGCAGCCGCAGCCGCAGCCCGCAGCCGCTGCTCCCTCGCCTGCGGGGGAGCCGTTGCCTGCCGCTCAGCCGCGGAGGGCGCGGTCGACCAGCGCGGCGGCCGCGCCCGTGTAGCCGGCCGGGTCGAGGAGCTCGTCGAGCGCCGCCGGAGTCAGCACGCCGGTGACGGCGGGCAGCTCGTCCAGCACCTCCCGCAGCGGCCGGCCCTCGTGTACTGCCCGCCGGGACGCCTCGCCCAGCAGTTCCTTCGCCGTCGCCTTGCCGAGCAGCGGCGCCAGCACGGCGGAAAGCCGTTCGGAGACGATCAGCCCGTGCGTCGACGCCAGGTTCTCCCGCATCCGCCCGGGCACCGCGGTGAGCCCGCGCGCCAGCTCGGCGGCGGTGTGCGCGGCACCGCCGGTCAGCCGCAGGCACTCGCGGACCAGCTGCCATTCGGCGTGCCAGACCCCGGCCGACCGCTCGTCCTCGGCCAGCATCGACTGCGTAACCCCCGCGGCCAGCACCGGCACCTGCAGCGCGGCCGACCGGATCAGCGTCGCGAGCACGGGGTTCCGCTTGTGCGGCATCGCCGAGGAACCGCCCCGCCCGTCGGCGGCCGGTTCGGCGACCTCGCCCAGCTCGGTCCGGGTCAGCGTCTCGACGTCGACCGCCAGCTTCCCGAGCGCGCCCGCGGTGAACGCGAGCGCGCCCGCCAGCTCCGCGACCGGCGTCCGCAGCGCGTGCCACGGCAGCACCGGCACACCCAGCCCGGTCTCCTCGGCGAAGGCAGCGGTCAGCCGTCCGGCGTAGGCGCCGGCGTCCGCGTCGCCGTCGGCGAGGCGCGCGTACTCGACGTACGCCGCCAGCGTTCCGGCCGCGCCGCCCAGCGAGACCGGCAGCCCGCCGTCGAGCACGCGCCGGATGCGGACGGCCGCGTCCAGCACCAGCTGCCGCCAGCCCGCGGCCTTGAGCCCGAACGTCGTCGGCACCGCGTGTGCCGTCAGCGTCCGCCCGGCCATCGTCGTGTCCCGGTGCTCGCGGGCCAGCCCGGCCAGCGCCTCGGCCGTCGCGTCGAGGTCGGCAGCGAGCGGCCGCAGCGTCCGGTCGGCGACCAGCATCATCGCCGTGTCGAAGATGTCCTGGCTGGTCGAGCCGCGGTGCACGTACTCGGCCGCGCCGGGCGCCACCTCGCCGACCGCCGCCGTCAACGCCTTCACCAGGCCGACCACCGGGTTCGCGGTCGCCCGCGACCCGCGCGCCAGCTCGACGACGTCGATCCGCGCCCGGCCGGCGGCCTCCGTGATCGCGTCCGCGGCCTCCGGCGGCACCGTCCCGAGCCGCGCCTGCGCCCGCGCGAGCGCTGCCTCGGCGTCGAGCATCGCGCGCAACCACGCCTCGTCTCCGGTCGACGCTTCGGCCGGCGTGCCGGCCCGCACGGGGGACAGGAGCCCGGAATCGGGGTCGACGGTCATGGCGTCAGCATCGCACGCGCACGACCTCGGCGACGGCCGCGCAGCCGCGTCTGGCACGCTCATCGGCCATGACCAGCGCCCCGTCCGCGGAGGACACCGCCGGCGACGAACCCCGGGGAATCGCCGCCGAGCGGCTGACCTTCTTTTCGGACGCCGTCGTCGCCATCGCGATCACGCTGCTCGCGCTCGAGCTGCCGCTGCCGGAGGGCGCCACCAGCGCCGAACTGCTGCGGTCACTCGGTCATCACCAGTCCGAATACGTCTCCTTCCTGATCAGCTTCGTCGTCATCGGCGGCCACTGGCGTGCCCACCACCGCCTGTTCAACTACGTCACCGCGCTCGGCGGCGGGCTCGCCCGGCTCACCTTCGGCTGGCTCCTGACGCAGGTGATCATGCCGTTCGCCACGAAGGTGCTGGCCGAAGACGGCGGGTTCGAGTTCCGGTTCGTCTTCTACGCCGTCGTGCAGGTCGTCGCGCTGACGCTGTTCCTCGTCATGGCCCGGCAGATCCAGCGGAACCACCTCTACCGCGCGGACACCCCACCGGAGCTCTTCGGCTCGGTGTACCGCGGGATCGGCGCGCTGATCGCCGCCTTCGCCGTCTCGATCCCGGTAGCCTTCTTCACGCACTGGGCCTACACGTGCTGGATCGTCATCCCAATCGTCGTCAACCTCCTCTTCCGCGTCCGCCGCCGGACGGCCGCCGCCTGAGCCGTCATTCGCCGGTCGCGCCGTCGATCCGCTCGCGGACCAGGTCGGCCTGGCCGATGTGGCGCGCGTACTCGCCGATCATGCGCAGCATCAGCCAGCGCAGGGTGAACGGTTCGCCGGTGCTGCGGCGAGTGCCGGTCTGGTCCAGTGAGGCGGCTTCGGCGACGATCTCCCGGGAGCGCGCGCATTCGGCGTGCCACAGGGAGAACGCCTCGTCGACATCGCCGCCCAGGTCCGTGAAGTCCTGCTCCGGGTCGTCGTCCGAGTAGTAGAGGTTCGGCACGTCCTCGCCCGTGAACTGGATCCGGAACCACCAGCGTTCGACACCCGTGAGGTGCCGCAGCAGGCCGTGCAGGGTCAGCGTCGACGGTGGTACCGAGCGTTCGGACAGCTGCGCGGGGTCCAGACCGGCGCATTTCAGCTCGAAGGTGCGCCGGTAGTACTCCAGGCTCTCGGTGAGGGCCTGGAGCTCGTCCGCGACCGGTGCGGGGTCGTGCCGGGGGCCGGTCAAGCGGGGCGGAGCGGCCACCGGGGTGGTGTGTTCGGTCATGCGCGGAGCGTGCCACAGGGGTCCGACAATTTTCGGATCACCGGGGTGGCCGGTGACCGGGCAACCGGCCGAAAACCCCAGTTCAAGCACGGTTCGAAGAACCCGGTAACGAAAATCCGGGTGCGCCGATCTGATCTTCGTCACCCTGCTGCGCACGCCCGTCTTGACCGGTCGGAGCGGCACCCCTCGGTTCGGAACCAGGAGATCACGACTATGCAGCGAACCGGACGAAGAACTGCCGTGCTGGCCGCGCTGACGACGGCGGTCCTGTGCGCAGCACCCGCCGTCGCGGCCGCGGCGCCGCCCGCGAGCACGATCGACGTCAGCGCGACCACGGTCCGCGCGGGCGACACGCTCACGGTCACCGAGCAGCTGACCAACCCGACGGACTTCACCGTCACCGGCGCGAAGGCGGCGCTCTACGTCAAGGAAAAGCCGATCGCCGACGTGCTGGACCTGGTGTCCTGCGCCGGCGCGATCGCCCCGTGCGCGCCGTACCTGAGCAGCTTCCGCGGCGGCGTCGGCGACCTGGGCGCGGGCGAGAGCCGGACGGTGACGTGGACGCTGCGCCTCAAGGACGACGTCGAGCCCGGCGAGTTCACGCTCCAGCACCAGTTCGCCGGCGACAACTACGCGTTCGCGGTCGAAGACGGCCCGGCCGTGACGATCGCCGCGCCGGCCAAGGCCGACGTCAAGGTCGCGCTGACCGGCACGCCCCACTTCGGCGTGGTCGCCCGGGTCGACTACGTGATCACGGTGTCGAACACCGGACCGGCGTCCGCGACCGGCGTCCGCGTGACGGCCAACCCGGGTACCGGCCGCACGATCACCTCGGCCACGGGCTGCACCCGCTCGGGAGCGACGCTGACCTGCACGATCGGCACCCTGGCCCCGGGCGCCTCGGCGACGGCGAAGTTCACGTCGGAAGGCGGATTCTTCGCGTGGGGCGCGTTCACGGCCACGGCCCAGCGCGCGGCGAGCGCCCCGGCCGACCCGAACGTCGCCAACGACAGCGTGTCGAAGAAGTGCACGGCTTACACGGGTCTCTTCGTGCAGTGTTGACGGCCTGACGCGCGGGGTCCGGACGGGACCCCGCGCGTACGTCCACACAGGAGCATCAGAGCGCGAAGGCTGCCGAGCGGCCCCGGTTCCGCACGTCGTCGGCGGTCTCTTCGACGGTCTGCGCGGAGGTGTCGAGGACATGCCGTTCGAGGTCCCCGAGCCGACTGAACGCGGCATGCATCCCCTTGAGCGGCTCGACGTCGGTCAGTTCCGCCGCACCGCGGGCGGTCCCGCGCGCGAGGGTGACATCGAGGCTCGGCCGGAGCACGACGTAGAAGAGGTCCAGACCGTCGCGCAGCGCGGAGTCCCGGAACGGCTGCAGCGCCCACGGCCCGACGACCCGTCGAGCACAACGTCGTAACCCCCGCGCGCATACCCACAGGCGGCCTCGGCGATGACCCCGAGCACAACGTCGTTCTGCCGGGCGGCCTCGGGCAGGTAGGGCGGAACGAACCCGGTCCGGATCCAGACGCAGAAGCTGTCGGTGTGCAGGTGCACGGCCGCATGAGGCGCGTTTTCGGTGACGAGCCGCGCAACGGTGGACTTCCCGGCCCCGGGCGGCCCGGTGAGGATCAGCAGCGAACCAGCCATGCGGGCATCATGCAGAGCCGGCGGCTGGAGAACCAGTCTTGACCTCCGCGGGAGCGCGACCCGGACCCGGAGTGCAGGCGGCCGACGGCGCCCTGGCTAAACTGGTGGCGCGGGCCGTTAGCTCAATTGGTAGAGCTGCGGACTTTTAATCCGTAGGTTCTGGGTTCGAGCCCCAGGCGGCCCACTGCGATCCTGCTTCTGACCTGCGAAAACAGGGAGATTGGTGATCTTCGGGCAAGTCCGCGGGGTCATGTGTGGCCGGGCGTGTGGCTACGGCGTGGACATGAGGATCGGTGGCCGTGACGAAATAGGCCGACGCCGGGGCTGCTCGCGGCTAAGGTGAACGGTCCCGAAATTCGACTGCGGCAGGTATTTTGTTGCTGTAGCCGGGACAATGGACTTCGGTAGGATGCTTGTGGGCGGCTGGGCTGCTGTCATTCTGTCCTGAGTCGGTGGTTCCTGGTGTGACGATTGTGTGTCCGATCGTGAGGCCCGAGGCGTCGATCGCAGCGGATTGATAACGGCGTTTTGAGTGTGGCGTGAGCAATGGAGCCCAATCGGAGACATCGGTGCCCGCTCCTGGGCAGCATATTCCCAGGTCAAGCGCACACGTGCGGCATCGCGATGCCGCGCACCCGCGGACTCGTGGTCCGCGGGTTAGAGATTTTCGGGGTAGCTGTTGGTGCGTGCGGGCACCCGGTGGCACTGCCCGCCACGCGTCGGCAGTGGAGCGGGAGCCGGGCCCGGTGCGTACGGCCGGAGGGTGCAGGGAACAAGGAGGCGCTGATTTTCTCGGCGGCTTGGTGGCGGGTGCAGGGGTGGAGCGAGATGTAGTAGTCGGCGGTGAAGGTCATGGAGGCGTGTCCGAGCATGTCCTGGGTGCTTTCGAGGTCGCTGCCGGCGGCCAGGGACAGTGAGGCTGCGCCGTGGCGGAGGTCGTGCAGCCGGATCGGCGGTAGCTGGGTGTGTTCGGCCAGCAGGTCCTCGAACTCGTGGGTGAACAGGTCGCACCGGCATGGCATCCCGGTGGGGGTGGTGAACAGGTACCGCTCTCCTGCTGGTCCTGCGGGGAGCCCGGCTCGTGCGGTGAGGTAGCGCCGCACCAGGCCGGCGGTGAGGTGGTCGAGAGCGATGGTCCGTGTGCTGGATCGGCTTTTCAGTCTCCCGTCACCGTCAGCCTGCTCTCCGGGGTCCGGTCTGGTGATGACGAACAGCTCGCGGTGGCGCAGGTCCACGTCGACCTCGCGCAAGGCGGCGGCTTCGCTGCGGCGCAGTCCGGTGACGGCCACGAGATGGTAATACAGGTAGCGCTTGTGCCCGGCAATGGCTTTGAGGAACTCGATCGTCTGTTCTCGAGTCCACACGCACACCGGTCCCAGGCGCCATCCGGTTGCCCGCCAGCGCGCCACCCGCTCTTCAGTCCACACGTACGGCCGCGGCGCCACCGCTTCCGGGAGGTCGATCTCCCGGCCTCGTGCCGGGTTGCGTGCCAGCAGTCCTTCCTTCACCGCGGCTCGCAGCGCGGAGCTCAACGTCGCACGGACCCGCGCCACGGTCGATGGCGCCAGTCGTCCGTAGCGGGACCCGGTCCCGGCCGCGATCGCGGTGAACGCCTTCTGCACGTCGCTCACGCTGAGGGTCACCAACGGCAGGTCACCCAGCTGGGGGGCAGGTAGGTGACGACGTGCTGCCGGTAGTTCCGACGTGTGCTGGAACGGAGCCGGACGGTGCGGATCCAGTACTCCAGCCAGTGACCGGTTGTCAGCCCGATGCCCTTGGTGGCCGCCGCGACCTGGTCCCGGGCGGCCATCGCGGCCTCCTCCGAGGGGTAGCCGCCGCGACGCACCCGCCCGCGTACGAGACCCGTCTCCGGCTCGGGGACCTTCGACCGCGAACCACCACGACCCGTGCTCCGGTTCAGCCAATCGGCGACAACGCGCACCCAGCTACCTCCCCGTCGCCGGACACCGGCACCCACACCGCTTGAACACATCCTTTGCCGACATAGAGACTCCTCACGCGGGGCAGACCAACGAGCTGGCCAGGTCGCCGATCTGCGCCGGGTCTCGGTCGCGGCCGATGGCCGGGTCGAGGCCGGCGGGTCCCGACCGACGGCGGTGCTGGGCACGGCGTGCAGGTGGCGTCGATGCGCTGCAGCGTGTCCGGCGGCAACGGCCGATCGTCGGTCACGTAGGTGTGGATCACGGTGATGAACATTGCCTCCGTCCGGGCAGGGCCCAGTTCGGTGATCCGCCCAGGCCCAGCTGCGCCATCAGATGAATCGTGCCACCCTCATCGCTTCAAAATTCCGGGATCCGATGCCATGGTCATACGCCTCAATTCACGGTAAAGAACACCCGCCAACCGCGTCCTCGCTGAGGCTACTGGGCTGCCGGGCGGAGTTTGCCGCTGCGATCATGACGGAACACCGCAGTACTATGATCGTGAACCCATATCTCGCGAATGTCCATAAGGGACTGTCTATTTGTGATAAAGCCACGCGAAGCGGGATAAAAATTGGCGCGCTGTGGCGTCCTCGGTCCCTACGTGCATCGTAGATCAAAACAGGCAGAAGTCCCGCCTCGTCAATCACGGACATTGCCAGCATGTCGAGCTGCGATACTCTCGTTGATCACGAGGCAGCCAGCCATCTCGCTGTCCCGGTTCACGAGGTGTTCACCGTTTCGCAGCGGTCTCTTGATCGCTCTGAAGCACTCGCGCTGTGGCTCATGTGGAGATTGTTGTTCGAGTGGCAGGTGTGCCAAATTCTTCCTTCGCTTCACGACTCGTCCGGCGTGTCGCGCACCGAGGGTGTTACCCGGCCGCCGTACCGTAGTCAGTTACAGGTCCTCGAGGAGGCTTGATGACGGCAACCCGGACAACGGCACGCGGCGTCTTCGCGATTACGGATGTACTGCTGGCACAAGTAGACCCGGCGGATGCACAGCCGCTTGCCTCAGTAGCAGGAGTGCCCGGTGGTGGCCTCGTCGTTTCCGGGGACAAGGAAGCGAAGATGGCCGTCCGCTATCTTCGAGGGCGCGGTTTCCAGCAGTTGATGTTGCCGGACCGCCAGCGTTATAAGGGACGGAACCGGTTGCCCGCGGCCCATCCATTCGACTCCAACTGGATTTCGTGGCAGCGGGATCTGGGACTGCCGGTAATCATGCCGGATGCCGGCTACGTTGCGGCAACGGACCTGAATGGCCTCCAGACAGTTTTGCGGAACTCGGCAGCGATCCCGGGAGCCATCGCACCATTGGCTCTGGCCAACTGGTGGTTATACGGCGCCGGCCTCCGGCTGCTGCTCACCGAACTCGCCCAGGTCTCGGTGCCAATCGCCGTGATCATCGAGCATGCCGGCGACCCCTTCGGGGCGAACCGCATACTCCAGGGACTACTCGCCGTGATCCGCAGCGGGATCCCGGTCATTCCGTTGCGCTGCGACACGAGTGCGGTTGGGCTACTCGCTCATGGCGCGCTGGCCGCCGCATACGGAGGTACGACAGCACTACGACACCTGTATCCCCAGCGAGCCGGTGGTGGGGGCACTCCCGGTAAGGAATCAGCTCTCTGGCCCGCAGGACTTGCCTTGCACTACCGCGACCTTCTCCACGACGCCGTGATGGCCACACCGACAGTCCCGCGGTGGAGGTGTGACTGCCAAATCTGCCGCGGCGCTCGGCTCGATCGCTTGGCCATCGCATCGACCTACGAGGTGAGGCAGCACAATCTTGCGTGCGTTCTCGGCCTCCGCCACCAGCTTGTCGCTCTGCCCGCAGGAAGTGACCGGGTCAGGGCTTGGTCCTCCTGGTGCCGGCGTGGCGAAGAGGAACATGCGGCGGTGAACACGTCGCCGGTCTTTCTCAGGGTGCCGCCAGCCTTGAGGCACTGGCAGGCCGCGGGCTAGACGGACACAATTCCCGGAGTTGAGTCGCTGCGCAACTCGGCAAGGATCACTTCGTCCAGCAGGCGGTGCAGGAGGCCCCTGCTGGACCCGGGCGTCGGCCCGCCCTCGCCTGCCGAGGCGATTCGTGCCGGGTGTCCGGCCGCGACCAGCCACACACCACGCAGGCCCGCCTCGGCCATGGCGTGCTCAGTGATGCGATCAGCGGAAACAATCGCGACCCGAGACGCGTAGGACGCCCACCGGCCTGCCCGTTGTACGGCGCGAACAGGATCACGTCCGGCCACGACGATGGCCTGGATCGTGACAGGTCGGGCCCATTCGAGGTTCTCCGCGCTACCTGAGACCAGCTCCAACGCCAAGAGGTCCGTAATCGGTTCGCGGTGAAGCACGTCGTGAGCCGATCGGTCGAGCTCGGCAATGGCCGTGACCGTCTTGCCCTGGAATCGAACGGTGCACACCCGACCGGGTATACCGAGCAAGCCAGGCACTGCCTCCGCGGCACGCATCAGCCCAGCACCAGAGGGTGCTGACCACGTGGAGTCCATCGCCTGAGCCGTCATGTCTCCTTGATTGTGCCCACTCAAGTAGGCATCCTCAAGGAGGCGCGCCGAGGCAAGGCTGGTCAAACGGTCAACGATTCGAGGGGGCAAAATGCCAGCTGGAGAACCACCCGGCGAGGGTCCTGGGCGGACGCCGCGTCTCCTCAAGGCAGTTCCATCTCCGTCCTTCGACGACCACTTTAGTGTGCACTTCGGCCGCCGTCTCCGCGAGCTACGCGAGCAACGGGGTCTGACACAAGAAGTCGCCGCGGTGACTGCGGGCATCACGCGGAACACCCTCGTCAAGCTTGAACGTGCGCGCTTCCCGAATCCGCAGCTCAGCACGTTGCTCTCCCTGATGCAGTGCTACGAACTTCGTTCCATCGACGAGTTGATCGGGCCGATGCCCGCCACACGTCTTGCCCATGCCTGGCAGGCTGCGGGGTGGCCGAACACGCGCCAACGACGACAACCAGGATGACACCGACGTTCATACGCGGACCAGGTTTCTCTTGTCCCCGGTTTGCGGTCGGCCCGGCCGTCGGTTCGTCGTTCCGGCGGAGGTGGTGCAGTCGGCGCGTCTGCCTGCGGCAAGGGGGCAGCGTGCGCAGCCCAGCGACCTCGCCGCAGGGTAGATCGAGCTCGTGGCCGAGTGATCGCCGCCTGGCTTCTCGTTTGCATGAGCCTAAACGCCCTGGCCACGCAAGCGTCGGTTACAGGCTCTCACGCGGCCGAGCGCTGGTGGCGCCGCCGCGAGGACTGGCGATGCGCCATGATGTCCCAGTGACGCGCCGGCTGTCGCAGACTGTGCGCCGCCTGGTCGGACGGTGCCCACGTCCTCAAGCTGGACGTCCACCATTCATCGTCGAGTGAACGTCGTAAGGAGCCGCGTGAGCACTCTCGGTAGTTTTATCTGGTCGATCGCTGATCAGCTTCGGGGTCCCTACCGCCCCAACCAGTACGGCAACGTGGTCCTCCCGCTCACGATCCTGCGCCGCCTCGACTGCATCCTCGAGCCCGACCGCGAGACGGTACGCAAGCTCGCGGCGAAGTACGACAACCCGAACCGGCTCAGGATCGAGGTCAAGAAGGCGACCGGCCGGTCGTTCTTCAACACCTCGAACTACTCCTTCGCCAACCTGCTGGCCGACGCCGACGGGCTGGCGGACAACCTGGCCGACTACATCGACCGGTTCTCACCCGATGTCGACGTGTTCGAGTACTTCGACTTCAAGAAGGAGATCCTGGCCCTGGAGAAGGCGGAACTCCTGCGCGAGGTCATCACCTCCTTCAAAGCCGTCGACCTGCATCCGGATGTCGTCTCCAACGCCGACATGGGCGATGCGTTCGAGTACATCATCCGCAAGTTCAACGAGGCCGCGAACGAGACCTCCGGCGACCATTACACCCCGCGCGACGCGATCCGGCTGCTGGTCGACCTGCTCTTCGCCGAGAAGGACGCCGACCTGACCGAGGCCGGCATCGTCCGCACGTTGTACGACCCGACTGCGGGCACCGGCGGTATGCTCGCCTTGGCCGAGGAGCACCTGCTTGCACAGAATCCCGGCGCGAAGCTGAGCCTGTACGGCCAGGAGTACAACCCGCAGTCGTACGCCATTTGCAAGTCCGACTTGCTGGCCAAGGGCCATGACGAGACCAATATTGCTTTCGGCAACACGCTCACCGATGATGCGTTCAAAGGCCGCCAGTTCGACTTCTGCATGTCCAACCCGCCGTACGGCGTCGACTGGAAGCAGTACGCCAAGGCGGTCACCAAAGAGAAGGAGTCAGCGGGGCCCTATGGCCGGTTCGTCCCGGGCCTCCCTTCGACCTCAGACGGGCAGATGCTCTTCCTGCTCCACCTGGTTCATAAGCTGCGCGCCCCGGAGGACGGCGGCGGCCGCGCCGGGATCGTGATGAACGGCTCGCCGCTTTTTAACGGTGGCGCCGAGTCCGGGCCCTCCAACATCCGCAAGTGGCTGCTGGAGAACGACCTGATCGATGCCATCGTCGCGCTGCCGACGAACATGTTCTTCAACACCGGTATTGCCACCTACATTTGGATCCTCGACAACACCAAGCACCCCGACCGCAAGGGCCTGGTCCAGCTCATCGACGGTTCGTCGTTCTGGACCAAGATGCGGAAGAATCTCGGTGCCAAGAACCGTGAGCTCAGCGAGGCAGACCGGGTCAAGGTGGTGAAGTTGTACGACGACTTCCTCGACGCCGACCCCGATTGCTCCAAGGTGCTGCGCAACGACGAGTTCGGCTACTGGACCATCACCGTCGAGCGTCCCCTCCTCGACGAGGATGGCAAGCCGGTCGTCGACCGCAAAGGCAAGCCCAAGCCGGACACGAAGAAGCGCGACACCGAGAACGTCCCGTTCACCCACGGCGGCTCGACCGCCGGTGTGGCCGGCAAGGTCGAGGTGATCCAGGCGTACTTCGACGCCGAGGTGAAGCCGCACGTCCCCGACGCTTGGATCGATTGGACCAAGGTCAAGATCGGCTACGAGATTCCCTTCACCCGCCACTTCTACAAGTACGTCCCGCCCCGTCCTCTTGCCGAGATCGACGCCGACCTGGAGAAGCAGGTCGCCAAGATCCTCGACTTGCTGCGGGAGGTTGAGCAGTGACGGGACCACTGTGGGAGTCGTTGCCTGATGGCTGGCAGACAGGACAGGTCAAGCATGCTGCGACGGTCACTCTTGGCAAGATGTTGCAGAGCAAGGACTCGGGCGGGGACGTACGTGCGCCCTACATGCGTGCCGCAAATGTGCAGCCCGACGGCGCGTTGGCCCTCGATGACGTGAACGAGATGTGGTTCGGCGAGGCCGAATTGGAGCAATTGAACATCAGAGTCGGTGACGTGGTCGTTGTCGAGGGCGGCCAGGGCGGGTTCGGCCGTGCCGCGTACGTTGATGAGGAGCTATTGGGCTGGGGATTCCAAAACTCGATCAACCGGCTCCGACCGATTAGCGGTTACGACGGCCGCTTCATCGCGTTCTACCTGATTGCGCTGCGGGCAAGCGGTTTCATCCGTGCCTGCTCCAACGTTGTCTCGATGCCGCACCTCACGGCGGAGAAGCTCGCCAGGATTCCGATCCCACTGGCCCCGCTGGAGGAGCAGCGCGCCATCGCCGACTACCTCGACCGCGAGACCGCTCGCATCGACACGCTCATCGAGGAGCAGCAGCGCCTGATCGAGATGCTCCGCGAGCGCCGTGCCGCAGTACTCTCCGCAGCATTCGATACCGACCCGTCGACCGAGGCAACTAAAGTCGGACGAATGCTGGCGGCCCGCCCGTCGTACGGCGTGCTGGTGCCGAGGTACGTGGAAGAGGCGGAGGGCGTTCCGTTTGTTCGGGTCGGCGACCTGTTGAACCTCACACCGGAGCGGCCCATGCTGGCGATCGCGCCGGAGCAGTCGGACGAGTACTCACGCACGAAGATCGTCGGCGGTGAAGTGCTTCTCGGCGTTGTCGGCAAGATGGGGCAGGCTGCGCTCGCACCTCGGTGGCTCGCGGGCGCGAACGTCGCGCGGGCGGTGGCTGTACTCCGCTGCAAAGACCCGGCTATAGCCCCCCTCTTATGCGCCTGGATCGGATCCAACAAATTTCTGTATCAGGCTGAGTTGGCGACGAGCGGAGACAGCATTCAGCCCACGCTCGGTATGAAGGACCTTGCGCGGTTCGACATCAACCTGCCTACTGATCCCAACGCGGCTGCTGACCTCATTAGCCGGTTGGCCAAGATCGACACACTCATCATCGAGACTGAGCGGTTCATCGAGCTCGCCCGGGAGCGCCGGGCGGCGTTGATCACGGCGGCGGTGACGGGGCAGATCGACGTACGGGAGATGGTCTGATGGCCGGTCACAACGAGGTCGTCTTCGAGACCGAGATCTGCGAGTACCTGGCTGACCATGGGTGGCTGTACTCGGAGGACGACACCGGCTACGACCGGGAGCGGGCGCTCTTCCCCGATGACCTGTTCGCCTGGCTGAAAGAGACCCAACCGGCACCATACGAGAAGGCGCTGAAAGCGGCAGGGTCGGAGGCGAAGTTCCTCGACGTGCTGGCCACGTCGCTTGACAAGCCTCTCGAACACGGTGGCGGGACGTTGAACATCCTGCGCAACGGAGTGCAGTACATCGGCGGTGGCCGGCTGAAGATGGCGCAGTTCCGGCCCGAGACCAGCCTGAATGCGACCACCAACGAGCAGTACGCGGAGATGCGGGTACGGGTGATGCGGCAGGTCTACTTCTCCACCGCCGACCAGCGCAGCATCGACCTGGTCTTCTTCATCAACGGGCTCCCGGTCGCGACGGTCGAATTGAAGACCGACTTCACACAGTCCCTCGATCAGGCGATCAACCAGTACCGCAAGAACCGGAATCCGCTGACCAACGGGAGGCTCGAGCCGCTGCTGTCGTTCGGGCACCGGGCGGTGGTGCACTTCGCGGTCTCCAACGACCTAGCCGCGATGACCACCCGGCTCGAGGGCGAGAAGACGCACTTCCTGCCATTCAACGTCGGCCATGAGGATGGTGCGGGGAACCCGCCGGGTACGGGCGGGCGTTCAGCAACCGCGTACCTGTGGGAGCGGGTCTGGGAGAAGCACGCCTGGCTCAACATCATCGGCCGACTGATGATCGTGGAGACCAAGGAGGAGTGGGACGTCGCGACCGGGACGTCGGTGCGGCGCACGAGCATGCTCTTCCCCCGGTTCCACCAATGGGAGGCGGTGACAAACATCGTGGCCGCGGTGCGCGAGGAGGGGGTGGGCCACCGCTACCTGATCGAACACTCCGCAGGCTCGGGCAAGACCAACACCATCGCCTGGACCGCGCATCGTCTGGCGCGGTTACACGTGAAGGACAAGAAGGTCTTCGACTCGGTGATTGTGGTCGTGGACCGCACCGTGCTTGACGGGCAGCTCCAGGAAGCGATCCGGCAGATCGACGGGTCGGGAAAGATCGTGACCACGATCAGTCCGGAGGACGTGCGCAAGGCGGGAGCCAAGTCGAAGTCCGGACTGCTGGCGACTGCGTTGAAGAACGGGGAGCTGATCATCGCTGTCACGGTGCAGACCTTCCCGTTCGCACTCGACGAGATCCGGGCCGACAAAGGTCTGAAGGGCAAGCGGTTCGCGGTGATCGCGGACGAGGCGCACTCCTCACAGTCCGGACAGATTTCCTCCAAGCTCAAGGCCGTGCTGACCGCTGAGGAGGTCAAGGAGATCGAGGAGGGCGGCTCGATCAATGTCGAGTCGATCTTGGCTTCGGAGATGACTGAGCGGGCCGAGTCGAAGAACATCTCCTACTTCGCGTTCACCGCGACACCGAAGAACAAGACCCTGGAACTCTTCGGCCGCAAGGGCCCTGACGGCAAGCCGGTCGAGTTTCACCTCTACTCGATGCGGCAGGCGATCGAGGAGGGTTACATCCTCGACGTGCTCAAGGGTTACCAGCCCTACGACACCGCGCTGAAGATCGCCGGGCAAGCCGAGAGCGGCGACGGCGACGTGGTAGTGGACGAGGCCGCGGCGCGCAAAGGGTTGATGCGGTGGGTGAAGCTGCACCCGACCAACATCAGCCAGAAAGTGCAGATCATCGTCGAGCACTTCCACGCCAACGTCGCCCACCTGCTCGAGGGCAAGGCGAAGGCGATGGTCGTCACCGACTCTCGCAAGGCCGCAGTGAAGTACAAGAAGGCGATCGACGCGTACATCGCCAAGCGGGCCGTCAACGATGCCTCGTACAACTACCGGACCCTGGTCGCCTTCTCCGGCTCGGTGACGATGGCCGAGGACGAAGAGTGGGCTTCGGACTGGGGGGCGCAGCCGAGTAAGGACGACGAGTTCACCGAGGCCAACCTCAACCCGGGCGCCGGCTCGGACTTGGCCGCCGCCTTCAAGGGCGCAACGTACAAGATCATGCTAGTCGCCAACAAATATCAGACAGGGTTCGACCAGCCGCTGCTCTCGGCGATGTACGTCGACAAGAAGCTCTCCGGGGTCACTGCCGTGCAGACGCTGTCGCGGCTCAACCGCACCTATCGCACTGCGGGCGGAGAGCGCAAGCGCAAGACGTTCGTCATCGACTTCGTGAACAACCCCGAGGACATCCGGGCCGCGTTCGAGCCGTACTTCACGAACGCCACCCTGGAGACCGAGACCGATCCGTACGTCGTCTTCCACCTCGCCACCAAGCTCGACCAGGCTGGTATCTATACGCCAGAGCAGGTGCGCGAGGTCGCCGAACTGTGGGTCACGCGGAAGGGCAACAACGCGCTTTCGGCTGCGATCAGCCCAGCCAAGAACGAGTTCGCCCGCCGCTACGCGGCTGCGATTGAGGCCGATGACAAGGTCATCCTCAACACTCTCGACCTGTTCCGCAAGGACGTCTCCACCCTTGTCCGGCTCTACGACTTCATGAGCCAGATCGTCGACTATGGCGACGCGTACATGGAGATGCTGTCGATCTTCCTGCGGCTCCTGGAGAAGGTCATCGCAGAGTCGTCCTGGGCCGCAGAGGTCGATTTGTCCGATGTGGTCCTCGTCGGCGTCAAGCACAGCAAGGGAACCGCAGTCGACATCTCGCTGACCGGCGACGGCGAGCTCAAAGGCATCAGTGCTGCGGGCACCGGCGGCCGGAAGGAGCCGAAGTACGTCGCACTCCAGGTCGTCATCGACAAGATGAATGATCTCTTCGGTGCCGAGTCGTTCACGGGGTCGCAGGTCCGGGAGTTCGTGCAGGGCCTGGTGCAGCGGCTGCTCGCCCACCCGGACTTGATCAACCAGACCAAGGTGAACTCGAAGAAGCAATTCATGGAGTCGCAGGACTTCCAGGCTGCGGTCGTCGAGGCGGTGGTCGAGAATCAGGAGGCCCACAACACCATGGCGGACTACTTCTTCAGTGACGGGCCTGGCGTCAACGCTGTCATCGTGGCACTCGCGGACGCCTTTTACGAGGCTGCGATCGATCAGCAGACGGATGTGTGAGCAGCCTGGGTGCCATGTCACGAACGGTGTTTCAGCATTCTCGATCAGTCTCGATAGCTTGCCGGCGGTCATCCGAAGGTGATGGCGAACGCGCAGGTGGCGTGCCGCGCACACATGCGTTTCCAGGCGGCTATCGCAGCGGTAGCGAGAGCGGCTCGTGCAGTTGGCGGCGGTCAGCGCCATTCCCGTCTTGCTCCGACAGGTATTGAAGCAATTCCGCAGATCAGATGTCTGCGACTGTCCTAATTGTGAATGTCAGCCGCGGAACATGTTGATCTGCTGCCAGATGGTGTCGTGTGGTGCGTCGTGATCGTCGAGGTTGCCGAGGGACTCGACTGCTCCGGTCACGGCTGAAGCGCGGCTTCCTTGGTCAGGGTGCTGTTGCCAGTAAGCCTGCGGGATCTTCAGCACGGCCGTGAGCAGGTCGCCGGGGTAGAAGTCGCCTTCGGCGAGAGGGTTCTGCTCCAGGAGGGTCAGCGCAATGGGGACCAGTACGTCGAGGCTCTCTTGCTGGAGCAGAAGTATACGGAGGTCTTCGACGTCCAAGGAGCCGATCGGCTTGTGGCGCAGCTCGTAGACGGTCCTGATCAGCCGCGTAGCGTCGGCTGGTGGGTTGCCCCAGTGGCGGTCTTCGATCTGCTCGAGGGTGAGCGATTCGTCCACGTCGTGACTGGTCCCCATGGCTCCTCGTGTCAGCTGTCGTGGTCGTGCGTGGGTCTGCTATCCGCGTGGTACCCACTGCTCACTGTAGTCGAGGAGGCGGCTGGCTTCGGATAGTTCGGCCTCGACGGCGGGACGGTCTTCGGGTGACAGTCGTGAGTCGCTGAGCTGGCGTTTCAGGCGGTTGATCTGGTTCGAGAGGCCGTTTTGGGCCTCTCTGACTTCGGTGACGTGGTCCCAGGGGGTGCCGTCGCCCTTGCGGGCGACGACTTCGCCGTTCAGTTCGCGGCGCGCGCCGTCGAGATCCTTATCGGTGAGGTGTTCCTTGAGCCGGTCCGTCTTGGTGGGCTTGGTCGGGTTGGAACGCGGTTTGACGGGTTCGACGTGGTCGTCGGTCATGGCGTGCCGGGCGAGGTCGCCGACGGCGCCGACGGTCATCGTTCCGCCAACCGCGATGCCGGCGGCGGATACGACGTTGAGGGGCACGCCGGCGATGGCGCCGATGCCGGTGGCGTCGAGGAGGAGGCCCGCGCCTTCGCCTGCTGAGCTGATCGTGGTCAGCGCTATTCCGCCGACCGCGGCGGCGGTGTCGACCGGGTGGTTGAGCATGGCGTTGCCGAACGAGGCGAGGCTGTTCGCGGCGTGGGTGCCGAGGTCGGCGAGGAAGTTGCCGGCGTCGTCGAGCCAGCTGGACTTTTGTGGTGCTACGTCCGCTTCGGTGTCGAGCATGCCTGCGATGGAGTTTCCGGCCTCGGTCAGCTGCTCTCGGGCCCGGTTGAGCCTGTCCTGGGCAGCTTGCCGTCCGCCTTCACCCGGATCGGTGAACGGTGGCAGAGGCTGGTTGTGGGCCTGAGCCTCAGCTGCGGCGGCATCGTGCCGGGCTTTGGCCTGCTGGGTGGCGGCTTGGGCGTTGTTCCACTGGGCGATGGCTTCGCCTGCCTGGGTTTGGGCCCAGCGGAGCGTGTGCGCGTAGTCGGTCAGCAGTGACCCGCCTCGGTGCAGGGTGTCGGCGGCGTCGAACCACTTGTTCGGCTCGTAGCTGAACTTGTCGTGGAACGCGCGGGCGGCTGGGCCTTCCCAGGCTCCAGTGTCGATGGCTTTGAGCCCGTCGGCGGCCTGGCCGGCGAGGTCGCCGCGGGCGTTCAGTACGCGCGCGTTCTCCTCGATCGCTTCGGGTTTGCCGGGGACGAGGGCTGTCGGGTCGCTGGTGTCTCCGAGTTCAGCCATCGTCCACCGGTCCCTGGCCCGGGTCGGTGGTGAGTGAGCCGGCAGCCGCGGAGTCCGTCGCTCGGTACGCGGCGGCCGCCTTGGTGAGGACGTCGCCGATCGCGTCCGCGTCGTCGGTCAAGATGTCGAGACCGTCGCTCCAGCGGACACAAAAGTTCATCAGGGAGTTGTGGATACCGTCGTGTCCGTACAGGCCAGTATCACCGCACAGGTCGCGTAGCTCGAAGCTCGACTGGTCGGTCACGCTTCGCTTGATGCCGTTCGCGCCTTCCTCCACCTTGCCGACGTCGACATGGAACCCAGGACCATCCACTACTGAAACCATCCCCCTCGAACACGTTCAGTGCTCGTCGAGTGTGGATGATTCGGTCGCCGATGACAAGCGGCCGACCTGCCGTGAGCACAGCTCGACGAACGGAGACATAACGGAGCCCAGACCTGCCGCCAAGGCACGTTACGATGAGCGCTGCAGCTTAAAACTGCTGGTAGAAACCGTTGCCAACGCGACCAGGATTGGATCGCTGCGGCGTTACGAGCAGGCTTTTAATCCGTAGGTTCTGGGTTCGAGCCCCAGGCGGCGCACTCGAACGAACTCCGAAGTCGGCGGCTGTGTCGATTAGGGTTGCGGTATGGACGCGACCAGGTGGCTCATCGTTCTCCGGCACGCCAAGTCGGACTGGTCGGAGGGGCTGCCCGACCACGAACGGCCCCTAGCGCCCCGGGGTGTCCGTGATGCGCCGCGGCTCGGCCGGTGGCTTGTCGAGACCGGTCGTGTTCCCGAGCTGGTTGTCTGCTCCGCCGCCCGGCGGACCCGCGAGACCTGGCACCGTGTCAGTGGCGAGCTTCCCGCGTCGCCGCCGGTCGAGTACGACGACGATCTCTACGGTGCCGACGTTCCCGAGCTGCTGAACGCCGCCCGCCGGACGCCGGGTGACGTCACCACGCTTGCGCTCGTCGGGCACGAGCCCGGGGTCAGCGAGGTGACGCTGCACCTCGCCGGTCACGGGGAAGACACCCGGCAGGTCCAGACCAAGTTCCCCACGGGCGCCGCGGCCGTGCTTGCCACTGCGGACCCGTGGGACGCGCTCCGGACGGCCCGGCTCGTCGCCTTCTTCCGGCCTCGCGACTTCACCGACTGACGGGTCCATGGGCATTGCCTCAGCGGTGTTCACATGCGTACGCTCCATTCACTCACAGGTCTGGTATTCATATTTGTGAATGGAGCGGGACATGGTTCTCCGCCACACCGTCGTGGCCGCGATGGCCGCGCTCGGCCTCGTCGCCACGTCGTTCGCCGCGCCGGCCGAAGCCGCGTCGTGGCCTTCGCCCTGTACCGTCCCGGTTCTCGGGCCGGTGTGTGCCCCCGATACCGCCGTTCTCGACGGCAAGCAGCTGCTTCGCACGAAACTCGCCGCGCTCGTCGGCGAAAGAACGTCTCGCACCGCGCTGAACAACCTGCTCGTCGCCGCGAAGACCGATCTCACCGCGGGACCGTGGAGTGTCACCTCGAAGAAACAGGTGCCACCCAGCGGTGACAAGCACGACTACCTCAGCCTCGCGCCGTACTGGTGGCCGACCACGCAGCCGACCGCCGAGAACCCGTGGGGCTGCCCGTTCGTGCAGCGGGACGGTCAGCGCAACCCGATCGTCGACGAAATCACCGACCACGCCTACCGCGGCGACGCGTTCGCCGCGATCTACCGACTCGCGCTCGCCTGGTACTACACCGGGGACGCGCGGTACGCCCGGCGCGCGGCGCTCGACCTGCGTACGTGGTTCCTCGACGCCGCGACGAAGATGAACCCGAACATGAACTACGCGCAGGGCATCCCGTGCAAAGTGGACGGCCGCGGCATCGGCATCATCGAGTTTTCCTACACGCTGAGCCAGGTCGTCGACGCGACCGCGATCCTCGCCACCGGCGCTCCCGGGTGGACGAAGACCGACCAGGCCGGCATGACCGGCTGGTACACGCAGTTCCTCGGCTGGCTGCGTACCAGCAAGAACGGCACCGACGAGGCCAAGGCCCAGAACAACCACGGCAGCTTCTACGACATGCTCGTCGCCTCGCTCGCCCTCGGCACGGGGCAGCGGGACCTGGCCGCGGCCGTCGCGCGGGACGCCGGGCCCCAGCGCATCGCCCCGCAGATCCAGGCCGGCGGCCTGCAGCCGCAGGAGACGAGCCGGACGCGAAGCTGGCCCTACTCGGCGTTCAACCTGGTCGCGCTGACGCGGCTCGCGCAGATCGGCCAGCACGTCGGCGTCGACCTGTGGCACTACACCGCGCCCAGCGGGGCCACGCTGTTCTCGGCCGTCGACTTCCTGATCCCGGGCGCCACGCAGGGCAAGTCGGCTTGGCCGTACCCCGAGCTGGACTTCCGGCCGTACGCGGCTTTGGACGTCCTGCACGCGGCCGCCGACGCGGGCGACCGGGCGGCGCGGACGGCTCTGCCGCGGGTGCCGGCCGAACCGGGCGGTGATCTCTACCCGGTCCGGCCCGCCGCCGAACAGCTCGACGACATTTCGACGTCCTGACGGCGTGAAAAGGGCCCGGCTTTTGCGGCCGGGCCCTTTCCGGCGGAATCAGACGCCGGCCACCTGGGAAATCCAGCTGCGATAACGCGTGATGTTCGTGTACGCGGTGTTGTTCGACCGGTCGCTGGTCGACGCGACGCCAACCTGGCGGCCGGACGCGAACATCGGGCCGCCGGAGTCGCCGCCGGCGGTGATGCCGTTGACGCGGTTCGCGCACACCGCGACGCCGCCGGTGTAGTCGCTGCAGCTGATCGAGTTCACCCGCACGGTCGCGACCTTCAGGTACCGCGACTGGCAGTTGATCTCGGAGCCGCACTGGCTGGTCGCGCCCCAGCCGTAGACCGAGACGTTCTGGCCGACCGTGACGTCACCGACGTTGCCGAGCGGCGAGTAGGTGGCGTTCACCGAGGTCGTGAGCCGGACGATCGCCAGGTCGGCGCTGCCCGGGTAGCGCGTGATGGTGGAGCCGGTGGCCACGGTTCCGCCGCTCGACTGGTCCAGGCTGCCGATGCGGAACGTGTAGGTGCCGGAACTGCTGACGCAGTGCTTGGCGGTCAGGATGTACTGCGGCGCGATGATGGTCGCGGTGCAGTTCTGCTGGCCGTTGACGAACAGCCGGGCCGCCCAGGGGCCGCTGGAGGCGGTGCTGCCGCCGATGATCGACGGCTGGGCCTGCGGGGTGCTGTCCGCGGCCGCCGGACCGCCGAGCCCGATGACGGCCAACGCGGTGCTCGCGGCCAGCAGGATGAACTTGCCGAATTTCACTCTGACTCCTTTTCACGCGGGGGAGAACCGCGTGGGGGAAAGCCGGTGGGGACCGAACTCCAGGATTGTCCGAGTTTTAGGCGAATGTCCGGAACCGACGAAAGTCGCCGGTCGAATCCGTATTTATTGCCCGCCGCGGGGTACGTGCAGTTCCCTTACTGTTCCGCGTGCGGCTCCGGGCGCGCGGCTGCGCCGCTCCGGTGGTGCCGCCGGGTGCTTCCGAGGTGGTGCTGTTCAGGCGGCGATCTTCGCCGGGGCCGTCTTCCGCAGCCAGTACAGGCCGATGACCGGCAGCACGAGCGGGATGAACAGGTAGCCCTCGCCGTAGACCGACCAGACGGTCGGGTGCCGGAAGGCGGCCGCGTCGACGAGGCTCAGCGTGCCGATCGTCAGGACGCCCAGCAGTTCGATGGAGCAGGCCGCGAGGGCCACGCGCCACCAGCCGTCGCCGCGCCGGGCGAGCGCGATCGTCGCGACGATGTAGACGACCGCGGCGAGGGCCGAGAGCAGGTAGGCGAGCGGGGCCTCGTGGAACTTCGTGCCGATCTGGACGCCGGCCCGCGACGTCGCCGCCAGCGCGAAGATCGCGTACACGGCGACGAGCACCCGTCCGGGGCCGCTGGCCGTCCTACGCTGTTGCTCCACTCCACACCTCGTTCAGTCGCAGCACCATCACCGGGATGGCCAGGCAGGCAATGCCGAGCACCGCGGTGCTCGACCGGCTCCGCTCGGCCAGCGCCCAGGCGGCGCCGACGGGCAGCACGACCAGGCAGCCGATCAGGTAGGCCAGGTAGGTCGCCAGGCTGCCGGGACGTTCACCGCCGGCGAGCAGCACGACCCCGATCACCAGCTGCGCGACCAGCAGCAGTTCGATCACGGCGAGTGCGATCAGGAGCGGGTTGTCCGGCAGCCGGTTGCGAGCGGACTGCACGAAGCTCCAAAGCGCGACGAGCGTGGCAGCCACGGCGACCGTCACGGCGAATCCGAAGATCACCCGTTCCTCCTTCCGGTCCGCCGGCCGCCAACTTACTCCGTGGTACCCGCTGGTCCGTTCGCCGAGGTGCCGCGGGCGTGGCGTGGGCCACCGCGTCGACACCCGGCGCTGTGCGGGCCGACACGGAAGGCCGGCACCTCGAAAATCAATCACGGACCGCGTTGATTGGCAATCTGTCAATTCGATTTGCGTATTCGGTCAAATCTCTGGCTGGACCTGGGTAAGTGCTGAAGAAACCTTCATGTTACAACTCTTTGGTGTGATGGATTTGTTCGAGAGGGTCACCCTGGGTTCTGCTACTGGCCGGTAAGTGACCTTTTTGCCTACCTCGGATAGCCCAGCTGAACCGCCGGGATGGCGGATTGGCTCAGGGTGGCTCGACGTGGGGGAATATCCTTCGTCCCGGAGCCGTGGTGCCCGGGGATCGTACGGAGGGGTATCTCGGATGGACCTGCGCCACGAAGCGTTTTGCTTCGCTGATCCGTTGTTCTACGACGAACAGCAGGAAAACGGCGCACTGATCGACGATTTCGCCGCGGAACTTCCAGCGCCGGAGGCTGGCTGGAGCAGCACGGACAAGGGGGTCTGGCGTGCGATGCGTCCCGCGGGACGTGTGCTCCCAGCGCAGGGCTGGAAGATCCGTGTCTCCGCCGGCCCGGACAACGCGCGCCAGGTGCTTGCGCAGGTGTACGCGAGCTGCGTCGAGCACCGGGTCTCGTTCAAGCACCTCCGCTCAGCGTCAGCGTTGCTCGCGCGGAATTCGAAATACGCTTCGCCGGCTGGCAACGTCGAGCTGGCGGTCATTTACCCGGCCGACGACAACGAACTCGAGCGGGTGCTCGTGGACCTGTCGACGCGGCTCGCGGGTGAGCACGGTCCTGACATTCCGAGCGACCTTCGGTACGGCGACGGGCCCCTCTACGTACGTTACGGCGGATTCGAGGAACAGTGGGTCGAACATGACGGCCACCGCGTACCCGCGGTCCGCAAGCCGGACGGCAGGCTCGTGCCCGACCGGCAGGGGCCGACGTTCTCTGTGCCCGGTTGGGTGAAGATTCCCGCGTGTCTGCAAAGCGGGATCGCAACGCGTCGAGGAGCCGTCCCGGCTCAGTTCCCTTACCGAATTGCCAGCCCACTGACCACATCGAGGGGCGGCGACAGCTACCTCGCCGTCCCCAAAGCAGGTGGCAGGCAGGTCGTCCTCAAGGAGGCCCGCCCGTACACCGGCCTCGACGAGGGGCGGACCGACGCCGTCCAACGGCTCCGCCGTGAGCACGAGGTGCTCGCTCGGCTCGCCGGCATCCCCGGCGTGCCACAGGTGCTCGAGCGGTTCACCGTCTCGGAGCGCCACTACTCGGCCATGGAGTACCTGCCCGGCATTTCCCTCGACAGCTGGCAGACCCGCAATCACCCGCTGACCAGGCACGGCACGACGGAGCCCGACCTCGCTACCTACACTCGGCGCGCGTTGGGCATCGTCGCGGCAGTCGAGCGAACGATCCAGGCGATCCACGGCCGAGGCATCGTCTTGGGTGACCTGCACCCCCAGAACATCCTGGTCGACGAGGACCACGACGACCAGGTCTTCCTGCCCGACTTCGAGGCGGCGTTCGACGTCGAGTCCGCCGACCGGCCGGCGCCAGGTGCGCCCGGGTTCCGCGTGCCGGAGGACCGCGCCGGGTTCGAGATCGACGAGCATGCTGCGGCCGCTTTGCGCCTGTGGCTGTTCCTGCCGCTTTACCCGCTGACGGAAGTTGCTCCGGCGAAGCTGCGCCGTATTGCTGAATTCGTCGAACGTCGGTTTGCGCTGCCCGAGGGGTACGTCGATGACGCAGTCATGGCGCTGGCTCCGCGTGAAGGTGACGCGGATTCGGCGC
Organism: Amycolatopsis sp. NPDC004625; assembly: GCF_040609695.1. Classification (NCBI taxonomy): domain Bacteria; kingdom Bacillati; phylum Actinomycetota; class Actinomycetes; order Pseudonocardiales; family Pseudonocardiaceae; genus Amycolatopsis; species Amycolatopsis sp. NPDC004625. The sequence continues at coordinate 138,843 of NZ_JBEXKX010000004.1, forward strand.
CGGTCCACACCGAGCTCGACCACGACAAGCCGGACTGGGCGCTGGTGCGCAAGCAGATGGTCGAGGCGATCCTGGCCAGTGCGACTCCGGTACGTCAGGATCGGTTGTTCCCGGGGGACGTCGAGCAGTTCGAGGTCGGCGGCGCTTGTTTCGGCGTCGGTGCGGCGGGCGTGCTGCACGCGCTCGATGTCGTCGGCGCCGGGCGGTTTCCCGAGCACGAACGCTGGCTGATCGAGTCGGTTCGGCGTGACCCGCCGGCCCGGCCGGGCTTCTACGACGGCGGCTCCGGCATCGCCTACGTGCTGGAGAGCTTCGGGTACCACGACGAGGCGGGGAGACTGCTGGCGTCGTGCGCACAGCTCGTCGAGCAGACAACCGACCACTCCCTGGAGAGCGGGCTGGCCGGGATCGGGCTGACGATGTTGCACTTCGCGACCGTCCGGCAGGACAACGAGTTCGGCCGCCAGGCGCTGGCCACGGCCGTCCGGCTGGCCGAGGCGCTGGAGACAGCGGCGCCGCCGGGCAGCTCGGCCCGTGCCGGACTGCTGGCCGGCTGGTCCGGGCCCGCGCTGCTGTTCATCCGGCTCTTCGAACGCACCGGTGAGCCGGCCTGGCTGTCGTTTGCCGACCAGGCACTGTGTCGCGACCTCGAGGAATGCGTCGAGGCCGACGACGGCTCGCTGCAGGTGCGCGACGGTGCGGCCCGTGCGTTGCCCTATGCCGGCGTCGGGAGTGCCGGGATCCTTCTCGTCGCCGAGCAGCTGGCGCGGCACCGTCCCGATGCCGAGGCATGCGACAGCGTCGCCGCGCTGCGCGATGCCTGCCGTGGCGAGTTCGTCATGCATCCCGGGTTGCTCAACGGCCGGTGCGGGCTGGCGGTGGCGCTGGGTGCGAACCCGGGCCCGGACCCAGACCAGTCCGTCCGCGCGGTGATCGACCAGCACCTGGCGTGGCTGGCGTGGTACGCGGTGCCGTACAAAGGCGGCCTGGCGTTCCCGGGTGACCGGCTGCTGCGGCTCTCGATGGATGTCAAGACCGGCAGTGCGGGGATCCTCCTCTCCCTCTCCGCCTTGCTTGATGGCAATGAAGTCCTGCCCTTCCTCGGCGACACACCGCTCCACCCGACCACCGGCCGGTAACTGACGGTGCCGCCACGACGGCCCGGGTCGGGCAGCCAACTCCCAGTACCGGGGGTTCGCCGCCCGGGGTAGAGGCGCGGTCGCTGCAGGACGTCTTCGGCAACGACCGCGACCTCTACCTGGCCGTCTGCGGTTGTGGTGCGATCGTCGGCGGGGCGCCTTCCGGCGACGGCCACAATCTCCACAACCGCATGTGGGCAGTGGTGCGTCCGCGCGCGGGGCGCCTTCCGGGAACGGCCCGCAGCCACTGCGAATCCACTTCTGCGGCGAGCCTGAAGCTCACACCCGTGCCGCCACCGGATCGACGCCTAGGTCGCCATCCGTGTGACCAGCCGCTCCGGTGAGCCGCCTGCTCGTCCACTGTGGATTGATCTCATGGGGGCCTTCAGCTTATCGCCGTCGGTGGGGCGTGGAACCCGTCGATGGAAATCTGTGGACAACTCGCCGATGTTGGCGGTGCCTGTGGACAACTCCGGCCGATCGGCCGGTTCTGTCGGTGGCGTCGTGCATCATCGGAAGTGCAGGAAGAACGCAGCCCGGACACACCCGGAAAGGAAGGAGAACCAGTGGCGGTGCATCACCTGGGCTGCAGGGCTTCCAGCGCCTCGCGAAGTTTGCCGGCAAGCGGTGTCGGCCGGCGGGACTCGCGGTCCACGAAGACGTGCACGAAGTGCCCTTCCGCGACCAGGGACTCGTCGGCGGCGTACATCCCTATCTCGTAGCGGACGCTGGACTTCCCGAGGTGCGCCACCCGCAACCCGACTCGCAACGACCCAGGAAAGGAAACCGATGCGTGATACCCGCAGTGCGACTCGACGCAGAGCCCGATCACCGCCCCGGCTTCGATGTCGAGGCCGCCTTGCTCGATGAGCCACGTGTTGATCACGGTGTCCATCAGCGAGTAGTGCACGACGTTGTTGACGTGGCCGTAGACGTCGTTGTCCTTCCAGCGCAACGGGACCGTCTGCCAGTGCGGGTACCCACTCACCACAGCGACACCGACTCGCGCAGGATGACCGACAGGTCGTCCGCGGACGCCTCGCGCGGGGCGGTGGCCAGCAGGCGTTGCTGCTTCAGCGTTCCTTCGACCAGGGAGTCCACATCGGACTCCGCGTAGCCGACGGCGCCGATGCCGTCCGGGATGCCGATCTGCCGCATCAGGTCGATCAGCACCGCGGGCAGGTGGTCGGCGAAGTCGCCGGGCCACTCGAAGTCGGGCGCCAGGAGGCGTGCGACGCGCAGGTGGCGGTCCGGTGCTGCGCTGAAGGTGAAGCGGAACGCGGCGGGCGCGGTCAGCGAGACCGCCATGCCGTGCGGGACCATGGGTTCTTCGCCCGGGTAACCGTCCGGGTGGAAATCCCTGACCTGGCCGGCGATCGGGTACGCGTTGGCGTGCGGGATGTGCACGCCGGCGTTGCCGAACCCGAGTCCGGCGAACGTCGCGGCCAGGGCCATGGCCTCACGCGCCTTGAGGTCGGAACCGTCGCGCACGGCCGCCGGGAGGGCCCACGACAACAGCCGCAGCGACTGCTCGGCGAACATGTCGGCCAGCGGGTTGGACCCGCAGTACGGCACGCGCTGTTCCGGGCGCTTGCGCTCGAACTCGGTGTACGGCTTGGCGGTGTAGCTCTCCGCGGCGTGGCAGAGGATGTCCATGCCGCTGGCGGCCGTCACCGCGGGTGGCTGGCTGACGGTGAGCCGCGGGTCGACGACGGCCAGGGTCGGGCGCAGCCGCAGGTGGCTGATCCCGCTCTTGACGCGCAGGGACAACACGTCCAGGACGCAGACCGTGGTGCTCTCCGAGCCGGTGCCGGTGGTGGTGGGCACCGCGACCAGTGGCTTGAGCGGGCGGGCCGGTGCGCGGCCGCCGCCGACGGGGGCGTTGACGTAGTCCATCAGGTCGCCGTCGTTGCTCGTCAGCAGGTTTGCGGCCTTGGCCGTGTCGATGGCCGAGCCGCCGCCGACGGCGACGAAGGCGTCGTACGGGCCCGTTCCGCGGGCGAAGTCAACCGCCTTCTGCATGCTGACATCGGTGGGTTCGACGTGTACGCCGTCGAAGATCTCGGTCTCGATGCCGTAGCCGGCGATGCCTTCGGCGATGCGGTGCGGCCAGCCGGTTGCGGCCACCTGCGGGTCGGTCACGACGAGGACGCGGTGCGCGCCGTACTGGGTGAGGTCGTAGCCGATCTCGTCGCTGGCGCCGGTGCCGTACTTCAACGCCGGTGCGCCATAAGTAAAAACAGTTTCATGTTCGGTCGCGGCCAAGTCGGTGGTCCTCGCTCCCCTGATCGGCTACCAGTCGGTCAAATCGGACATTCGGCCCATCCTTGTCCGGTTTCGGTGAAGATCACTTGACTGCACTGAACGGTGCCCGCCTAAGCTCTCCTCATTAGATACCAACTGGGAGCGACCGTTGCCCAGACGGCCGTGCGGATCCTGACCGAGGCGCGTGTCCGCCGCGTGTACGCGGTGGTCGGTGAGTCCTTCCTGGAACTGCTCGACGCCCTGCAGCGCGAGCGGGAAATCACGCTGGTTTCGGCGCGGCACGACGCGGGCGCGGCGTTCATGGCGGAGGCCGAGGGCAAGCTGACCGAACGTCCCGCCGTGCTGCTCGCCAGCCGGGGGCCGAGCGCGGCGAGCCTGGCCATCGGCGTCCAAACGGCGTACCAGGACGAGACTCCCATGGTCGTCCTGTTGGAGACGCCGGCGACCGAGCCGGTGTGGTCTTCGTCCGGGGAACTGCCGACCTCGGACCTCACGGCCATGTTCGAGTCGATCGCCAAGTCGACTTTGCGGGTCACCGACCCGGACGGCCTGCCCGGGCTGCTGGCGCACGCGCTGACGACGTCCCAAGAAGGCCGGCCGGGGCCGGTTGTGCTCGGTGTGCCCTGCGACATCTGGGGGATGCCCTACGACGCGGCGAAGCCGATGGCGCGGGTGCGGCCGCCGGCGTCCGGGACGCTGGGCCGTTCAGCTGACGCTGTCGCCCAGCTGGTGGACGAGGCCAAGTACCCCGTCGTCGTCGTCGGTGGGCGGGCTCGGTCGGCGCGGGACGAGCTGATCGCCGTGGCCGACGAACTCGCGTTGCCCGTCTACAACGCCTTCCGGCGGCAGGACGCCTTCCCGGAAAACCACGCCCGGTACGCCGGGCACCTCGGGCTCGGCATCCCGGCCCGGCAGCTGGACGCGCTCGAGCGGGCCGACCTGGTGCTCGCGCTCGGCACCCAGCTCGACGAGGTGACGACCCAGGCCTACCGCTACCCGACGGCGCAGCAGACGCTGGTCATGGTCGGCACCGGCATCGACGTCAGCCCGAAGCGGCGGGGGCTCACCTTCCGCGTCGACTCCGAGGTCGAACCATTCCTGCGGGAGCTGCGGGCGGTCGCGTCGCCGCGGACGCGGCGGGCTTCGGCGGCGAACGCGGCCGTCCACACCTTCATGACCCCGCCCGACACCAGCGGGAACACGCGGGTGCACCCCGTCGACGTCGTCCGGGCGCTGCGCAGACTCGCGCCCGAGGACACCATCGTGACCAGCGACGCCGGGAACTTCGCGCAGTTCATGCACCGCTACTGGTGCTTCACGGCGCCGCGCAGCCAGCTCGGTCCGAGCAACGCCGCCATGGGCTACGCCGTGCCGGCCGCCGTGGCGGCGAAGCTGGCCGAACCGCGGCGGACCGTCGTTGCCATGGTCGGGGACGCCGGGACGCTGATGACCGGGCAGGAGATCGAAACCGCCGTCCGGTACCGGGCGCCGGTGATGGTCGTCGTCTTCCAGAACGGCGTGCACGGGGCGCTCGCCATGCACCAGGCCCGCACCTACGGCCGGCTCACCGGGGTCTCCATCCCGCTGACCGACTTCGCCTCGTGGGCGCGTGGACTGGGCGCGGCCGGGTACACCGTGGACGATCGTGAAGAGCTCGAGCCCATCATCGCCAGCGCGCTGGTGCGGCAGCGGCCGTGCGTCATCGACGTGCGCACGGACCCCGACGTGGTGACTCCGGACGTGCGGCTTTCGGCCCTGCTCGCGCAGGTGCGCCCGCAACCGCCCGCACAGTAAGGATTCTGCTGCGTTTCGTTCCGGAAAAGGCGGGAATGCCGTGTGGTAGCAGGGCGTTGGCTCGGGTAACCTGACGGTGTTCCGGTGGTGGTTCGCCGCTGAACCTTCCCGGCCGGGTCCCGGCGGGAGACAACCGGTTTCTGTCGGTGCCGCATGGCACCATCACGGTCATGACCCGCGCCGAAGCGGGCAGGGAACGAGGGGAGTTTCGACGTGACCGATCACCAGCACGCATCCGAAGCAGCGCGGAAGGCCTCCGGCGTCGTTCCGGTGCTGTTCAGCGCCAGTGCCGAGGCCCACGACGACGCCGTCGTCGCCGGCGAGCACGACACCGCGTGGCGCTCGCCGTTCGCCGCGGAAGGGCTGCGCCCGGCGAGTGGCGAATAGCTCACCTCGCCCGGGTGAAGACCGCTTGTCCGCCCAGGTCAACGTGTGCTTTACTGCTTACGGTCTCGATTTTTGTGTTCGTGATGAGTCACGCTCGCAGAACTCAGCGGGCGTAGTGTCTCCTCGCCGAGGAAGCAAACCGTCCGGGTGCTGACCCGGGTCGCCGAAGTGGCTTCCTGTTTTGGTGTTACACATGGAGATTTTTGATGACTCAGGGCACTGTGAAGTGGTTCAACTCCGAGAAGGGGTTCGGCTTCATCACCCCCGACAACGGTGGCGGCGACGTCTTCGTTCACTACAGCGAGATCCAGGGTAACGGCTTCCGTACCCTCGAGGAGAACGCTCGCGTCGAGTTCGAGATCGGCCAGGGCCAGAAGGGCCCGCAGGCCACGTCGGTCACCGTGATCTGACTTTGATCTTGGGGAAGGGCCGTCACCCGTTCGGGGTGGCGGCCCTTTTCGTAGGCTGCGCACCATGATCGAGCACGGTTACGCCGTTTCCGGCATGAGCTGCGGACACTGCGCGCAGTCGGTCACCGAGGAAATCTCGGTGCTGCCCGGAGTGGCCGAAGTGGACGTCGACGTCGCGGCGCGCCGCGTCCTCGTGCGTGCCGAAACCGCGCTGGCCGAGAACGACGTCCGCGCCGCGGTCGAAGAAGCCGGCTACACCTTCGAAGGTGCGGTGTCGTAACCCCCCGCCGGGCGTTTCGATCCGGTTGGTTCTTCCCCGTCTCCCGCTTGGACAGTCCACTGACGACCAGTCCGTGAGACGCGCGGGTGTGATCTGTGACGCTTCGAGCACGCCCGGACACTGCAACGCCCTGCAACCCTTCCGCTCGCGCCGATCGCGGAGTTCCCTGTGCTGCGAAGCACGACAGGGAGGTCAGGTGGGCGAAACGGTGGCGGGGATCGTCGCGAACCCGGCTTCGGGGCGGGACATCCGCCGGCTGGTCGCGCAGGCTTCGGTGTTCCCCACCGCGGAAAAGGCGAACATGGTCCAGCGGCTGCTGGCGGCGTTCGCCGTCACGGGCCTCGATCGCGCCCTCGTCTCGACCGATCTCGGCGGGATCTCCGCCGCGGTCCTGCGCGCGCTCGGCCGCGGCGGGACCTGGCCGAAGGTCGACTTCTGCCAGGACGATCCGATCACCGGCACCGCGGCCGACACCACGAACGCGGTGCGGCGGATGGTCGAAGCCGGCGCCGGGGTCATCGTCGTCCTCGGCGGGGACGGGACCGCCCGCGTGGCCGCCGCCGCGTGCGAGGACGTGCCGATCCTCGCCCTCTCCACCGGGACCAACAACGTCTTCCCGCAGGTGCGGGAGGCGACCGTGGCCGGCCTGGCCGCCGGGCTGATCGCCACCGGGCAGATCGATCCCGACCTCGTCACCCACCGCGTCAGCGTGCTGGAGGTCGTGACGAAGGCACGCCGGGAGATCGCGCTCGTCGACGTCTGCGTGTCGCTGAGCAGGCACATCGGGGCGCGGGCGTTGTGGGACCCGTCCTCGCTGACCGAGCTGTACTGCACCTTCGCCGAACCGGACGGAATCGGCCTCTCGAGCGTTCCAGGCCACCTCTGTCCCAGCCCCCGGTCGAGCCCGGACGGCGTCGCGCTGCAGCTCGGGCCGGTCGGGGAGACGCCGTACGTCGTGCACGCGCCGATCGCGCCCGGGCTCGTGCGGCCCGTCGGGGTGCGTGGCTGGGGCCTCCTGCGGCCCGGTGTGCGCGTCGAGCTCGCGGCCGCCGGTGGTGTCATCGCGCTCGACGGCGAGCGGGAACTCGAGCTGAAGACCGGCGAGAGCGCGTTCGTCGAGCTCAAGCCGGACGGGCCGTGGGTCGTCGACGTCCGGGCCGCGATGGCGGAGGCGGCGCGGAAAGGGCTGTTGCGCACGGAGACCGACCAGGGGAAGGAACGTCGAAGATGACTGACGCCCTGCGGGCCGCGTATCGCGTCATGTGCACCATCCGGGCCTTCGAGGAGCGGGTGCACCAGGAGTCCGGGCGCCCGGCCACCGGCGAGGAGGCCGCCACGGCCGGCGTCTGCCTCCACCTCGACCGCCGGGACGTCATCGCCGGCGCGCACCGGCGGCACGGTCACCGCATCGCCAAGGGCGTCGACGTCCGGGTCGTGCTGGCCGAACTCCGCGGGCGCCGGACCCGCGTCGCCGACGGCACGCTCGGCGGCGTCTCCCTCCTCGTCTGCGGCGCCGCACTCGCCGCGAAACAGCAGGACAACGGCGGTGTCGGCGTGGCCTTCCTGGCCGACGGCGCCGCCAACCCGGGGACGACAGCGGAGGCGCTGAACCTCGCGTGCGCCTGGAACCTCCCGGCCATCTTCGTCGCGGAGGACAGCGGTTACGCCGATCGGGTGGCCGCACTCGGCATGCCCGGTGTGATCGTCGACGGCGCCGACTTCTTCGCCGTGTACGAAGCCGCAGGCGAGGCAATCGGCCGCGCTCGCCGCGGCGCAGGCCCGACCCTGATCGAAATCGCGCCGGGCGAAGGCGGCTTCGAGCGGTTCCGCGCCCGCGTCACCGACAGCGGTGAGCTGCCCGAACAGGTCCTCGACGACATCGACGCCGACGTCGCGAAACTCATCGAGGTCGCCGCCGTGACACCCCTGGCCACCGCGCCGGACGACCCGCAAACCGACCTCTACGCCCGGTACTAACCGGACAAGCGCGATGTGCGCCACCTTCCGATCACCGCATCGAAACGGCAGACTCCGAGGAGGCAAAGGCACAAGGAGCGGCGGTTGGGGCAGCGAGACCTCGAGGCGGCGTTGCCGGCCGGGGCGGATCCCCGGCGGCACGCCCGTGTCCTCGCGCAGGTGCACGAAGCGGCCTTGAGCGGCAAAACGCCGCCCAGCAGCCCGCGGGCCGTCATCGGCGCGTCCTGGCAACGCATGCGCCGCCTCGGCATGGACCCCGACAGCCGGGCCGTCGCCCCCGCCCTGAACTTCGAACAGCTGGAGGCGCGCCGCCGCGCGAGCGGGCTGGCCGAGGCGTTGCCGACCCTCCGCGACGGCCTGATCAGCCTCGCCGAGCAGGCCGCGCACATCATGGTGATCGCCGACGCGGGCGGCGCGGTCCTCTGGCGCGACGGCAGCGCCGCGGTCCGCCGCCGCGCCGACCGGCTCGGGTTCGTCGAAGGCGCCGACTGGCAAGAGGAATCCGTCGGCACCAACGCCATCGGCACCGCGCTCGTCGCCCGCACCCCGATCCAGATCTACTCCGCCGAGCACTACGTCCGCGCCCAGCACGGCTGGACCTGCGCGGCCGCGCCCCTGCACGACCCGCGCGACGGCCGGCTGCTCGGCGTCGTCGACCTCTCCGGGCCGGCCTCGACCGTCCACGCGACGACGTTGGCGCTGGTCGACGCCGTGACGCGGCTCGCCGAGGCCCAGCTGCGCACCACCCACCTCACCGAGCTCGAACGGCTTCGCGGCTTCGCCGTCCCGGTGCTGGCGAAGGTCGGCGGACGCGCTGTCGTGGCCGACGAACACGGCTGGGTCGCCGCGGCCGCCGGCCTCGCGCCGGTCGACCGGATCGCCCTGCCCACCGGCCTCTCGCCCGGCCGGGTCTGGCTGCCGGCGTACGGCAGCTGCGCGGTCGAGCCGGTTCCCGGCGGCTGGCTGATCCGGCCGGCCGAGACCGAAGCCGCGCCCCTCACCCGCGTCGTGCTCGACGTCCGGTCGGCGCGCGAGCCGGAGCTCACCGTGGCCGGCGCGGCCGGGACGTGGACGCACCGGCTGAGCCCGCGCCACGCCGAGATGCTGTACGTGCTGGCCAGCCACCGCGAAGGCCGGTCGGCGTCGGAGCTGTCGGCCGACCTGTTCGGCGACGCCGGGCGCACCGTCACCGTCCGCGCCGAAATGTCCCGGCTGCGGCGCCACTTCGGCGGCATCCTCGGCGCGAAGCCGTACCGCTTCGCCGACGAAGTCGAGGTCGTGGTCCGGCGGCCCCCGACGCCCGAAGCCGTGCTCCCGCACTCGCTCGCCCCGGCCATCCGCGGCTGAGTCCACTGTGGACACAGAATGCGGCGAACGTCACTCGAACAGGTGAAGCGCGTCCGCGCAGGTTGCACGCCGAGATCACGTGCTGATGACAGCGGGCGGTGCCGGTGGCTGTGCGTGCGGCGACTCGGCTACCTTCTGCGGGTACGGCTCACAGAGCTTTTCGGGGGATCCGGGGTGGGGAAACCCGCAGCCCCGGAAGGTACGGGGAGGAATCGGGGATGACCAGCACTGCGACGGCCCCGGGTCCCGCGGCGCCCGCGCCGGGACCCCCACCGTCGCCGCCGGACGGCCGCGACCGCGCCGGCGGGAGCCGCAGTGGCCTGCTGGGGCTGCTGGACCTGCCCGGACAGGGCGTCCGCGCGATCGTCCGGTCCGCCGCGACCACCCCCGGCCGGCTCACCGTCATCGCCGTCGGGCTGGTGCTGCTGTCCCTCATCGCCGGGCTCGTCGCCACGCTGTCGGTGCAGAGCCGCGACGACACGATCAGCGGCGTCATCGACCACCGCGAACCCCTCGCCGCCGCGGCGCAGCAGGTCTACCGCTCCCTCTCGGACGCCGACGCGACCGCCGCGAGCGCCTTCCTCTCCATCGGCACCGAACCGCCGGAGCTGCGTCAGCGCTACGAGCGTGACATCGCCGAAGCCGGCGCCGCGCTCGCCAAGGCCGCGTCCGACGCCTCGGACATCGCCGACGCGACGCCGGTCGACGTCCTCAACCAGTCGCTGCCCGTCTACACCGGGCTCGTCGAGACGGCCCGCGCGAACAACCGGCTCGGCTACCCGGTCGGCGCGTCCTACCTGCGCGAAGCGTCCGAGCTGATGCGGGCGAAGATCCTCCCGGCCGCCCAGGACCTCTACCGCGTCGACACCGCGCGCCTGGTCGACGAGCAGGACAGCGCCACCGGCTTCCCGTGGCTCGCCACGATCCTGCTCCTCGTCCTGCTGGCCGCGCTCGTCGTCGCGCAGATCCACCTGACCCGCCGCACCAACCGGCTGCTCAACGTCGGGCTCGTCGTCGCCACGGCCGCCGTCGTGGTCTCCCTGCTGTGGGGCGCGGTCGCGCTGGTCGTGCAGGGCAGCCTGGTCGGCAGCGGCCAGGCCGACGGCTCGCACCGCGTCGACGTGCTGGTCCGCGCCCGGATCGCGGCGCTGCAGGCCCGCGCGGACGAAACGCTGACCCTGGTCGCCCGCGGCGACGGCGCGGCGTACGAGAAGGACTTCGGCGCCAACGCGGTCCAGCTCGTCGGCCCCGACGGCCAGGGCGGGCTGCTCGGCGAAGCCCGCGGGCTGATCAAGGACGGCGAGGGCGTCACCAGGGTCGCCGACGCGACCAAGGCCGCGAACGACTGGCTCAAGGCGCACAAGGTGGTCCGCGGCCAGGACGACGCCGGCCAGTACCAGGAGGCCGTCGACTTCGCCGTGCTGGAGGACAAGACCGACGGCTCGGCACCGGCGTTCCGGCGGCTCGACGACAGCCTCCAGGCGGCCATCGACGTCGGCAGGCAGGAATTCCTCGACGACACCCACCGCGGCGACAACGCGCTGACGTTCCTCGCGCCCGGCCTCGCCGTGCTCGCGATCGTCGCCGCGGCCGGTGTCACCATGGGGATCCGGGAGCGACTGAGGGAGTACCGGTGAACAGGCGGGGCATCACGGTCCGGGCGGGTGTGCTGGCGGTCGTCGCGCTGCTGGCGGCGTCCTGCGGCAGCCCCGGGAAACCGGTCGACCCGGCGCCGGTCGGCGACGCGGCCTGGCCGCAACCCGCGCACGTCGGCGGTCCGGACGCGGCGGCCGGCGGCGGCAGCGACACCAGCTGCAACCCGCTGGCCAGCTTGGCGCCGGACAGGGGCACGTCGATCCCCGACGGCTCGACCATGGCCAAGATCAAGGAACGCGGCAAGCTCATCGCCGGCGTCGACCAGACCACCTACCTGTTCGGCTTCCGCAACCCCACCTCGGGCAACCTCGAGGGCTTCGACATCGATCTCGTCAACGAGATCGCCCGCTCGATCTTCGGCGCGCCCGAAGGCCACGTCCAGTTCCGCGCGATCACGTCGTCGCAGCGCCAGGACGTCCTCGCGCAGCACCAGGTCGACATCGTGGTCCGGACCTACAGCATCACCTGCGCGCGCAAGAAGGACGTCCAGTTCTCCTCCGTGTACTACGTCGCCGGGCAGCGGCTGCTGGTGACGAAGGAGTCGAAGGCGACGAAGCTGGGCGACCTGAGCGGCAAGAAGGTGTGCGCGGCGAAGAAGTCGACGTCGCTGGCGAAGATCGCGACGGACCCCGCGAAGCCGGTGGCGGTCTCGGTGGACAACTGGTCGGACTGCCTGGTCATGCTGCAGCAGGGCCAGGTCGAGGCGGTGTCGACCGACGACACCATCCTCGCCGGGATGGCCGCGCAGGACCCGACGCTGCAGGTCGTCGGTGACCAGTTCACCCAGGAGAACTACGGCATCGGCGTGCCGAAGGACAACGAGGACATGGTCAAGTTCGTCAACGCCGTGCTCGAGAACGTCCGCAACAGCGGCGCCTGGCAGAACAGCTACCGCCACTGGGTCGAGTCGAAGCTGGGGGCGGCGTCACCGCCGCAGCCGCAGTACCAGTGAGCCGGTCGCGACTAGGATCGATTCCCGCACGTCGTCGGGGATCTGGGAGGTAGCAGTGTCGGAGGAGCCGCGCCGTCCTCGGCACGCCGCACCGGACGACCGGCCGCAGCCGGCCACGCCCGGCAGCAGCTGGCAGCCGCCGCCACCGGTGCGGTGGGCGACGCCGGAGCCGTCGATCTCGGGCCGCCTCGACGAGGGCGAGGCCGGCGGGGAGGAGACCGTCTTCCACGCCCCCGTGCGCCGCCCGCCGACCCCGCCGCGCGGCGCGCCGATCCCGGGCGCGGACGACCCGACCAAGCCGCCCGGCAGCATGAACCCCGTCCTGCCGCCGGTCCAGCCGGTGCCGACGCAGGCCGTCCGCCCGCCGCAGCCCGACGAACCGCAGCTGACGAGCGTGCTCGCGTCGCCGGCCCCGGAGACGCAGAGCATCATGCCGCCGGCGCCGCGGCCGGACACCGGCCCCGGGACCCCGCTGCCGGACCCGGGCACCGAAAGCGTCCTGCCCGAGCGCACCAGCGAAGGCCGGCACACCGGAACCGGCACGGGAGCGGGCAGCGGCTCGGTCTCCGGATCCGGTTCGTTCCCCGGCACCTCGCGGCGGACGTCGTCCCGGACGTCGCGGTCCCGCCGCGGCCGGCTCGGCGCCGGGCTGGTCGAGGTCCCGCCGGTCCCCGCGCGCGACCCCGCGTCCGCCGTCCTCACGAACCCCGTGGTGTCGGAGGAAAAGCGGTTCTGCGGCAGCTGCAACGCGAAGGTCGGCCGCGGCAAGGACGGCGAACCCGGTTCGCCGGAAGGGAAGTGCGAGAACTGCGGCGCGCCGTTCTCCTTCGTCCCGAAGCTGCAGCCGCACGAGCTCGTCGGCGGCCAGTACGAAGTCCTCGGCGCGATCGCCTACGGCGGCCTCGGCTGGATCTACCTGGCGCAGGACCACAACGTCAGCGACCGCTGGGTCGTCCTCAAAGGACTGATCGACACCGGCGACGCGACCGCGATGGCGGCCGCGGCCAACGAACAGCGGTTCCTCGCCGAGGTCGAGCACCCGAACATCGTCAAGATCCACAACTTCGTGCAGCACCCGGACGCCCACAGCGGGACGACCGTCGGCTACATCGTCATGGAGTACGTCGGCGGCCAGTCGCTGCGGCAGCTCGCGCTGGCGCACCACCGGGAAAGCCGCCGTCCGGAGCCGCTGCCGATCGGCCAGGTCATCGCCTACGGCCTGGAGATCCTGCCCGCGCTCGGCTACCTGCACAGCCAGGGCCTGCTCTACTGCGACCTCAAGCCCGACAACGTCATCCAGACCAACGAACAGCTCAAGCTGATCGACCTCGGCGCGGTCCGCCGCACCGACGACTACGAGAGCCCGCTGTTCTTCACCACCGGCTACAGCGCGCCGGAACTGCCGACGCAGGGCGCGTCGATCGCGTCGGACCTGTTCACCGTCGGGCGCACGCTCGCCGTGCTGAGCTTCGAATTCACCGGCTACACCACCAAGTTCAAGACCACGCTGCCCGGGCCGGACGCGGTCCCGCTGTTCGCGCTCTTCGGTTCCTACTACCGGTTCCTGCGACGCGCGACGCACGCCGACCCGGACCGGCGGTTCCTCTCCGCCGAGGAGATGGCCGACCAGCTCACCGGCGTGCTGCGCGAGATCATGGCGCTCGGCACCGGCAAGCCGCGGCCCGGCACGTCCACGGTGTTCGGCCCGGAGAGCCGCACCTTCGGCGTGCAGCTGGTGGTGCCCGAAACCGGCGCCAGCGTGCCGCTGCCGGGCGCGGCCGAGGTCGTCGCCGGCCTGCCGATCCCGCAGGTCGACACGGACGACCCGGCGGCGGGCGTGCTCGCCACCACGACCGCGCTCGACCCGCGCGCCGCCATCGACGCCCTCGCCGGCGCGCCGCGCGAGTCCATCGAGGTCCGGCTGCGGATCGTGCGCGCCCGGATCGAGCTCGGCGAGCTCGCCGAGGCGCAGCGGCAGCTGCAGGCGGCGCAGTACCTGGCCATCAAGAACGGCTACCCGCACGACTGGCGGATCGACTGGTACCGCGGCCTCATCGAGCTGGCAGGCGCCCGTTCGCGGGTTGCGCACGTCGCGTTCGAAGCGGTGTACGACGACCTGCCGGGCGAAATCGCCCCGAAGCTCGCCTTGGGCATCAGCGCCGAAGGCGTCGGCGACTACTTCGCCGCCGCGCGGTTCTACGAGCTCGTCTGGCGCACCGACCGCACCTACGTCAGCGCCGCCTTCGGCCTCGCCCGCGTGTACCTGGCGCAGGGCGCGCGGGCGAGCGCGGTCGAGGTGCTCGAAACGGTGCCGCCGTCGTCGACCCACTACGTCGACGCGCAGGTCGCGGCGATCAAGATCAAGACGACCGCGACCAAGGCGAACGGCCGCGAGACGCCGGTCACCGAGCACGACCTGCTCGACGCGTCGGCCCGGCTCGAACGGCTCCGCCTCGACGTCGAACGCCAGACCCGGCTGAGCGCGAACGTGCTGGAAGCCGCGCACGAGTGGCTCAAGCACGGCAAGCCGACGCCGGGCGCGCGGGTGCTGGGCTGCCCGCTCGAGGAACGCGAGCTGCGGTTCGGCCTCGAGCGCTGCTACCGGGCCCTGGCACGGCTAGCGGCCACGATCGAACAGCGCGTCGAGCTGGTCGACCGGGCCAACGCCATCCGCCCCCGCACCCTCACCTGACGCCGTCGGGGGGGGGGTTGGGGGGGTTGATCAGGCGAGGCCACCAAACAACGCCCGGG
>NZ_JBEXKX010000004.1:153810-304766 GCF_040609695.1 Amycolatopsis sp. NPDC004625
CTCCCCGCCCGCGCTTTTCCACATAGACGTACCCTACCCCAAAACCCCCCCCCCCCCCCGGCGGGGGAGCGGGTCAGGGGTTGATGTCCCAGTCGCGCTCGCCGCGCTCTCGCTGGTTCTTCTCGTGCTGTGCGGCGAGCTTGTTCAGCGCCTCCGGGTCGCCGTGGGTGCTGAAGTGCTCGAAGCCCACCACGACGAACAACGCCCGGGCGCTCACCGCGATCGGGCCGTCCTCGGCGTCGAGGCGGCCGTTTGCGCTCACGTAGATCTTGCGGCCCGCGATGCCGTCGAGGCGGGCCTCGATGAACAGCGTCGAACCGACCGGGACCGGCCGCCGGAAGTCCGTCTCCAGCTTGCCGGTCACCGCCGGGCGGCGCATCAGGTTGCCCACCGTCGAGCCGAGGGCCTCGTCGAACGCGCAGGCCAGCAGGCCGCCGTGGGCGAGGCCGGGCGCGCCCTGGTGGGCCGCGGTGACGGTGAACCGCGAGTGCACGACCTGGCCCTCGCCGACCGTCGAGCGCAGGTGCAGCCCGGCGTCGGCCTCGTCGCCGCAGCCGAAGCACTCGGCGAAGTGCACGCCGAGCTCCGTGCCCGGTGCCGGGGCCTTCGGGTGCGGGAGCGCCGGCTCCACGGCCACCGGCGGCCAGGGTTGAGAAACACGACTCATGCGCTGACGTTAACCGGCGGGTAGCCGGCCGCCACGCCCGGCCTGGGTGCCCTGATCTCTCAGTAGCCGGAAAGTTCCCCACCGTAGACAATTCCCGGTTCAGGCTGCCGACCTGCAGGAGCCGGTCAAGACTGGGCTGATGAGCTCGAACAGCCCCATGGGCACTGCACGGGAGGAGTCGTCGCCGGCATGAGCGAACCAGCAGCAACGACGGGCAAACCGTCAGTGGACGAGAGAACCGTCAAGCGCGCGGTGTGGGCGTCGGCCATGGGCAACGCCACCGAGTGGTACGACTACGGCGTCTTCACCTCGGGCGCCATCGCCACCAGCATCGGCACGCTGTTCTTCCCCGGCGAAGGCAACGCGGTCCTGAAGTCGCTGGCGCTGCTCGCGGTCGGGTTCATCGTGCGGCCGTTCGGCGGGGCGTTCTTCGGCCCGCTCGGCGACAAGATCGGCCGCAAGCGGGTGCTCGCGATCACCATCCTGCTGATGTCCGGCTGCACGTTCCTGGTCGGCGTCCTGCCGACGTACGCCGGCGGCTACAGCATGGGCATCGCGGCGCCGATCGCGATCCTGCTGCTCCGGATCATCCAGGGCTTCTCCACCGGCGGCGAATACGGCGGCGCGGCGACGTTCATCGCCGAGTACTCGCCGACGAAACGCCGTGGCTTCTTCGGCAGTTTCCTCGAGCTCGGCACGCTCGGCGGCTACGTCCTAGGCAACCTCGTCGTGCTGTCGGTGACGCTGTCCCTGTCGCCCGAGCAGGTCGACGCCTGGGGCTGGCGGATCCCGTTCTTCGTCGCGCTGCCGCTCGGCCTGATCGGCCTCTACCTGCGGAACAAGCTCGAGGACACCCCCGAGTTCCGCCGGATGGAAGCCGCGGGCGAGGCCCCGAAGAAGGCGCCGCTCAAGGAGATCTTCGTCCGCAACTGGCGGATGATCCTCAACCTGATCGGCATCGTCCTGCTGCTGAACGTCGCGGACTACCTGCTGCTCACGACGATGCCGACGTACTTCACCGACACGCTGAAGATCAACGACAACACGTCGACGCTGATCATCATCGCGGTCGAAGTCATCCAGATGGCGATCATCATCCCGCTCGGCGCGCTGTCCGACCGGATCGGCCGGAAACCGCTGCTGCTCACCGCGGCCATCGGGTTCCTGGTGCTGAGCTGGCCCTGCCTCAAGCTCATGCAGTCCGGCAGCATCCTGTGGCTGTTCGTCGGGTTCCTGATCGTGGCGATCCTGCTGGTGTTCATGCTGGCCGTGATCGGCTCGACGTTCCCGGCGATGTTCCCGACGCGGGTGCGCTACGGCTCGTTCGCGATCGGCTACAACATCTCGACGTCGCTGTTCGGCGGCACCTGCGGTGTCATCGTCACGGCGCTGATCAAGAGCACCGGCAACGAGGACTGGCCGGCGTACTACCTGATGGCAGCGGCGGTGATCGCGATCATCCCGATCATCAGGATCCCCGAGACGTCGCAGGTGCCGATGGAGCAGATCGACACCGAAGACAACAGCGGAAACCTGGCCTCCGCGGCCGCTCAACGCTGAGCGGTCCACGGAAAGCCGTGTGCCCCGTCCGGATCACCGGGCGGGGCACACGCGCGTCGAGGGTCGGAGCGAGAAGGCTGCTTCACGTCTCTGACCTGCGGAAACGGCTAGCGGGACGTCTCCGCGGTCGGCGGACCGGGCCGGGTCTCGACCGGCGTGGAGGAGGGCTGCGTAGTGGGGGTCGGGCGGGTCCGCGGGCCGGCGGACGGCACCTGCGGGACCGATGTCCGCTGGGTACGGCTGCGCTCCGGGGCGACGACCGGCGGCGCGATCGACGTCGCGGGAACGGGCAGCGCACTCGTCGGCGTGGTGGGCGCGGTGGTGCCGATCGTGGACAGCCCGGGGCCGGCCGGCTGCACCGGCTCGGGCGGCCCGACGCGGTGACCGGCCAGGAAACCGGCCACCGCGAGGACGACCGCCGTCGCGGCCGAGGTGCCCGCGACCGCCAGGCGCTTGCGCCGTCGCCGGACCCGGCCGCCGCGCTCGATCACGTCGGCGGCTTCGAGGCGCATCGGCGGCTGCGTGCCGCCGGCCGCGCCGGTCAGGATCGCGCGGACGTCGTCTTCGGGGTCCATGTTCGTCACCTCCCCTCCGTGGGTGCGCTGAACATCAGCGCACCGTAGTGCGGGCCGAGCCGGTTGCGCAGCGTCGCCAGGCCGCGGGAGGCCTGGGACTTCACCGTGCCGGTGCTGCAGCCGAGCGCCTTCGCCGTCTCCTCGACGCTCAGGTCCTCGAAGTACCGCAGCACCAGCACGGCGCGCTGCTTGGGTGCCAGTACGGCCAGCGCCTGCCGGACGAGTTCGTCCTGGCCGCTCGCGGCCGGCTCCACCGGGAGTTCCGGTGGAGCGTCGGTGAGCCGCTCCCGTTTCCACCTGCTGCGCCGGTGCTCGGCGAGGAACGTGCGCAGGACGACCTTGCGCGCGTAGGCGTCCAGCGCGTCGTGCCGCGACAGCCTCGGCCAGGCGAGGTAGAGCTTGAGCAGCGCGGCCTGCGTGAGGTCTTCGGCCTGGTGCCAATCCCCGCAGAGCAGGAAGGCGGTCGACCGCAGGCTGTGCGCGCGCTCGCCGAAGTACCGGGCGAACTCGCCGTCCCACGGCGAGCCCGGCCCGGTCGACGGACGGGAGCGGGAAATCACCAGGTTACCGGGTCTCCCACACGGCCGGGAGGTGCAGGTCACCGGTCGGCCCGGCGGGGACGGCCCGCGGGACGCGCGGAGCCGCGCCGGTGCGGGGCATCGTCGTCTCACGCGGGACGGGGGTCGCGATCGGCGGCTGCGGGCGGGTCCGGCTGGTCGCCGGGGCCGGGGCCACGGTCGGCTCGCCCGGCCGGGTCACCTGGGTCTGGGTCGGCTGGGCCGGCGCCTGCGCCTCCGAAGCCAGCGCGATGCCACCGGTCAGGGCGCCACCGGCGAGCACGAGCGCGCCGAGGGTCAGGGCGATGCGGATACGCAAGACAGCTCCTCATTCTCGCGGGCGCAGCAGGATCGCTGCGCCTCTGCCCTTACTCATGCGGCGGGTGATCACCGGGGTTGCACCGGGTTTTGCCGGGTTGCCCGCAAAGCACGAACGGCCGGGAAGCCCGCAGTGGACTTCCCGGCCGCCCGGTGTTCCTCAGTGGTCTCAGCCGGCGAGCGCCGACAGCTTCTGCCAGCTCGCCCAGTCGTAGGTCCAGTCGCTGTAGTCGCCGTCCTTGGCGGTCAGCGTCTGCGTGCTGCCGGTGATCTCGACCGGGTCGCCGGTGAGCACGCCGTCGTAGTACTCCTTGGCCCGCGCCGGCGAGAGGTTCAGGCAGCCGTGCGAGATGTTCTTCTTGCCCTGCGCCCAGACCGACGCGGCCAGGCCGTGGATGAACTCGCCGTTGTTGGAGATCCGGACCGCCCACGGCACCACGACGTTCTCGTAGTGGTACTTCGGGTTGCTCATCGCGTACGTGGCCTGCTTGCCCATCACGACGTGCGTGCCGCTGTGGGTGACGCGGCCCGGGTCGGAGTCGAGGCCGTAGCTCACCGGGTAGTCCGCGATCTGCTGGCCGTCGCGGATCACCTGCATGGTGTGCTGCGTGGTGTTGCCCTTGACGATCTGCGAGCGGCCGATGGCGAAGCTGGCCGAGACGTCCTGCTTGCCGTACACGCCGTCGCCGATCTTGACGCCGTAGATCTTGGCGTTGACCTTCACCTGCGTGTTGGGCTTGAAGTACTCCTTCGGCCGCCAGTGCACCGAGGTGTCGCCGTTCGTCCAGCCCCAGGAGCCTTCGGTCTTCGGCGTGGTCTCGACCGACAGCGCCTTCTCGACGGACGCCTTGTCGGCGACGCGGCTCGGGAAGGTCAGCGCGATCGGCATCGCGATGCCGTAGGTCTGGCCGTCGCCGACGTTCAGGCTGGCCGACAGCTGGCGCTTCGGCTTGACGGTGGTGAACGCGCCCCCGATGGCGACGTTCTTGCCGTCGGCGCCCTGCGCCTGGCCGGACCAGGTGTAGGTCTTCCCGTAGCCGAGCTGCTCGGTGGTGGTCCAGCTCTTCTTGTCCGCCGACGCCTGGCCCTGGACCTGCTTGCCGTCCGGGTTGGTCAGCGTCACCGAGACGATCGTGCCGTCGTTGACCTGGACGCCGACCGGTTCGCCGGGGGCGACGTCCTGGGCGCCGCCGGCCGGCGTCACCGTCAGCTTCGCGGGCTGCGCGCTGGGGGCGGGCGAGCTCGTCGGACCGCCTCCCGAAGTGCCGCTCGCGGAGACCGTCGGTTCGCTGCTGCACGCCCCCAGCGTGAGCACGGCGACCAAGCCCAGTGCCACGGCAGCGCCCCGGCGCCGCGTGGAAGTCCTCAACGTCACACCCATTCCCCTTTGCCCCTTTGGTGCTTCCCCTCTTCGAGACGCCTCACGGACCGTGCACGTTGAGCAACCATTACGTGATGCGGGTCACACTGGTCGGTGAAGGCTCTCACTGAGGGGGCACGACCGACTCCGAGCCGTATCCGGTGATCACGGTGTCGATGCGCTGCGCAAGACTAGCCCGTGGGTCCGCCGGAAGGGGGCGGGAGCCCTACGACGTTCCGGTGACCTTGGTGCGCACAGCCGGTTTTCGCCTCGATCACGGGGTTCAACTTTGGCCAGATCCCGGTAGTCTGCTCTCAGGCCGTCGTTTTGCGTGTTCGTGGCTTCACACTCGCGGAACTTCTGACGCGAGCCATGGAGCCGACCCGCTCTTGACTCGTCTCGTTGGAACCGCCCGGGACGGTCGGGGTGCCGCTTCGGTGGCATTCGAAGCGGATCTGTGTAACGAGGAGTACAGCGGTGGCGCAAGGCACTGTGAAGTGGTTCAACGCGGAGAAGGGCTTCGGCTTCATCGCGCAGGACGGCGGCGAAGGCGACGTGTTCGTTCACTACTCGGAGATCGAGGGCCGCGGCTTCCGCACCCTCGAGGAGAACCAGCGGGTGGAGTTCGAGGTCGGCCAGGGTCAGAAGGGTCCGCAGGCCCAGAAGGTCCGCGCGATCTGACGGTCAGGCCCTCTGCGTTCTTAAGGCCTGAGTGAAGGGCCCCCGGCGAACTCGCCGGGGGCCCTTTCTCGTGTGTCTGCTCAGCGGCGGCCGAGGGCCGGCGCGTCGAAGGCGTCGGCGGGGAAGTGGAACTCGTCGGTGAGGTCGCTGACCTCGCCGGCCTGCTGCCGCTGGTCCTGCAGCGACGAGGCCTGGCCTTCCCAGTTGAGCCGCTCGAGGATCCATTCCTGGGCGAGCGCCTGGGGCGAGATGTCCCGCTCGGCGGCGATGTCCTTGAGCTGCTGGCTGGCGATGAGGCTCATCCGCAGCTGGTAGACCTGGGCTTCGCCGAACCGCTTGCCGGATCCGGTGCTCTCGAGGTCGTTGTCGGGGGCGAGCGCCGCGAGGTACGAGGTCAGCTCGGTGTCTTCGACAACGCCATCGTCCGCAGGCTTCGCGGCACCACGATGACGACCGGAAGACGCGGCGGCTTTCAGGTTCGTGCGGCTGCTCAGGCGGCCAAGGGAGGGAAGAGGCACGAACGCCACGATAACGTTTGGATCTCGCCACACAAACCACTGTGAGCTACAACACGCCCCCAAGCTTCCCCATTCGGCCCAAACCCCACCCATTCAGCCCAAACCCCAACAACCCAAAGCAACCCCCACCTAACCCACCGAGTCGATCACCCCAGAGCCAAGCCAAGCCAAACAACCGCAACAACGAGCAAAGGGCGAGGCCGCAGACCGCCGCCAGGCGATCCACCGCCGCGCTGCTACGGGCACCGGCAGGAGAAAAGGGCGCAAGGCTGGCGCCGCGACGAAGCAGGGCGGCAGCCGCCGCGTCCGCAAGGACGCCCCCGAGAGCCTTGCTGCGGCACGCAAGAACGCCCAGGGTCGAGCGTCAACGGAGCAACAGGTCCGCCCCGACCAAAACCGCGGGGTCCAATCCAAACGCAACCAGACGCGCAAGGGCGCCCAGCGCCCGAAGCGAAAAGCCAACAACGCTGGAAGCCGAGCCAGAGGCACCGTGGGGGTCCGGGGGGGCTCGGCCCCCCGGGTCGGCACTCCGACATTGTTGGCCCGGCGAAGGGCGAAGCCCGAGCAGGACCAACAAATGGAGGACCCCCGCGCCAGGGGGAGGAACGCGGGGGTCGGAGGGGATCTCCACAGGCGCTGACCGGGGGTGTGTCAGCACCTCGATTGTTGCACGACTTGGGTGGTTGGGCGAGTGGAGAGCGGGAAATTTCCCCGTGTGGTGTCACTTTGGCGCCTGGGTGACGCTCGTTCGGTTGGGTTCTTCTCCGGTTGTGCCGATTGCGCTGCGTTGAGCGGAGCGTGGCCTCAGGTTCACTCTCCGGGGGGCTGTGTGTGGTGGCCGGTGCTGGTTAGCCTCGCGGCCAAGCTGTTGTGAGCCGTATGGAGGGGCTATGAGCGGGTCTGTTGAAGTGCGGCAGTTCCTCCTTCGGTACGAAGGTGCCGATGGGGGGAGTGCTCCGTTTGCGGGGGCGTTGCCGGCTCAGCGAAGCGGGGCGGCCGATGCGCAGCGGGTGTCGGATGATCAGGTCCGGCGGGCTCGGCTGGCGGTGGCGCATGGTGCGCTGGGGGTCGAGGACTGTGTCGAGTTGCTGGAGATGCTGGGTCTGAACCTGGATGAGGACGGGCAGGCGCCGGTTCAGCGTTGAGCGGGTGGGCCCGGCGGGTTGCGCTGGGCCTGTTCCGTGATATTTCCGCAGGTTCCGTTGCTTTTCCGGCAGTGGTTGGCGAGCCGCTGCAGGTAGCTTGACGCTCGTTTCGTAACAGTGTTACGTTCGCTGTGTCGAAAGGGGCGGACGTGACGGCGATCGAGGGTGTGGCGGAGCTGGCGAGCCGGATCAGGCCGGTCGTGCAGGTGCTGGGCGGGAAGTTCATGACGTCGCCGGAGCTGGCCGCGGTCGAGGCGGAGGCCGGGCTTCCGCCGCGTTCGCTGTACCTGCGGGGGCGGTCGGCGGTGCTCGGGGACGTGCCGCCGAAGGTGGCCGCCGAGCTGTTCGGCATCTTCCCGCACTGGCTGTTCGAGTTCGTCCTGCCGCCGGCCGTGGCGGTTCTCGACGCGCCCGCTGCCGTCCGTGCCTACGCGGAGTCATCGGCGCGGTGGTCCCGCGTCAGCCTTTCGGCCGTATCGGACCCCGGTCGCCTGGCCGATCTGCTGTTCCGCGTGGTGGACGCCGCGGACGCCAGTGCGCTGGCGCTCTTCGCGGGCTGGAAGAACGCCGAGCGCCCCTCGGGCGACGTCGAACGCCTCGGCTTCGCGCTGATGGTCGTCCGCGAGCTGCGCGGCGGCCTCCACTTCGCGGCGCTGCGGGCGCTGGGCCTGTCGGTGCCGGAGGCGGTGATCGCGGACCCGGAGGGCGGC
The DNA here is from genome assembly GCF_040609695.1 of Amycolatopsis sp. NPDC004625. Classification (NCBI taxonomy): domain Bacteria; kingdom Bacillati; phylum Actinomycetota; class Actinomycetes; order Pseudonocardiales; family Pseudonocardiaceae; genus Amycolatopsis; species Amycolatopsis sp. NPDC004625. The sequence goes on from NZ_JBEXKX010000004.1 coordinate 161,902, forward strand.
CGCGAGCGGCTCCTGCGGACGGCGTGGCCCGAGGACGCGGCGAACGAGCTGACGGCGGCGGCGGGGCGCAAGCCGGACCTGCGCGACCGCTGGCGCCGGGCGGAGTCGATGACCGACGCCCGGATGGGCGAACTTCTCGCGTCGGCCCTGACCGGGCCGCAGCGCGCCGAGCTCGACCGCCGCCTGGCGGAACTGGCGGCGTTTGCCCAGCTCCCAGGCTCGCCGACGGCTTAAGGAACCCCCGCTGCAAAGCGGTGGCGGCGTGCCCTATGCTTGTAATCGCTCCCAGGGGAACCTGAGAGCGCGGTCGGTCGGTCACCCGAAACCGACCGGGCTCCCATCGTTCAGTGGCCTAGGACTCCGCCCTTTCAAGGCGGCAACGCGGGTTCGAATCCCGTTGGGAGTACGCAGTACCGTAGTCAGCAACATCGAAGTACACGCAAGGCCCTGTGGCGCAGTTGGTTAGCGCGTCGCCCTGTCACGGCGAAGGTCGCGGGTTCGAGTCCCGTCAGGGTCGCAAGATCGTTCGGCTCCTCGCCGGCGTTCCCGGCCAGGTAGCTCAGTTGGTACGAGCGTCCGCCTGAAAAGCGGAAGGTCGCCGGTTCGACCCCGGCCCTGGCCACTTTCAGCCCCTGACCTGCGGAAATAGACGCAGGTCGGGGGTTTTCTTCGTAGCACAGTGCTCAGTGACACTCCGCTTGGAGGATCTGAGTATGCAGTTACCTCACGACTGGGCGACCCTGGTTAAGGACTGGGAGAGGGCGCTCAAGGCCGAGAACAAGTCCGATCGGACCATCGGCATCTACACCACCGCGGCCCGCGACTTCGGCCTCTGGGTCAATCGCGAAGACGACATCGCGCCCGACGAGGCCGGCACTCACGAGGTCCGCGACTTCGTCGCCTCTCTCATCGAGAGGACGTCCCCCGGCAACGCGAACACCAACTATCGGGCTCTACAGCAGTGGTTCAAGTTCTTGATCATCGAGGACGAGATCGAGACGAGCCCGATGGTGAACATGAAGCCCCCGCACGTGCCCGAGAAGCCGGTGCCGATCGTGCCGGACGACTTGCTCAAGCGCGTGTTGGAGGCGTGCAAGGGCAAAGACTTCCAGTCACGCCGCGACGCCGCGCTCGTCCGGATCTTCTTCGACACAGGCGCCCGCCTGTCGGAGATCGCGAACCTGACGGTTGACGACATCGATTTCAACGTCGACGCCGTCCGGGTCGTGGGGAAGGGCAGCAAGGAGCGTGTGGTCCCGTTCAGCCCGAACACTGGCACGGCCCTCTCGCGGTACCTTCGGGCGCGGAAGGCGCACAAGCTGCATGAGCACGAACGCGTGTGGCTCGGGATCAAGAACCGCGGTCCAATGACGCCCAACGGCGTCGGACAGATGCTCCGCCGACGAGGCCGTGAGGTCGGTGTCGAGGCTGAGATGGGCCGTCACCTGCACGCGCACCTCGGCCGACACGCTGCCTCGCACCACTGGCAAGCCAACGGCGGTTCCGAGAGCGACCTCATGCTCGTGATGGGCTGGACCTCACCGCAGATGCCGAAGCGGTACGGCAAGAGCGCCGCCGTCGAGCGCGCTCACGCATCGGCGCGGAAGCTGCGGCTCGGCGACCGGTTCTAGGTGACACGGGGTGCGCTGTGCTGGGGATCATGACCGAACCCAAGATGACCCCGGCGCAGCGCACCCTACGAGCCAAGCTCGCGGCACACGCCTCGTGGGCGAACACGGCAAACCGGTCGGCGCGAACCCAGGCGGCGCGCAAGGCGTCGCATGACCGGTTCGAGCGGCAGGTCGACCCCGACGGAACGCTGCCGGCCGACGAGCGTCGCCAGCGCGCGGCCTCGGCGCGCAAGGCTTTTTACACGGCGATGGCATACCGCAGCGCGCAAGCACGCCGTCGGCCTTCGACCAAGAACAGTGAGTGAAGCGCCACGCTGCGACACGGCTCATTCGCCGTAGCATCTACGCACGTGGCCACGGAACCCAATGGGCAAGAGCTGACGCGCTGGAAGATCCACGATGAGCGACTCGTCGACGACACGCGCCGCGATCGCGTGAGCATCGCCTCGGTCGAGCTGCCCGACGGTGTGAAGTTCGAGCAGTGGGTGTTCCGCATCCGCCCGGCCGCGATGATGGCCGTTCTTGATGATCAAGACCGGGTGCTCATGCTGTGGCGGCACCGGTTCATCATCGATCGGTGGGTGTGGGAACTGCCCGGCGGCTATGTAAACTCGGACGAAGATCCTGCGGTGACCGCCGCGCGTGAGGTAGAGGAAGAGACCGGCTGGCGCCCGCTGGATGTCGAGCCGCTCGGCGCCCTGCAACCCATCGTCGGCAGCGCGGACGCCGAGAACCTGCTGTACGTGGCTCGACGGTCCGAGTACATCGGTGAGCCCGCGGATATCAACGAGGCCGAGCGGGTCGCTTGGATTCCTCTCGACACGGTCCGAGACCGGATCTTGAAGGGCGAGATCGTCGGCGCGGCATCGCAGGTCGCGCTACTGCACATCCTCGCCTTCTACCGCTGAGCCCTACGCAGGCGTAGGAACACCTACGGCCTTCATCTGCGCGTAGACGTCCCCGACTCGGCGGTCGGTCCGGTACGGAGCCAGGCGCAGACCGACGTCAGCGAGATAGGCGCCACCCCTGATCGACCGAACGCTCTCGCTCATCCGCACTGCCTTCGCCGCCTCGGCGCACGCTTCGTCAACGCGGCCTTGATCGGCCAGGATCGACGACAGAAGTGCGGTGTTGAACAACCGACCGCGGTCGTATCCGTCGCTCATGCTGAGCGACCGGCGGGCGAACTGCTCAGCTTCCACGAGGTGGCCGAGGTCGCGGAAGGTGTGAGCGAACTTGGCCGACAAGTAGGCGTTGTCGAAGTAGCTCAGCCAAGCTGGCCCGGAGCCAGGCACGAACCGCTCGAAAGCCCGCTCGGCCTCACCGAGCGCCGCGAAGCACGCCCCGGAGTTTCCCTTGAGCGCCTGGCCGTGGGCCTCCAACACGGCTGCCTCGGCTTGCAGCGCGCCCAGGCCGGAACGCTTCGCCGTCCGCCTGGACGCGAGCGCCATGTCGACCGCGACGTCGTGGGACCGGTTGAACGCCGCGTGGTGCGACATGGCGGCGAGCATCTCGGCCTCGAGCGCGTCGTCGCCGGCGTCCTGCGACAGCTTCAGCGCGTCGCGCAAGTGCCGTTGCCCGTCTGCCGCGTTGCCGACGTCGTAAGCGCTCCACCCCGCGACCTGGTGCAGCTCAGCGGCAGCGGCGAACAGTTCGTTTCGAGCGGCCGTCGTCCTGCTGGTGTCCTTGAGCATCGGCGTTACGCTCGAGGTCAAGTAGCTGGTGATCGTGGTCGTTCCGCGGCTGTGTCCGCCGCCGAACCGGTTGTCGAGCTGGCGGAACGTCTCCGTCATGTGGCGGACGATTTCGGCGTCGGTGCTTCTGGACTTGGCCGGCCCGGACGCGGCTGCGGGAGTCGAGCCGAGCAGGGATGCGCCAATCGCTGTGACGCCTACGCTTGCGGTCTTTAAGAACTGTCGCCGTTGCACGTCATCGAGGCTAACCGCGACTGGCGGCTCGGCCGATTCTTCGGGCGTATGGGAAACGCTGAACCAGAGCATTGACCGCGGCACGTGGAGAGCCCGTGCCCATCGCTCGAGTTTGTGCAGATCGCTCGGAGGTCGGGCGTCGGGAGCCTCGAGGCGGCTCACTTGCGCTTGCGTGAGGCCGAGCCAGAGGCCGAGCGCGGCCTGTGAGACGTGGGGCTTGTGTTCTTGGCGGTAGGCCGCGAAGAACCAGCCGAAGTGACGCGCCTTGAGCGCGGTACGGATGCTCTCCGCTTCCCAGAACGGTTCAGGCTGAGGCTGCGCCACGTGCGAGATTAGTCGACGAGTGCAGGAGCCGCAGTAGTCGCTTACGCGGTCGCGAGCCAACCGTGTGCCGCACGCTTCGCACGTTCGCGCTGCTGTCCGCACCGTGGTCACCCCTCGTTCACCATTCACCGCGCAGTGTATGTGACTCACCACGCTATGTCACAGATTTCATGCGGTGCATGTATGGAATCCGGCGTTAAGGCGCTGTACCTGTCAGATCTCATGCGCCGTTGTCGTTTTCCGCGGGAGGTCATCGGCGGACGCTCAATGCATGTACGAGGTAGCTCACCGTAACAACACCACGTCGCACTACGTGGCGGCTCCCGTCGGTGGGGGTGCCGCGTGAGTGCCGGCGAGGTCGCCGTGCGTGCGGTGATCGGTGCCGTTGCTGGCACCGCGGTAGCTGCTGCGGTGGTCCCGTACCTGCGCCAGGTGCGCCGAGGCCGTCCTCGTTTCCTCGACGGGTCGCGGTCGACGAAGCCTCGCAACGGGAGGAAGCCGGACGGGATGACCGATGATCCCCTCGAGTTCGTGGCGGGTGCGGGGAGTATGCCCCCCGGACCCTCGCATCCGCCACGTTCCAACGCTGCGGCCGCACGCCGGAAAGTTGCCGTCACTGGCGAGGTCTTCGCTCGAGCGGCAGCGTCTATTTCCGATCCTGATCGCGTGATCGTGTGGCGCGAACTCACTAAAGAGAGCCAACCACTCCGCGTTGCTTACCGCTGGGCGACAAGCTTCGGCAAGCTTTTCACGCTTGGCGTCTTGTTCTTCGTGGCCTCCGTGGTCGCACTTTTTGGCGATTATTCGCCGTTCTTCTTGGTTGCAATTTTGACGGTTAGTGCGATCCTCGTCGGCCTTCCGGCGGTGAAGCTGCACCGTATTGCGTGGCAGGCGCTCAACTTGTCGGCCGGCGTGTATGTCGTCGCGCTCAAGGGAGATGATCATGTGGACGAGTGAGGATGCCCTCAAAGAGCTTGCTTCTCGCGCATTTCGTCTAATGCCGGTGCCTGAGATTCCAGAGCGGGAAGGTTTGCTCCTTTTCACTCGTGCTTGGGACGAGCCGTTTTCGGATGAGGTGATCATCAGGGGTGAGGACGATGCAACGGCATGTCGACGGCGGCTCGTCGATGGCGTCGACTTCTCCGACCGCAATCACTTCGTTTGGTACACGGATGGGTCGGTCGTCGAGGTGGTCGACGAGCTGATTTTCCATCTTCCGCATCCGGCCAACCCCAGGGCTCCGAGTGCGAATTTGCCGTCGCCGGGAAACCTGTGGGTATCGCCGGGCTTGCGTGCCCAAATGTCGTCGTAGCGATCGCTAATTCTGACTGTGGGGTGCTTTATGTCTACTGTCACGATCGTTGGCGCGGTTTTTGTTCTCGCGCTCGTCGTGTGTGCGGTCTTCTTCCTGCGATGTTTTGCTTTTGCTTCTAGCTCGGGACGACATGCGCTCGGGGTAATGCCTGACGATCGGGCATGTCCGGTCGAAATCGTCGAGACGGGAGCCGTCATTTTGGCGCCGATCGATCCAAAGTTCGTCAATGATTACGGTGTCGGGCTGAGTGTCGATGATGACTACCCTCAGGATGCCATCGGCGCGAGGCCGTACCTTGACGAGTACTGGCGTACGTCTGGTCGGCACATGATCGACCAGACAATAGAATTTGCGGTCATCGAGCGACTCACCGAAGACGACGAATACGAAAGCGTAAGCGGGCAACTCGAGTTGGTCGCGTGACACGCACACGTCGTCAAGTCGGGCGGGGGCCGCCCGCGGGAGAATGCCGAGAACCAACGCGAGAAGGGCCGAACGTGCCGTACATGATGCTTGATCACCCCGGATGGCTCAGTGAAGACGACGGGCGCGCTCGGCGCGTGCTCCGGTCGGCCGGCTCGGTGTGGTCGGTGATCTGTACGCCGGAGGCCGCCGGCGGGCACCTGGTCGACCTCGTCCGGCTCGCCGGCGACACGGACGTCGCGCCGATTGTCGACACGATCGACCCGCTAACGCTGGTGGGCGACGTTGCGGTGTGTGAGCCGTTGCGGGCCGACGGCCCGGTCGCGCGCATACGGACCTCCGACGTGTGGGAAGCGCTCGGTACCGCGGTTACTCGCCAGGTGGTCAGGGCCGCGACCGCACGCCAGAAGTACCGCGCGTTCTGCGAAGCCTACGGCGAGCGGTACGACACCGCGGCCGGTCCGGCGTGGCTGTTCCCCTCACCTGAGGCCGTGCTTGCCTTGTCCGACGACGAGTTCGACGTGCTGCGGATGAAGTTCTTCCGTGGCGGCCTGCGCTCAGCCGCCGAGGCGAGCCTCAAGGCGGCCGACGACTGGGCGGGCGTGACGGGCGAGCAGCTCGTCGCCGCGGTGCAGAGCATTCGCCGGAGCGGCCCGTGGACGGCCGGCGTCACGGTCGCCGACGTCACCAATGACTACAGCCTCTATCCCTTTGCCGACCTCGCGGTGCGCACCTGGGCGGGCAAGCTCGCCCCTTCGGTCGACTGGCCGAAACCCGAACCTGAGTTCGGGCGGTTGTGGCAAGCGATGGCCGGCGCGCAGTTGTCCGAGTGGACGCTGCTCACCCTCGCTTGGGGAGTTCGACATGCAACCGGAGTTGCTCTCTGACCTGATCGCCGGCGCGGACCTCCGCCGAGAGATCGACATCCTGTTCGTCAACGCGCCGTTGCGCGACTATGACGAGCGTCCGCGGGTGAACGACTTTACGTTGCCGGTGCTCGGCATGGCTTACATCGCCACCTACGCGGCCGCGAAGGGCTTCAACGTCGGCGTGCTCGACGCCGAAGCGCACGGGCTCGGTATCGACCGCACGGCCCGTCTGATCAACGCGGCCGCGCCGAGGTGGGTGGGGTTCAACCTGTTGGCCCCGACGTACAAGATCAGTGCCCGGATCGCCGAGCGGCTCGACCGCGACATCAAGCTCATGGTCGGCGGCCACCAGGCGAAAGCGATGCCGGCCGAAATCCTGCGCGACCAGCGGATGAGCCAGTGCGAAGCGCTAGTCATCGGCGAAGGTGAAACACGGGTCGCTGCCCTGCTCGACGACCACCGACGACGGACCGAGCTGCCCGGGGTGATGTGGCTCGACCCGATCATGCACACCCCGGTCACGGGTGGGATGGGGACCAAGAACGGGCACTACCTCGCGCCGGACATCAACGGGTTGCCGTTCGTCGACCGCGGCTACCTGACACAGGACCCGCACCACGACGGCGGCCGGCTCGAGGCGAACATGGTCGGCGCCCGCGGCTGCCCCTACGACTGCTCGTTCTGCGGCGCCGCGGTGTCGGCGAACCCCGATATCACCATCCGCACGCGGGAGCCGCACAACATCCTCAACGAGATGGACCAGCTCCGCGGCACCGGCGTGAACGCCTTCCGGTTCGTCGACGACCTGTTCCTCGGCGTCCCCCGCGTCATCAAGACGATGATGACCGCGTTCACCGCCGACCACGTCGGCGACTGGGCGCAGTGGGACGCCACCGGGCGAATCAACGTGCTGCACCGGACGAGCGACGACATGCTCGACACCCTCGCCGCGAACGGGCTGCGCGAGGTCGCGCTCGGCGTCGAGTCCGGCAACGCGCGGATGCTCGAGCGGATCGACAAGCGCATCACTCCGGACATGGCGTGTTCGGTGGTGCGGCGGCTCGTCGAGCGCGGGATCAACGTCAAGGGCTATTTCATCCTGGGGTTTCCGACCGAGACCTGTGCCGAGATCGACGACACCGTGCGTCTTGTTCACGACCTGTGGGACATCGCCGACGAACAGCCGGGCCGGTTCCGTGCCTCGGCGTTCGAGTACCGCCCGTACCCGGGTACGCCTGACTGGGCCGAGCTGATGAAGACAGGCAAGTACACGGCCGCGGCGCTGCTCAACTACAGCGCCGTGGACCTCACGGCGGACGGCGTCGACGAGTCGATGCGCGAGCGCGACGAGTTCAATTTCTCCGTCAACATCCAGTTGAGCGAGGCGCCCATCGACTACATCCGGCGCAACCTCGTGACGATCTCTCGGGCGCAGTACGACCGGAAGGCGGCCGCGTGAGGCAATGGAACCGCGGGGCGTTCGTCACCATCGACGGCCCGGCCGGCGTCGGCAAGACCACGACAACCCGCCTGCTGCGCGAGTACCTCGGCCGGCGCGGGCATCAGGTGCACGCGACGACTCAGCCGTCGCACGGCGTGCTCGGCGACACCGCTCGGCACAACACCGACACCTACCGCGGGCACACGCTCGCCTGCCTGGTCGCCGCCGACCGGTATCACCACCTCGAGCAGGAGGTGCGGCCACACCTCGCCAAAGGATGCATCGTCGTCTGCGACCGGTATGTCGCCTCGTCTTACGTGCTGCAATGCATGGACGGCGTACCGCTGCCGTTCGTCGAAGCGATCAACTCGGCGGCCGACGTGCCGGACCTCGCCGTCATCTTGCAGGCACCGCCGGACGTGACGGCGGCGCGCGTCGCTGCCCGCGGCGCGCACGACCGGTTCCACACCGGCGAGGACAGCAGCCGGCGCGAGTGCGAGCTGTACGAGAAGGCCGCGGAACGGCTCGGGCGGTGGCGGTATCCCGTGCTCGCCGTGGACACCGCCGGCGCCTCACCGGCGACGGTCGCGAGCTACCTCACGGACCGAATCGCCGAGTTGGTGGAGGGTCCCGCCGCCGAGGTGGCGACGGCGTAGCCTGCCTGCGAGCCCGCCGGCGCGGGCGGGCTCGCAGGTTCAGCGCCCGCCACCCGTGAGGATCTCGCCGGATGCCCAACGGCCAGCACACCGTCATTGACGTGCACGTTCTGCTCGTTCGCGGCGACGAGCTGCTGCTCACGCAACGGCGCGGAACGTACGGCGGCGGCATGTGGCACCTTCCCTCCGGCAAGCTCGACGCCGACGAGTCCCTGCCGGCCGGCGCGGCGCGCGAAGCCGCGGAAGAGGTCGGCGTGCGCATCGATCCGGCCGACCTGCGGCACGCGCACACCGTGCACGTCGCCGGGTCCGGTCCGGTGCCGCGGCTCGGCGTGTTCTTCGAGGCTCGCCGCTGGTCCGGAGAGCCGTACAACCGCGAACCTGACAAGTGCTCGGCCGTCGAATGGTTCCCGCTCGACAACCTGCCCGACGACGTGATCCCGTACCCACTCGCCGGCATCCGCGCCTACCTCGACGGTGTGCCGTTCGGTCTGCTCGGCTGGGCGGACCAGCCGCGGCCCGTGCTCGCCTGATCAGCGCAGCGAGCCCCAGAACTTCTGATTCGCCCTGGTCCACGCGGCATCGTTGAGGTTCAGCGTCAAGGGCAACGGCGCGACCTGGCCGGACCGGTACACGCTGTACGGGGTTTCGTTGAGTAGCGCGGACGCGCCGGCGCCGGTGGCCGGCGTGGTCGAGGCGAGCCTCGGTGCGGTTCCGCTGCCGGTGGTGAGGCCGGCGAACGCGACGGCGTCGCCGCGGTTGACCGCGACCGTGCCGAGGTTGACCGACTTCATGCCGGCGGAGGCAATCCAGCTCAACCCGGACACGGTGGTCTTCCGGTCGAGGCTGGACACGTCCGGTCCGACGTAGACGCCGAAGTCAAAACCGGTGAGTCCGGTGTGTACGGCGTAGACGCAGAACTTCGCCACGCTCGCGGCGAGCGACCGCGGCGAGATGGTCGCCCACACCGTGAGGTAGCCGGGCGAGAGGGTCTCGCCCCAGATGGCATCGACACGCCGGAGCGTCGAGACCTGGTCGCCGTAGAGCGTGGTGTCGGTGGCCTGCGCTTCGGCGGTGGGTAGCTGCCCCATCGTGGCGATGTCGACCCCGTCGGCCGGGGCCGGTCCGCGGTACTCGAGCGCGCCGGCCACTACCCGACCACCACCACGCGGTAAGTCCCAGCGCCACCGAAGGACAACGCGACGTTGTCGGTGTCGGTGAGGTCCACGCCGGTGAGCACGAGCGCCGGCGTGGGGGTGCTGATGTCGTAGACCGAGACATCAACGAACTGATTTCCGAGGCCGTGTCGGATGGTGACCGGGCCGGCCGCGGTCGGCGTGACGTTCGCGATGACCTTGCGGGCGACGACGGCGGTGTCGACGGCGACGGCGTCCGCGGTGACCACGATGCCGGGGCCGGCGCCGACGGCGATCGTGTCCGCGCCGACGGCCAGGAGGCCGGCGCCGGCGAGGGTGAAGCCGTCCGACCCGGTGCCGTAGACGGCCCACGTCTGCCCGGTCGTGCCCGGGGTGATGCTGCCGTTCGTGGTGAGCAGGTAGAGCCGGTCGCCGTTGGTGGCGCCTTCCTCGACGGCGACGACGGCGCCGCCGCGCAGGTCGCCGGGGCTGTCGGCGTCCGCGGCGCGCGCCCACGCGCCCGCCTTGGCGAGGTAGATGCCGTTCTCGACCGGGTCGGCTTGCGCCTTGACGAGCACCCGGTCATCGGCGTTCGGCGTGATGCCGTCGACTGCGGCGAGTCCGGTGCGGGTGATGGGGCCGGTGGTGGCCAGGCGCACGGCGGCTTTGAACGAGACGCCGGCGGCCGCGGCGGCTACGGCGTCTTGGAGCTGCCCGTACGTGGCGAGGTCGCCGGCGGCCGAGCCCGGGGCGGCGTTGGTGATGCGCTGGGCGCCGGCGTTGACGGGCGCGGTGGGGGCGGCGAACTCGTCGAGCCGGTAACCGGTGACGGTCGCGCGCAGGTCGGACACGGTCGAGGCCGGCTGGTTGCCGGTGTGGTTGGCGCGGGCGGTCGGGTCGATCCAGTTGCCGGCGGCGTCGCGGATCTTCAACCGCCCGTTGTGGTAGATGACCTGCGCTTCGGCGCCGGCGGGCAGGCTTGCGACCTTGTGCGCGACCAGGTTGCGGGCTTCGTTGAGCCCGTGGTCGGTGTGGGTGCCGAACTTCAAGTCGGCCATGTTCGGGGGCTCCTAGCTCAGGTAAGCCACGCCGGAGCACGGCGCGGAGAACTCGATGCGGACGTGTCCGGCGGCCGGGTAGGTGACCACGCCGAGCAGTGGCTCGCCGGTGGACTCGATGACGTGCACGCCAGCGGGGGTGAACAAGAGCGGATGAAAGATGTTCCAGACCGCGGCCGCGATGGTCTGCTCGTGGCGGTGGCCGAACTCGAGGACGTCGCCCGGCTCGCCGGGCGGGGCAGTGTCGACGGGGGCACCGACGGCGAGCCAGTCGAGCGCGACCGGCGGGCCGGCTTCGGGCTCAAGGGCTGTCACGGGTCACCCCCCGAGACACGCGCACCGTGCCCTCGACGATCCGGGCGACACGGCCGGTGGGATCGATGAGCAGCACGTCGAAGACGCCGGCAAGCCACGGCCAGGCGCGCGAGGTCGCCGCGGTCACGGTGAGCGTGACGCGCGAGTCGGCGGTGCTGGCATTGCCGGTTGCGGTCGACCACTCGTACAGCACGTCGCCGGCGTCGATGCGTTCGCGGACCTGCGCGCGCACGGTCCACCCGGAAAGGTCGAGCGGCCGGCCACCAGCGGTGACCGGCCACGCTCGACCCCACTCGGCGCCCTTCTCGATCACGACGTCGTCGTGCAGGGCGGGCACGGGCTACTCCTGGTCGTAAGTCGGCGGGCGGCTCGAGCCGAGCAGGAACCGCGCGAGCCAGCTCGGCACCCGTGGCTCAAGCCAGCGCAACACGGCGTAGACGGCGCCGAGCACGACCGGCACGGCGGCTGTCTGGCCGAGTCCGTTCGCCGGTTCGGTGAGCCAGGCGGGCAGGCCGAGCGCCACCAGGTACGCGACGCCTGCCGACCAGAGGCCGGGAACGACGGTGCGCACCCACGACGTGACGCGGTCCGAGCGCAGCCACGCGGCGAGCCGCTCGCCGAGCTGACGCTGCGGGGTGGGTTCGCTCACGGTCACTTCTCCTTCTGCGGGAACGAGTAGCCAAGGCGTCCGTTCGTCACGTCGCCCTTCGCATTGCGCGCGCGGTAGCGCAGGCCGATTCCGTTGATGCCGTCCGGCACCTGCCAGGCAACGCGCTGCCGGTCGGCCAGCCGGCCCGCGGTCGGCGTCCCGCCGATCAGCCCCACCAGGTTCAGGCCGCCGCCGACGGTGGCGATCTCGTACTCGACTTCGCCCCACGCGGCGAAGATCGTGAACCAGCCGTCGGCGACGACGGCCGAATTCGACTTGCTCTCGAACGGCAACGCGACGTACTGCCAGTCCGCGGAGTACGGCAGGGACAGGGGAATTGCGCTCATCTCGACCTCTTTCGGTGGTGTCGGGTTGACGGGTGCGCCGGCCGCCAGATGGCCGGCGACAGCGGCGACGCGCGCGTATGGCGCGTTGATCTCGAAATGCATCTCGTCGACGCGGCCGGAGTAGTCGCCGCCCCAGCGCACGACGTTGTCGACCTCGGCGAGAATGCGGTGGATCTCGGCGCGCTGGGCTGCGGAGAAGGTGTTGCGGACGCCCATCGGGTGCCGGGTGGCGTTGAAGTCGACCGCGGTCGCCGACGCGTGGTTCGAGGTGCTCGTGCTGCCTCGGATCGGACGGTTGGCGTAGCCCCAGTCGTCGAACTCGCCGCGGCTTGAGCGAAGGTCGATGTCCTCGACGCGCTTGTCGAACTGGCCCGCGACGTACATCAGGACATCGCCGGCGGGTCCGTCGGCGACGGTGAGCCGAACCGAGCTGCCCGGGATCGTGCGTGCTCGGCGGGCCGGATCGACCGGCCAACCGTTCTGTGAAACGGCCATCATTCACCCCGTTTTCTTCTGTGAGTTGGGTTTTGTGGCGTCGGTGCCGTCGGCGACGGCGTTCTCGACGCGGTCAATCGCGTCACGCAGGCTCGCGCCGGAGTTGGGCCGCAGCTCGTGCTCGACCCGCTCGACGCGCTCGACCAGGCCGCGCACGTCGTCGCGGGTGGCCGCGCCGTCGGTTTCGATGGCGGCAATGCGTTCGATCACGCCGGGCCGGGCCGGTGCGCCGTTACGTTCCGGTTCGCCGAACCAGTCGTCGGCGAAGTGGCCGAGGCGACGTAGGCCGCGTGCGGCGTTGCGGAGAACCGTCCACACGCGACGGATGACGAGGTATCCGGCAACGGCGACGCCCGCCGTCCCGGCGATGTCGAGCACGCCGAGATCGGCGAGGTTCACGGGTTTCCTTGCTATTTCCGGGCACGACGAAACCGCCGTGCGTCGACGGCGGTCGTGCGGATGAGGGCTACATGCAGTAGCAGGCGAGGACTTGACAGGCGATGGCGCCGGAGCCGGACGCGGAGGCCGTGAGGGTGATGGGCACCCAGTCGCGACCGACGAATTCGGCCACGCTGAAACGGCCTTTCCTGCTTACCTCGAGGTTGCTCGCGTCCCACGAGCCGACCTCGGTCTTGTCGAGCCGGAGTCGGTAGGTGACGTTGGGATTGTTGACCGACGCGCCCCAGACACCCTCGATGGTGACCCACGGGTGCGAAACGGACGCACGGCCTTCCCACAGAGTCGTCTCGCCGCTGAGCTGCCGGGTGTCGATGTCCATATAGGCGAAGGTCTCGCCGAGCGCGGGATCATCGCTGTAGGTGTGCGTGGTGAATTTCGGATAGAGGACGAGCGGAAGCCACGGGCGTGCGAGGCCGACGCCTACCTCGGCGTTGTCGGACACGATGATGCGGCCGGTGGAGTCGGTCATCGCCCAGAAGTCGCGCCCGAACTGCGCCGAGCCGGCGGTGTACATGAGCGTTGCGCCGCCTTCGCGGCGAAGCACGAACCGCTGTTTGCCCTCGGCGTCCGGGCCGACATACAGGATTTCGACGCCGTCGGAGTCGGTCACCTTGATGTAGCTGTCGTCGACGAGGGTCAAGCCGCCGCGGGCGATGACGGCCGAGGACAGGCCGACTTTCTTGCGGACGGTGGCGAGTTCGCGCTCAAGGGCGATGACGCGGTCGATGATGTTGGAAGGCTGGTTGACCTGCATTACGCGGCATCCTCGATCAGGGGACTCATGGTGATGGTGACGGTTTCGATGGATTCGCCGGGCGCGTACTGCGCGTCGACGATCCGCATTGCGGTGTCCAGTCCGCGGCGCATGAATTCGTCTCGGATGACGACGCGGACGTCGTCGCCGGTGTCCCACTCCCCGACGTAGGGGGCGGTGTCGCCGCGGACGGTGAGCGTCGGAAGCACGACGGGCAGCCGGGCGACGAGCTGGTCGGCGTCGGCGTGGCCTTGCAGGGTTTCCGGGTCGCTCACGCTCGAGTAGCCCTGTTCGGACTCGAGCAACGGCCAGTGCGCCGGGTACTTCGCGGTGTCCTCGGCGACGGCGATCGGGGTTCCCTCGGCTACGCCGTCGCCGGCGGCGAACGTGCGCGTGGCCATCCGCGTAGCGTCGGAGGGCCACACGTAGGTGAGGATGTTGCCGCCGGTCTCCCACACGTGGACGGTGCCGGTCTGGCCGAGCCGCGGAGTGCCCACGCGCATGATCCGACGAACGCGGCCGCCGGCGCCCGGGGCGACGCCGAACATGATGTCGGGGCCGTCGATGACGCTCGAGAGCTGGCGCAGTGCCTCGCCGGTGTCGGCCAACGCGTGCCCGGGGTATTCGCGGTCGCGGTAGATGAACGATTGCGAAGTGTCGACCTCGACCCCGATGTCGCCGCCGGCGTGCGACTGCGCGAGCTGGACCAGGCGCCGCGCGATGTCGTTTTGCTCCGTGTCGTTGAACCGGGTGGTGAGGGTGGCGACCCGGTCGACGGCGACGGTGTCGGGCAGCAGCGGCAACACCTTGCGGTGGTCGAAGTAGCTCCACCAGTCCGCGCCTTGGATGTCGACGGCGCCGGTGCTGCTGTCGTACTTGCGGGTCCAGATGAGCCCGCCCCACATCGGCCGGTCGTTCCGCAGGACGTACAGCGCGCGCCGGGCCGGCATGGTCAACTCGTACGGATCACGCCGGCGGGTCGCTGGGTGCCGGGACAGGTTCCACGTGCCCGAGAACTTGCCGGCGTCGTTCAACGGCTTGTTGTACTTGACCCCGGACAGCGGCAGTTCGTCGAGCACGCGGCCGCTGCGCAGGTCGGCGACAAGGTAGGTGTACGTGGGCAGCGCCATCACGGCCCCCGCCACACCGCGGTAAACCCGCTGATCAGGTCGCCGGCCGATTCCTTGGTGACCGCGCTCGCCGCGCCCGAGTAGCCGTAGCACCGGAACGTGGCGCCCTTGTCGAGCCACCTCGAGGTAGAGGCCGAGACGTTGTTGCCGCCGCCGGCGGTGCTGTCCTTCGCCCACAGGTTCCCCGCGGACGAGCCGCCGATCATGGCGTACTTGTCGACGTTGCCGATCCCGTAACGCAGGTTCAGCGACAGGTCCCACCAGCCGGGCTCGCCGATGGTGAACACCCCGCCGGCGAGGCTGATGCCGACCGGGGGGCGGTTGACCTGGGGGAAGGTGAGCAGGGCTGGTGAGTTTGAGGTCGGCTGGTTGGTGGTGATCGTCCAGTCGCCGCCCGGGGTCGCCCCGCTGAGCAGGGCGGCGTACAGCCACTTCTCGCCGTTCCAGCGGTAGAGCCCGCCGGTACCGGCGAGCACGACGAGCTGACCCGGGTACGGATCGGTGATGTCGGCCAGGGCGAGCGCGGTCACCTGTCCACGCACGCGCCACGCGCCGCCGTCGTAGACCTCTGTCCATCCCTTGTCGATGCGGTAGACGGACTGTCCGGGGTAGGCGGCGAGCGCGTTGCGTTCGGCGACGCTGCCGACGGGCAGCAGCCCGCCGAGGGCGACCGTCCACCCGGGCGGTAGCTGGTCGATCATGGCATCGGTGATCTTGTTCGCGCCGGCTGTCACCCGGACGCGGCCGAGGGTGAACCAGTCGCGCGAGCCGTCGACAACGGGGTCGCTCGGCGTCGCCGACGCGGCACCGCGCACGAGCCGAACCTCGAATTTCGTCGCCGTATCGAGGTAGAACTCGTCGGACTGCTGGGCGATCACCAGGTCGTAGCGGTCGTTCGCCGGGTCGGCCGGCACGGCGAGCACGTCGAGGGCCTTCGGGCTGTCCAGCGACACCAGGTACGAGCCGATGCCGCGGGAAGCGCGGATGCTGCCCTGGAACGGCTCGACCACGACCGAGCCGCTTGCCGTGCCGGCGGCGTGTACCCGGCCCGGGGTCGCCGGCCCCGGTCGAATGCCGTCGCGAGCAGTAATGGCGCTCGGCCCGGGAACGAGCAGCGCGGACACCGCGACTCTGGCGTCTTCGGTGGTGACGAGCGGGTGAGCGTCGGACCCGACGGCCCACGAAGTGCGCTCGGGCATGAGGAAACCTCCATCTCACATGTCGGTGTTGTGCACGGTCACCGACAGGCGCGAGTCGGAACTCGGTGCGGCAGAAGCAAAAACGGCCTGTATTTCACGACCGGGCGGGAAGCTGAACCATCCGCGGGTGAACAGGCGATCGGACGCCGAGACGTTGCTGCCAAAGAACAACACGGTTCGGGCGAGCGTGTCGACCTCGACGACTTGGCCAGCCGGGATGATCCAGTCCGGATCGAATTCGAGCGCCTGCCCGGTGTCGCGCCGGGTGATCGAGGGTCCGCGGACCGGGCCGGCGATACGCCAGACCGGCCACGCTTCGGCCGTGCCGGTGTTCGCCCACGTGATGACCCCGCCGCGGGCCGAGGCGCCGAACGGCATCGGAAACCGCACCGGGAAGCCGAGCCCGCCGGCATCGACCGCGCCGAGCATCGTCGAGGCCGTGTAGCCGGGCAGCTCGAGCAGCCGCGGATCGGTCGCCACCCACTGGACAGCACCCGCGACGTAGCCGGTGTCGTACGCGAGCCCGGTCGGCACCGAGCGGCGTGTGCACCGGGCGAGGGCCTGCCAGGTTCGGCCGGCGAGCCGGATCACGAGCGGTTCCTCGTCGGGGTTCTCGGCCGGCGTCGTGACCGCGCGCAGCAGCTCGACAGCGGCCGCGTACTGCTCGCGCGTGGCGCGCCGCGCCGAGATCACGAACGAGTAGGTGATCGTGCGCGATTGGGCGAGCAACTGCCCGGGGAACGCGCCGTGTTGTCCGGGCTGGTCGATGTCGCCGCCGCGCATCTGCGGCAGGTCGAGCCATCCCTCGAGGGCGCGCCACCCGTACGCCGTGCCGGCGCCGAGCAGGGTGCCGCGCCACTCGAGTTGTCCATCGCGGGTGATCAGGTCTCCAGCAGCCACTACCCACCCCCGCGGCTCAACCAGTCCAGCTCGCCGGCGATGTCGGCCGGCGACTGCGCCGGCGTCGCGTGGAACTGGTCAATGTGCACGGTGGGCCGGCTCGCGGTTGCCGCGTAGGCGCCGGTCGCGCCACCGGTGCCGGCGTTCGACGCGCCGGCGAACGCGAGCGCGGGCGTGGTCAGGCCGGCCGCCATCGTGTCCGACACACGCGTCGCGAGATCGGACGCCGAGCGCAGCGCGACGCCGGCCGCCTTGTCGATACCGCCGGCCAGACCAGGCGGAATCCACCGGCCGATTCCGGCGAACACGGTCGACGGCGAGTTGATGCCGAGAATGTCCTTCGCCCAGCCGGGCAGGAGGCCGCCGAAGAAACCGAGCACCTTGTTTTTGAGCCAGCCTGCCGCATTCTGAATCCCGTTCCACAAACCGGTGAGCAAATCGCGTCCGGCGTTTAGTAGCAGCGAGCCGAAATTGCCGAGCCCGTCGAGCACACGGCCCGGCAAGCCACGTAGCCAGTTGACCAGCTCGGCCGCCTTGCCTATCGCGGCCCTCGCCAGATCACCGAACCAAGCGGTCACTTTCCCCGGCAGAGAGCCGAGCCATCCGACCGCGTCAAGGACCCAGTTCACCGCCGTGCGGACGCCGGCCACGATGGTGTCCCAGTGCTTGATGATCAGGCCGGGAAGTGACCAGTTCAGGAACAGATTGACGATGAAGTCGACCGCGCCGGAAATGAAATTTCCGATCCAGTCGAGCGCGGCGCCAATCGCGTTCTTGATCGTGTCCCAATTTGAAATGATCAGCACCGCGAGAAGGGCGACGGCAGTTGCGATCAGAATAAACGGGTTGGTCATCATCGCGACGCGCAAGGCGTTAAAAATCGTCGTCGCCGCGCGAAACGCGGTCGAGAGACCGCCGACAAGCGTTGTAAGCGGACCGGCCGCGGCGGCGACGGTGGCAAACCCAATTGCCAGGGGGCCGAGCCACGTCATGTTGTCGGACAGGAAACCGGCGAGCATCGCCAGAAGCGGGCCGGCGACCTGGAGCGCCACCGCGAGAACGGTGCCGATCTGGCTCGCGAGCGTGGCCAGACCGGGAGCCAGGGCAACGACGGCGGGCTCGAGCGACGTCACGGCCGAGGCCAGTCCGCCGGCCAAGCTCTGCGCGACCGCGGCGACCACCGGGGCCAGGGCGGCGAGCACGCTGCCCAACGGGGCGACGGCAGGTGCCAGGGAGGCGAGCGCGGCGCCGAGCTGCGGGCCGAGAGTGGCTATCGCCGGTCCGACGTCGGAGACCAGAACGCGGCCGATCTCGGCGAACACCGGGGCCAGGCCGCGGCCGGCGGCGGCGATGCCACCGAAGATCTGCTGTAGCAAGGTGGCGCCCTGCGCGGAGTTGAGGAAGTCGCGCACCGCGCCGGTGGCCTGCAACAACACGTCGAGCGTCGACGTGCCGTTTGCCGACATCGCCGAGAAGACGGCCGAGATGATGCCGCCGACGTTGCCGGCGAGCTGTCCGAGCTGTTGTAGTGCGTTGAGCCCGTTGCGCATCCACGCCTCGAGCTGCCCGGACTCGCGGGCCGTGGCGACGAACGCGGCGAAACGCTCGGCGGCTGAGCCGGCCCCGGTGGTGAGGTCGGCGAACACAGTCGAGCCGACGGCCGCGACGTCGCGGAAGACCTGTGCGAGTGGCTGCGTGACCTCGGCCAGGTTCGACACCGCGGTCGAGCTGTTGTCGAAGATCGTCGCGACGTCGCGCCCGGTCTGCGCTTCGCGCAGGAACGCGGCCAGGCCGGCTGCGCCGACGCCGAAGCTCGAGGCGACGTCGGTCATTCCGCGCTTGAGGATCGGCAGGTACTGCGCGCCGAGTTGGCGCACCACCGAGCCCATCTCGGAGAAAAACTCTTGCTGTACCGAGCGTTTGACCGCGTCCCACGCCGGTGCCAGTGCGCGCACGGCGTTCGCCGTGTCGCGTGCCGCGGGGGCGAGTTTCGCGGTGGCCTCGGCGAACTTCTCGGGGTCGTCGATGTTCTTCAAGGCGTCGCCGAACCCGGACAACCCGACCTTGAGCGAGGCCAGTGCGGCGCCGCCGGCGACTGCGGCACCGGGCAGGATCAGCAGCGCGCCGGAGGCTGTGACGATGCCGCCGCCGAGCGCGCCGAGCGCGCCGCCGGCGAGGTTGGCGGCACCGGCGAGTGCGCCGACCTTGAGCGCGCTCGCACCGGCCGACATGGCCATGTCGCGCGCGGACTTGCCCGCGCGCATGAGCGCGTTGTCGTAGACGTCGGTGTCTTTCGCCGCGGCGGCGAACCGGGCTCGGGCCTGCGCGAGCTTGCCGGCGACGCCCTTGTCGTCGATCCGGAGGTAACCGACAAGCTCGCCGATGGTGAGCGCCACGGGGACCACCCCCGCCCGCTGCTCGATCAGGGGCGGGGGCGGTCAGCCTCCGGGTACAGCGCGCGACGGAGTCGGCTCGCGTCGGTGGAGAACAGGCCGGCGATGCGGATGCGCAGCCAGCGCCACGAGCGGGCGCGCAGCAGGCCGGGGGCCTCGAGGTCGAGGCCGTAGACCTCGTGCAGGTCTAGCTCGACGAGCGACCAGCGCGCGAAGATGTCCGACCAGCGCGGGCCGTCGCCGGTGCCGCCTTCCGCGTCCGGGTCGTACCACTCCCGGATGCCTGTTGCGGGGTCGATCGGGCCGCCGCGCGACGGCTCGCCCGATTCCCCGCCGAGGCTTCCGGGCGGCCGCCGGCATTCCAGTACGCCTCGGCGGCCTCGGCGCTCTGCGTGTGGTGCAGGAACGCCGTCATGCCGGCGACCTTGAACCGCGGCCAGGCGACGCCGTCGGCGAGCATCTCGTCGTAGGCCGTGCCGAGCGACTTGCGGTACATGTCGATCTCCTGCGCATCGGACAGCAGCTCGCCGCCCGGCTCCGGCACCGACAGTTCGCCGGCGTCGGGGTTGTCCTCGTGCGCCTTGACGGCGGCCGCTACGCCGAACATCCAGTCGTGAAGCCGCTGCAAGCGCAGACCGGTCTCGGCGTCGACCGGCGGCACTGCGTAGACCTTGCCGCCGATGGGCAGCTCGAGCCCGCCGTCGAGCAGCTCGTCGAGATCCCGATACGCCATCACTTACCCCCGCTCGTCGTCGCGGCCGCCGCGGCGCCCCCGGCCGGCGGCGCGGTCACCGGGTTGGCGATCTCGAGCGGCTCGCCCTGGCCCAGCAACGTGAAGTTGAACGGCTCGAGGTCGGTCGTTTCGCCGCCCTTGGTGAACTCGGATACCTGCGCGTAGCCCTCCGATGCGTCCGGCGAGCCGTCGCGGCGGAACCACCGCACATGCACGTCGGCCGAGAACCCGACCTTGCGCGCGGCCTTGCGGATGAACTCCTGGCCGGGATCGGGGGTGTAGTTGCTCGCACTGGTGTCCCGCTTGCGCTTGCCCTCGGCCTCGACCTTCCATTTCCGTTGCGTGATGACGTCGGCGCCCCATCCGGGCGCGTCGTTGGTCGAGTCGTCCTCGGTGTTGTCGTCGGTGCTCTCCGAGAAGTTCGACAGTCCGCGCACCGGCGTCCACTGCGGGGCGGTGGCGCCGCTCGCGGCGGTGTCGACCTCGAGTGCCCAGTCACTCGCGAGCATGGAACGTAAAGCCATATCGCTTCCTTTTCCTAGGCTTGGTGGCCAATTCGGCGGTATCGGTTCCGAGTTCGGTGCGGATTGACTCTTCTACATTGGTGCGACAGCTGATGAGCTTGCCGATAGCTTCGTCGCTGTAGTGGACCTGTACCTTTTCTCCGTTGATGAACCGTGTCCGTTTTGCGGCTACACCTTCGGCGGCGGCGTAGTAGTGATCAACGGCCATTCGGACAGGGCTCGACGCTAGAATCTGCGCTCTTTGGCGAAGCAAGCGGAAGCCGTCGCGACTTGAGGCCATCTTGCCCCATCCCTCGATCGCGCCAGCTTGGTTGCCTTCCTCGAATGCTTGAGTAATTTTGCGAACGTATTCAGCGTGCTTCTCGACAGCGTCGACGATTTCCAAATACAAGGTAAGTCGCTTCTCGGACCAGTGGAGCGTTCTTTCGTGGTCCAAGTGGCGCAAATCGCGTTCGCGCTCACTTTTCCGATTGAGCCAAGTGCCTAGGAAAGCGATAACTGCGCCGACTAATGCGCCGCCTGCGCCGACCGCGCCGACGATCACGGGGTACCACGGACTTGTCGTTTGCATGACCGCACGGTAGACGCCGAGTGCGGAGTCACGAGCGGAATCGCGTGGGGTAGTGCGCCCGAATCTGGTAGGTGTCGGTGTGCACGTAGCGGCCGTTCTGGTCTGTGCCGCTGGGGTTCGAGGTCTCGCGGGTGACCAGGTGGACGCCGAGTCCGAGCTGCTGCTCGCCGGCGCCGGCGAGCGCGTCGAACGCGGCGTCGACCAGGTCGAAGAGGTCGCGGGGGTCTTGGCCGGCCGAGCGGAACCGGATGCGCAGGCCGTACTCGGCGTCGGCGTCGGTGTCGTGGGTGAGCGGGTAGAGCAGCAAGGCGACCACCCGCGGCGGGTCGGCCGGCAAGCCGCCGAACACGATGCCGGTCTCGGTGGCCGTGTAGCCGGCGTCGGCCCGGTAGATCCCGACGCCGGTCGCGGCCAGGTGGCGGGCGATGAGGTCGCCCAGCTCGACGACGAACCTCATGAGCGGGTCGCCTTCCGGATCTGTGCGGCGATGATCTGCCGGGCGACGTCGACTTCGTCGTCGAGTGCGGTCTCGAGGTACTTCGCCTGGCCGTCTTCGTGGTGCCAGGTCTCCTCTTCGTGCTGAGGTACGGCGTACTCGGTGTCGAACGAGACGGCGCCGGTGAGCCCGTCGGTGGTCGCCGTACCGGTGTTCCGGAGTGCGCCGGTGTCTTTCGGGGCGCGGTTCACGGCGACGCCGCGGACGTGCTCGGCGGCGAGCTTGACGCCCTTCTCGGCGCCGCGGGTGAAGTCCTCGAGGACGTGATCGCCCTTCCAGTGAAACTCGGTCTTGAGCCGCACGGGTGAACCTCCTCGCCATTGTCGCCGGTCAAGTGCCGGTGTAATAATCCGAACTTATGTTCGATGATGGTCGGGGCACGGCGCCGGGTTCGCGGTACTTCCGCGGGCTGCGCCCGCATCGGCCCGTGTGGGTGGACTTGGGCAAGGTCTATCGACTCGGGCCGCCTCGAGCGGTCATCCCGGACGGTCTCGATCTACAGGCGATCGTGCCCGGCGAGCTGGCGATGTGGCACGCGACGACCACCGGTCATTGGGTGGGCTGGGTGCGGTTCAAGATCCATGACGGCCACGGCGGCGCGCCGGCCGGGCAGTGGGTTCCGGGCGATGCCATCGAGCCGCGGCGCGAAGGCACCACTAGGTGAGGGTGACCTCGAGGTGGGCGGGCGCGCTGGGGTGGTCGAACGTGCTCGAGGTGATCACGGTGGCCGTGCGCTCGGCCGGCGTGCCGGGCCACACGGTGACCTCAGAGCCGGCCGGTATCGCCGTGCCGGGTTGGGTGATCACCGTCGTTTCGCTGATGGTCTCGGCACCGTCGGTCGCGCGAACCCTGCGCCGGCGGTCCTCGACGTACGCACGGCGGACGGTGAACGGCCGGCCGAAGACCGGCCCGTACGCGCCACTGCCGGTGTAGGGCTTAACGGTCACGGTGTGCGGGAGCAGGAACGCAGGCATGGTCAGCGCCACCAGGCGACCTCCTGCTCGACCGGGCCATCGCCGAGCAGGCCGGCCACGGTGAGTATCTGCATGGCCTCGGGCGAAAGCCGGGCAGCCTGCGCGCCGCCGGGCGTGCCGGCGGCCGCCGTGGTCGCCCGGGTGAGGTTCACGGACCCGATGCCGGCGGAGGTGAACCGGGCGGACGCGCCGGAGTCGTCGCCGGTGTCTCCCCACCACGCGACGGTGGCGCACGTGGCGTCGCGTACCGCGGCCCGCATGTCCGGGTCGGCCGGGTAGCCGGCCGGGTCGGTGAGGTAGACCGCGGTGACGAGCAGCCAGTCGACGAGCTGTGACGCGCGGGCAAGCTGCCGGGTGATGCCATCGGGTGGGGTGGTGATATCGAGCCAGTTCGCGTAGTCCTCGGCGGTCGCGTACGCGCGTGCCACGGCGACCCCCTCTCGTTGATGGAAGCCGCGGCCGGCGCCCGGTCGGGGGGCGCGTGCGCCGGCCACGGCGGCTACTTCGTCGGCGTGCGGCGGCTGGTGCGCTTCGTCTCTTCCGGCTCGGCCGGCGCGTTCTCGAGCGGCGTCTCGTTGGCGGGCGCGGTGCCGCCCGGCGGGTCGTCGACGACCGACTCAACGGGCTCGACGTCGTCCTCGACCGGGGTCACGGTGTAGCCGTGCCGCTGGAAGTAGGCGACCGCGTTCTCGTCGTCGGTCTCGCCGCGGCCGGCGGTGAACCGGACGCCGGCGACAGTGCCCGCGTAGTCGGCGACGGGGGTTTCGATGATGTGTCGTGGCATCACTGCACCTTGATGTTGCGGAAGACGGCGGCGGACTTCGTTGCCTTGAGCGCGACGGCGACCGGGCCGAGCTCCACCTCGCCCTTCTTGACGGCGCCGGCGACGGTGAAGTCGGGCAGCCAGCTCTCGACGAGCTGCGTGCCGACGGTCGCGACGCCGTGGAAGCCGTCGAGCCCCACGCGGTAGGCGTACAAGTCGGTGAGCCCGGTCGCCGCGGTACCGCCGACGGTCCGGCCGAGAATCGGCACGATCGGGTTGTTCGTGCCGGCCTTCGCGCCGGCGTCGACGAGCAGCACGCCGCCGTAGGTCTCGCGGACCACTGGCCGGCCGTTGTCGCCGATCAGCCCGTCGACCGGGTCGCGGGTGTACATGCTCGCGCGGCGCGCTGCCGCCCGGACCCGGGCAAGCGACTTCGCGTTGCCGATGACCACCGACGGGGCGCCGTCGAGCAGCGAGAGGAACTCGTCGATGGCGTCGAGCGCCTTGTGCTCGGCGCGCGCGTTGGTGTCGAAGTCGGTCCAGTCGGTGACCTGGCCGGCGCGGAACTCCGTGGTGGAGCTGACGAGTGCCTTGTCGAGTCCGTCGAACCCGTTGGTGTCGACGGCGGTGTCGCCGTTGATCACCGCGTCCTGAAACCGGGTTTTCGCGGCCTTGATCTTCTGGGCCATGTTCAACGACACCGCGGCGGAGGCGGCCGGGCCGACCTTGGCGATCACCCGGTCGACCTCGTACGCACCGCCGAGCACGGCCAGGTTGACCGAGAATGGCGCGGTGGTGACGTTCTGCGGCGCGTACTCGGAGTTGAGCGCGCGGAAATCGGCGGTCGGCTGCGTGATCAACCGGCGGTACCCGTAGGTGAGGGTCGCGCCCCCGCCGGAGGGGTTGACGACGTCGTCGAAGATCAGCGAGTCGAGGATCGCCGATTCCTTGCGGAACTCGTCGATCACGGCCGGGTCGTAGTCGGTCTGTGCGTTGTTCTTGGCCTCGGCCAAGGTCACGGGCATGGAACTCTCCTATGGGGCTTAGCTGCCGTAGTGGCGGGAAATGGCGTCCGTGAGCGACTTCGCTGCGGGCTTCTCGCCGGACCCGCCGGCGTGCTGCCCGCTGCTGCGCGGCGGCACCTGGCCGGCGGCGCGCAACTTCGGGTTGTCAGTCACGGCCTTGGTGATCGCTGCGCCGACCTTGTCGGCGAAGTCGGCCGCGGTGGGGTCGAGCTGCTCGACCGCGGAGAGGAATGCGCGCGAGTCGACCAGCGCGGCCGGGTCCGCGCCGAGGGGGCCGGCGGACTTGAATACGGCCAGCTCGACCGCGGCGGCGCGGGAACGCTGCTGCTCAGCGGTAACCTGCTCGGCGAGCTTGGCCGGGTCCGCCTTGTCGTCGTCGCCGGCGACCAGGCCGAGGGCCTTGCCGATGTCCTGCGCGAGCTGCTGCCGCGCCTCGTCGGCCGCCTTCGTTTTCGCGTTCGTGCGGTCTGCGGCGTTCTCGGTGCGCAGGTCGCGCACCATCTTTGCCAGCGTTGCCGGGTCCAGCGCGGCGAGATCGTCCGGGGTCGGACCCTGCTCGGCCGGCGCCGGTGCGCTCGGCTGACCGGTGGCCGGCGGCTGTTCTCCGGTCGCGGGGGTGCCGGTGGCGCCCGGTTCGCCGGGAGTGCCGGCCGGTTCGCCGGTTCCGGCCGGGGTGATGGGTGCGGACACGGTTGCCTCCTGGGCGTCGTGGGGGTTGGACAACCTCGGCGCCTGGCCGAGAGACGAGTGTGTCCGCGTTGTTGACACTCGGGTCGTCAGGTCCCTAGAGTGTCAACAACGCGGACACGAGAGGGGAAAGCAATGGACGCACTTTTCGAGGTCGGGCCACTGCTCGAGGCCGAAGCGCTGCGCAAGCACATCGCCGACCAAATCCCTGGACAGGTCGACATCTGGGAAGCGTGCGCCGAGGTCGCCGCCGAGCGGGCGGCCGTCGAGCCAGCACCGTTCGCGTGGCCGGAACCCGTCGGCCCGCTTTCGTTCTACGCGCGCGACGAGCTGTTCGGCGGGGCGGTGCTCGCATGACGGACGAGCAGCAGCCAGCACCGGCCGTCGAGAAGTACCTCGGCGCGGCCTCACTGGCTAAGCGGCTCGGAGTGAGCCGCTCAGCCGTGAACAAGTGGCGCGAGCGGTATCCGCAGGGCTCGGCGCACCCGTTCCCGGCGCCGGACATCGACACTGACGGTGCGCCCGGATGGCATCCGCTACGCCTGCCGGAAATCGAAGCATGGCGCACAGGGATGCCAGGGAGTGGCAACCGACTTGACTCGGTCGAAGAGTTCGCTGCGAGGATCACCGAAGTGACCGACGATTTCGAGGCGGCGAAGACAGCCGAGCGGCTGGTGTTCATCGCCGAGCACCGGCGCCCCGGTGATCACTTTGCGTTCGGCTACCTCAAGACCAACCCGCGTTCATCGCGAGGGGTGCACGACGGATACGTCGCACAGCTCGTAGCCGCCGGTTGTGAAGTCGTCCGCGGCGAGCGCGTCGCCGGAGATGAGCTAACCGACGGATTTCTTGACCTCATAGACAACTTGAAGCCGGGCGATGTGTTCATGGTGCCCAGGGCGTATCAGCTCAGCCGCTCGCGCGATCTCGCGCTCAAGGCCGTGGCCTTGGTCGAGTCACGCGGTGCGCGAGTCGAATATCTGTATGGTGTTGGGCCGATCGGAACGGCCTAGGGGCGTAGGACGTAAGCCAGCTCATAGAAGCGAAGCAATGCGCCGCCCACAAGTAGAACTTGGTAGATAACCAAGAATGCAGCTACCGCAGAAAGCCACACAGAGGGAGTGGTCGCCGTGAAAATAACCCCGAGTGCCAAGAAGGCAGTTCCGGCGACTCCGACAAGTACGGTCCAGACAAGGTGAGCGCGCATCTTATCGAGAACCTGAAGACGCGGCCCGTCGGCGAGAGTGTCCGCGTTTGTTCTGGCGTCGATGCTTCGTTCCCAAAACCGGAGAGCCATGGTGAAGGTGAGGCCGGTTAGGATGGAAGTAGCCGTGAGCAGGCCGGACAGCACGGGAATCTTCACTTTGAAGACGAACACGAGCGCCGCGGGAATTGCAGCCGTTGCAACGAGGGCCAGCTCTGACCACGCAGGGTCAGAGTAAGTTCCGAACGGACTCTTGGCGATCTGAGTGAATTGGTCACGTACGAGAAGTCGCTGACCCATTCGGCTCATCCCAGACCACCTCCCATGGTTCGGCTGAAGCGTCGTTCCACTCGTGTGTGTCCCACTTACATTGTCCCGCAGATCGGTCCGTCAAGCCATACTGGCCGCTCAGCAGTTCGAGAATCTCGACACAGCCTGCCTTGAACTCATCGTCACTTGGACGGCTTGCCGTCGCTCCATCGTCCGTCTCGGACACGATCGGGAACGACATGCTCACTGCGCGTGATGAGTGAACGTTCACCAGTCGCTGAGTTCCGCCGGGCATCTTGACCGCCAAGGATGACTCCCAGCCTTCATCGAGCAGAGCCTTCACGGCGTCATCCTCCTGTACGCCAGGCTTGAGGACGGGCACGAGCACCCCGAGGAGGCTCTCGCGGGTCGGGCGATCCTCGGTTCCTTGTGGCAGGCTCTTTGAGGTCCAAAACTTGCGACGGCGTGGAGTGAGGCGCACTTCGACTTCGACGGATTCGTTCGACACCATGATCAGTTTGTCGCTGCCCTCGCCGGCGCGCGGCCGCTTGAATACAAGGGCCTTCACTGGTTGCTCTTCGACCGACTTGCGCAGCAGGTCTTCGGTCATCGCGGGCAAGTTGTTCAGCTTCAATCCGTCGAAGTACTTCTCGAAAGTTTTGCTGAGCAGGGTGTACGACATGGTCGTTGCACCGGCCAGGCCGACCCGCTCGGCGATCACGATAACGTGGTGACCGCCCGGCGGGCAGTAGTAGCAGTGGCGTACGGGAGTGAACTCGGTATCGACTTCGTCACGACTCATGCGGGTGCCGTCGGCCTTGCGGATCTCGCTCTTGATGCCGGATCGCCCGGGTTGGATCTCGACGAAGATCGCTTCCTTGCCCCGGTGCAGCTTCGAGATGATCAAGTGACGGTTCTGGTCGTCGGGGTCGCGAAACAGGATGCCTCGGGAAGCGGCGAAGATCTTCGCGAGCGCATCGAGAACGTGAAACCCGTTCCCATCGATATCCTTCGTCGGTCGGATATCGGTGGGGCTACCGTGCACGGCAACTGACATCAAGTAGGGCACCAGCTGGTAAGTAGTCATGACCCCTCGATCTAGAGCAATGGCCTAGTTCGAGGGTAGATCGCTCGAAACAAGCCTCGCTGTTACACACCGTGATGACATTGTGTCACGGGTTCACGAGGCCGATGTCGAGTCCCGCCCGCGCGCGTAGGCGGCTTGGCCGTCCTGGTAGCCCAGCCGCCACACGCGCGCGAGCACGAGCGGACTGCGCTCGGCGGTCTCTCGGCGAGCACGCTCGGCTGGCGTCCGTGGGCCGCGCCACTCTGGCTCGTGCGCCGGCGTGTACGGGTTCGGCGTCGGTGGCGCGAGCCCGTAGCCGGCCGCGTAGCCCTGATCACGGGCGGCGCGCACCTGCTCGGCGGTTATTGCAGCCACGACTCACCCCCGGTGCGGAACCGTTCGCCGTTGCCGCCGCCGAGCTGCTCGGCGACGAATTGGTCGAACGTGACCCTACCGTTTTCGTCCCACCACTGTTTCAGTTCGTCGGACGCCCACCGACGGGCGTAGTTCTCGTTCTGACGCCACAGGTTCCGCGGGTCCAGTCCGGAGCGCTGGCCTTCCGCAGTGAGGAGGACGCCGTTGGTGGCGGCCTCGGCGGCGAAGTAGTCGCGTTCGAGACGGTCGGCGAAGGCGGCGCGGGCGAGTTCGTCGAACCCGCGGCCGCGGTAGCCCTCGCGCCGAAGTCGGGCGATGGCGTCCTCGCGCCGCATCTTCTCGACGTCCTTATCGAACACCTCGGCGTACGCCTGTTCGTAGTCGAGGCCGGTCTCGACGAGCCGGTCGACCTCGACCCACTTCTCGGCGTCCGGATCGTCGGCGACCGCGTCGGCGTACTGCTGCTCGGCTTCGCGTCGATCCAGCTCGGCGAGCACCGCGGCGACCGCGTCCTCGTCGTCGCCGACGTCGGCGAGCCGGTCGCCGAGCTGCTCGTCGGACAGCTCCCGCAGATCCACCGGCGCGGCCGGCGGCGCGGCGCGCCGTTCGATCTCGTCGCGTACGGCCTGGTGCGTCCGGCTGACCTGACCGGGCTTGCCGAGCAGTTCGGCGCGCTCGGCGAACACCCGGTCAGCGACGGCGAGTTCGTCGTCGCTCAGCTCGGCCGGCGTTCGCTGCTGCGCGGCGAGCGCGTCGGCGATGGCGTTGTCGGCCGTGGTCTTCTCCGCGGCGAGCCGCTCGGCCTCACGTCGGCGGGCCTGTTCGGCGGCGATGGCGTCGAGCTGGTTCTGCTCGGCGCTGCCCTCGGCGACCTGGTCGGCGAGTTGGTTCCGCCGGCGCTCGGCGGCCCGGAGGTCGCCATGTCCAAGGTTGACTTGCTCGCGGTAGCGCTTCCGGTTGAGCCCGGTCCGCTTCACGTGCTCGCGGATCTCGGCTTGCGTCTCGCGCACCCGACGCTCGGCGGCCTGGCGCTCGTCGTCGGTGAGCGCGGCCGCGGCCTTGCGTTTGTTCCGGCGCACCTTGCGCTCGAGCGCGCGCAGGTCTTCGCGGTCCTGCTCCGCCTTGGCGTCGTGCTCGCGGATCTCGTCGAGCTTGGTCACCCCGGGCAGGTACGGCACGAACTGATGCCGACAGTTCGGGTGCATGAGCCCCTCGAGCCGCGCCTGCTCGACGGTGGCGGCGACGTCGACGGCGACCGTCTCGTCGGTGAGGGTCTGCTCGACCTGGCGCTCGCCGGCCGGGCCGGACAGCGCCAACACCCGCCCTTCCCAGCGGGTACAGAGCCGGCAGGCGTGCGCCGAGTGGGTGATCGTGACCAACTCGACGCCGGCGGAGGCCATCCGGGCGAGGTGCCCGTCGTTCCACGCGCGGCCGGTCGCGGTGCGCACGGCCATCTCGACGTAGCTCGCGAGGTTCCAATCGCGGCCGGCGCGGTCAACGAACCCGGTCACGCCTTGGGCTGCAAGCCGGTCCCACGCGGCGCGCTGCGCCGAGTGGATCGTGCCGGTACCGAGCAACTGGTCGGGGGCCGCGGCGGCGACCGCCGTTTGATAGGAGTCCTGCTGCCAGCGCAAGACGCGCAGCGGCAGCGCCTCGAGTCGGCTGGTGAGGTCTGCGGCGAGGATGGCGGCCGCCTGCATTCCGGGCACTACGCCGGCGAGCTGCTCGAGCTGCTCGGACGAGAGCGCGCCGAGTTCGGCGAGCTGCGCGAGCCCTTGCTCGGCGCCGGCCTGCCACGCGGCGAACACGGAATCGGCGGCCGCCTGGCCTGCCTGCCCGGTGACCTGCGTAGCGATCCGCTCGGCGGCGAGCCGAAGCTCGCGCGCCGCGGCGGCCTTCTGCGCGGCCCACTCGGGCACGTCCTGATCGGCGCGGACCCGGCGGGCGATGTCGCCGAGCAACCGCGCCTCGGCCTGCGTGTACAGGGCGAGGATGTCCGCGGCGAGCTGCTCGACGACGTCGGCCGGGTCAACTCCGGGCGGGGGTTCCCACGGCATCGGCGGCCCCCTCGACCTGGTTGTCGCCAGTGGCGGGCGCGTCGGGGAACTGGTCGAGCCCGCGGAACTTCGCCGGATCGGGCACGGTCCGGCCGGATTCGGCGAGGATGGCGACGACCTCGTCGTCGACCTGGTCGTCTTCCCAATCGGGGTGAACCATCCGCACCCGCACGTCGGTCGAGGCGGCCTCGGCCGCGGCGAGCGCCTGCACCGTGCGCGCGAGCGCTTCGGGGTCCGGTTGCGTCCGGTCGGGAAACTCGACCTTCGGCAGCTCGGACACGGTGGCGGTGCCGCCGAAGACCGCCCGGTCAACCTCGACCAGCGCGGCGGAGACGTGTGCGAGCCCCGACGCCCAGTACCGCGCCTTCTTGTCGCGGGTCCGGTTCGACAGCTTCTCGCGGGCGGTGACCTCGGTCGCGGTGATCGAGGCGTCGCCGTCGTCATCGCCGAGCGTCGCCAACGAGTAGCCGGCGGCGCGGAGCGCGGTCCGGGTGATGTCCTCGGCGGTCTCGCGGTGCTCGGCTACCCGGATCGCGAATTGGTGCGCGGAGACGGTGAGGGTGTCCGAGCCGCCGCGCGAGAGCGCGTTCAACTCGGTGTAGACCTCTCGGTCTTCGTCAAAGCTCGCGCCGCGGCCGGCGCCGTTGTCCTGCAAGTACCCGGTAGGCACGAGTAGCCGGGCCTTGGCGATCCGGACGTCGCGCATCCAACTCGTGTACGTCTCGTCGAGCGCGTCGAAGAGCCCTTCGACCCCGTCGAAGTCCGAGCGGCCCAGCGGAGCGAGTTGTGGGGTGCCGCGCCACACCCGGTTAGGGCGGACGTTGGGCACGTACGCGGCGGCAAGCCGGTCGGTGCCGGTGGCGATGCTGCCTTCGGCGTCGACCAGCGGCGCCGCCCACGCGGTCGCCGGGTCCTCGGTGAGCGGCACCGATCGCCCGAGTTCGGTGTCGGTCCCGACGTGCAACGCGTGCACGATCCGGCCTGATTCGTAGCGCTCGAGATGGCGCCACACGGCAGGCCCGTCGACGCGCACCCGCGTGTAGAAGGTGACCGCGGCCAGCTCACCCCAACGCCATTCGGGCACCGCGGCGTCGGCGTGGACGGCGTCGAGCATGGCGTGCTCGGCCACGTCGGCATCCCAGACCACGCGCAGGTAGGCGCCGCCGAGCGCCGAGGCAATCTCGGCCGCCTCGAGCAACCGCGAGTGCATCGCCGGCGAGTTGAGTACGAGGTCGAGCCGAGCCTGCGCCGCGGCGTCATCGACGACGATGCGGGGCGGTTCGGAGAACAGGAGGTCGGCCGACGCGGTCGCGACGTCCGCGGCGAGCGGCACATGCAACCGCTGTCGGGTCTGGCCCACCGGGACCGGGCGGCCCCAGAAGAACCGGGCGAGCCCGCCCACCAGGCCGCCGCGGTACGTCGACGGCCGAAGCCGAGGTGTAACAGCGTGCCGGCGTTCACCGGTGTAGATCTCGACGAGTCGCTCGGGGTCGCCGGTGTACCAGGCATCCCACTCGCGCATCCGCGCGTGCGCGTCGTCGAACGGTGGGGGAGGCCACGAAGACGGCATGACGCACCCCCTTTCACCAGCACAGGGAGAAACGTGGGATTCATCAAGAACGCCAAGGCGAACATGGTCGCCGAGGAAGCGGGCCGAGCGATCGCCGAAGGCCGGACCGTGTTCACGCCGCGGCTGAACACGCCGGCGACGCACCACACGATGTCCGGCTCAATTGCCGGGTGGGCCGAGATGATCGAGTCGATCGAGGCGCAGGGTTGGCAGATGGTCGACTGGTCCGTCGCGCAGGACAAGAACGGCAAGCCGGAGGCGTACCCGCTGTTCAGGCGGCGGCAGCCAGCGCCGGCCGCCAGAGCGACTCGGTAGTCGTCACGGCGTAGCGGCCGCCGTCGAGCGAGTGATCAGCGATCTTGATCGGCTTGTCCTCGCCGGCGGCGGTCGCTTTGTCGTCCCACGAGTAGCCGGGTACCTCGGCGATGAAGCCGCGGCACCGGTCGGCTACGCGCAACCGGTCCTCGGCGAGCAGGCTCGACACGGTCCGGATGCCGTAGGCGACGTCGTTGTCGGCGGCTTGGGTGAGCACGCCGTCGGACTGGAGTTGCACCCGGAACGAAGCGGCGGCCGGATCGACGACCACGAACTCGGGCCGGCCCTGCTGGCGCGGGTGGTGGTCGAGGTCGAGCCAGTCGCGCAGACCGGCGGCGAGCTGGGAGTCGGTGAGCCGGGTCCGCGCGTGCGCCGGGTCGTGGCGCCACTCGTCGACCAGGTAGAGCCGGTCGTCGGCGCCGAGGCCGAGCAGCAGCGCCGCGGTTGCGTTCGTGGTGCCGTAGTCGACGCCGGCGGCGAGCAGGCGCCGCAGGTCGGGCAGCTCGGCCCACGGCACGACGTGCCGGTCGGGGTCCCACATGTCGAACACGGCGCCCTCGGCGGCGACCCATTCGCCGAGGATGAACCGGCGGAACCACAAGCCGGTGTACTCGCGGCGGATGCTCGCGCGGTACTCGGCGGACAACGAGGGGTTGTCGTCGAGGGTGAACGCGAACGAACGCCAGTCGGGCAGCTCGGCGAGCCGGTCGAGGTAGTCGTGTTTCAGCCAGTGCGCGGGGTTGTCGGGGTTGGTGGTGCCGAACAACTGCGCGCCCGGAACCGACATCCGGCCTAGTAGCTGCTTGAAGAACTCCCGGGCCACGACGGTGACCTCGTCGACGTACGCGCCAGCGCAGGTGAGCCCGCGCAGGACCTTCTCGGCCTTGCTGTCGGAAGCGCCGAGCACGAACACTTGCCGACCGAGAATCCAGCCGGACGGCGCGCCCGCGGTGTAGCGGACGTGGTCGGCGACCGAGCCGAACAGGGTCGGGTCTTGCAGCGGCGCGAACACGTTGCGCGCGACCGAGTCGCGGGTGCGCCCGACGACGACGAGTTGCCCGCCGCGGGGCGCGTGTGCGACGTAGATCAACCAGCGCAACAAGCTCGCGATGGTCTTGCCCGATCGGATGGCGCCCGACCAGATGTTCACCCGCGCGCGAGACTCGCGCATCGACTCGACTTGGGCCGGCGAGAGCGGCAGGTCGAGCGTCGGCTCACCCATTCGCCGGCCCGGTCGCGATGCCGAGTGCGACGGCGAGCCCGCCGAGCATCGACCGAGCGCCCTCGGCGCCGGTGTCCGCGTCGACCTGCTCGAGCTTGGCCGCGACGCCGAGATGCGTCGACATCGCCGAGGCGAGCGCCTTCTCGTCCGGCGCCGGCACGTGGTCGAGCACCTTGGACTCAATGCCGTTGATCGTGGTCGCGGTGAACGTGTACCGGTCGGCCTCGAGGCGGCCGAGGATGCGCTCGGCACGGCCGTAGAGCCGGCCGACGATGTCGGTGCGGCGGGCGCGGTTGTCGACTTGGCGTGCGTGCGTCGCGGCGGCAGTGGCCGAGCGGTCGAAGGACAGGCCGAGCGCGCGGGCGATGCCGGTCACCGTGGACGGCGAGCGGTTGATCTCCCGGGCGATGTCGTTGCGGGTCTTGCCCTCGGCGTGCAGCTCGCGGACGCGTTCCCGGTCGGCGTCGGTGATCAGATTGCGCGGCAAGGTGGTCACCTCGCCCCCGGGCAGCAGACAGCCCCGGACCGAGGGGGGAGGTAGCCCGGGGCTGTCGGATCGTGGTGCGGGTACAGCTCACCCGCTGCTAATCGCCAGTTTAAGCACAACCGGCCGATTCGCGGTTACACCCGCTCGAGCTGGGGAATCGCGACGGCCTAGTCGAGTTGCACGTACGTGTCGATGAGGGCTGAGCCCTGCCACGTCGGCACGGCCTCGTACGCGATGCGCTCGACCAGCCGACCGCAGAACACAGGAACGCTGATCAGGACCCGGTCCGAGCGCCGCGTGTCGACGGCGTACGCCCCGACCGCGGGCGTGACGAACAAGTTGCGATTGCCGACGGTCCCCGGGTTGGGTATGCCGTAGGCGTGGTGCAGCGCGCACCGAAACTTGTAGATGAAGTCGGCATCGTCCTCGCCGACGCCGTGCTCGGTCAGCAGGCGTCGGAATCGAATCCCGACCTTTTCGTCGCGGTTGGTGGTGGACAGGATGTCCAGCACGATCATGCCCAGCGCGAGACCGATCCACGAGTTGTTGCCTTCCCCGGCTCCCGTGGTTTCGTTGCGACCATTGGCGGTCCGCATATCCCGCAGTGCCAGGAACCACGTGGTGTACGTGTGGGTCTCGTCGAGGTCGCATACCAGCATCGGCCCGGCCCCGGGACCCTTGTCCAGCTCGGTCGTCATCGCGTCACGGTATGCCTCGCGCCGCGAGGGTAAAACTCGTTAACCCTGCGCAGGCGTGCGCACGCGCACGGGGGTCACGAGTGCAAGGTCGATGACGTCGCCGACGCGGTACCGCGGCCGCCCGTGTTCGTCAGGCTTGCGCTTGGCGAGCTTGCCGGCGCGTGCCCACGTGCGCAGCGTGTTCGCCGACAGTTCGCGGCCGAGCAGTTTCGGCAACGCGCGGGCGATCTCCGCCGCGGTCGCCTCGACGTTGCGCGCGGCGTCGAGCAGCTTCTCGCGCCGAGCCTCGACGTCGTGCCGCGCCCCGCATTCACGGCAGGCGACGACGGCCCGTTCGGGCCGGGCGTAGAGGTCGGCCGAGCAGTCCGGGCACGGCCCGCAGTACACGCGCGCGGGTGGGAGGTCGACGGCCCGGCGGACCTGCTCGACGGCGTCGCCGATCTCGTCGACCAGCTCGCCGCCTGCTGGGTGGTGCTCGACCCACGACGGGTGTCGACGTAGCCACGCGGCCATCTCGGGCACGGTGTCGTCGAGGTCGAGCGGTTCCAGCTCGGCGACGGTGAGCGGCGTACCGTCCGGCGCGGTCTCGCCGGTGGGCACCACCCGGTGTAGGCCGTGCGTCTCCCACAGGTCCCGGACCCACGTCGAGAGCACGTTGTGCACGACGTCGCGGACCTCGGCGGCGCCGACGTTGAACGGTAGCCCGGTCTCGGCCGGCCTCGAGCCGACCCGCGGCGGCCCGGTGTTCGCGAGCCGGGCGACGGTGTCCTCGAGGTAGTCGACCAGCTCGGCGACGTCAACCAGGTCGGACCGGAGCCGGCCGAGGCATGACGGGCACACCGTGCCGCCGGTGGTGGCATTGGCGCAGAACGGGACGGCGCACGTATCGATCATGCCGTCGAGCCTCGAGCCGGCTGTGTCACCGACCGGGCGCGACGACTATGCGGCGCCGGCCGCCCGCTCGACCAGCACCCACCCACCGGCGGCGCATGGTGCGCACTCGACACCGTCGACCGAGCCGGCGCCGTGGCATTCGCGGCACACGGCGTCGAACCATTCGTCGCCTTCGACCGAGCGATGCGGTGCGGCGGCGCCGAGTCCGCCGTGCGCCTTGGCCAGCAGACACACGCGGCCGGGCTTGTGCGGGTGTTCGTGTCGACAGTTCACCGGGTCACCGGCGATGAGCGTGCTTCGGGCGAATGCGCGTGCGCTCAACGAACCTTCCTTCGTGTCGAGTCGGGACAGCCTACGACCGGTGCCGTTCATGCGGCCGCGCCGAGCGGCTCGTCGAGTTCGGCCTCGGCCGGGATCGGGAGACCGGGCAGCGCTAGCACGTACTGACCGGTGCCGGCCCACGTGCGGCCGCACCGGACCGGCTCGGTGAGCACGTACGCGCGTGGCACCGTGCCGCGACGGCGAGCTCGGAGCCGGGCGCGGCGCTCGCGTTCGTACTCGGCGTGCGCCGCGGTGCACGCCGAGCAGCGGCACCGGTGTTTCGCGTACCGGGCGTTCGTGCCGTGCGCCGGCCGAACCATCGGCGCGGGGTGTCCGTCCTGCTCGGCGACCGCGGCCCGCTCGTCGGCGTCGAGCCCTCCCCAGATCCCCCACGCTTCCCCGGACACGAGCGCGTCGGCGAGACACAGCTCGCGCACCGGGCACTCGGCGCAGACGGCGCGGCACTGGTCGACCTGCTCGTCGGCCGGGTCGATGAAATCGAGGTCGAGGCGCCCGCGGCACGCTGCGCGCTCGCGCCACGACGTCCGGCGTGTCACTGCGGAGCCTTGTCGATCAGCGGCGCGGCGAGCACGGCCTCGGCGAGCCGACGAAGCCGGTAGGGCAGTAACCCCGCACCTGGTTGCCGCGCGAGCCCCTCGAGCGCGATGCCGAGCCGGCGGCCGAGGTCGCCCTCGACGACGGCCGGCGAGCGCGCGCCGGCCTGGCGCAGCAACGCGGCGAACTGGTCGAGCGCCGACGAGTCGACCGGCGCGGGTCCGCGGTGACCCGCATCGGAGACGTCGGCCGAGCCGGCGTCGACGCGCGCGTGCGCGCGGAGGCGCCGGCGACCGGTCGCCGCGGTGGTCTCGTCGTGGTTGTTCATCGGTTCCCCCTGGTGGTCAACGTGTGGACGCGAGCGCGTCGGCGAGCCGAGCGTCGTGCGCGGGCTGCTTGGTGAGCGGCTTGCCACCGGGACCGGTGCACGGTGCGCCCGGTCGGGCCTTGCACCAGGTGCACGCCACGGCGAGGTAGGCGCGGCGGGCCTCGGCTTCGGCCTCGGCGTACTCGGGATCGACTCCGCGGGTGATGGCGAGTGCCGCGGTGACCCGGGCGACGCCGTCGCGGATGGCGCGCAGGTTCGGCGGGCGCTCGATGGCGCGGGCTCGCAACTGCGCGTTGTGTTCGCGCTCGGCGGCGTCGCGACGGATCGTTCGCCAGTACTCGACGATGTCGGCCGGCATGACGGTCTCGGCGTTGTGCCGGTAGTGCGCTCGGACCGCCGTGCCGGCGACGTCGGCCGGGACGTCGTCGAGGATGCCGGCCCACATCGTGAGCACGTCCGGATCGGGTTGCGGCACCTTCGGATCGACTGCGGAGGCGGCGCCGAGCAAGGTCGCGACTTCGGCCCGGTTCATGCGCGCACCCCTTTAACGAGCTGCTCGGCGTCGACGGGCACGGGCTCGGCGGCGAGCGCGAGCCATCCGCGGACCTTCTCGCCTCGAGCACTGCGCACCGGCGGACGCGCGGCCGGATGCTCGGCGAGCCGGGCGGCCTTGACCGCGTCGTCGTACAGGTGCGGCAACAGACCAGGCCGAGCACCTGCTCGGCGGTTCCACTCGTCGAGCGCGGCACGCAGCGGGACCAGCGCGCCACCATCGCGCAAAATGCCGTCGGCCTGCTTGGCGAGAGCCCGAATCGTCGCCGGTCGGTAGGGGGCTCCGGTCTGGTCCCGCCATGCTGTGACCAGGCGATACGCGTCGGGGTGGGACGCGGTGGCGGCGAGTTCGGCCGCGGTGGTCGTGCCTCGCGTACGCGCGCCCCTACGCGCACGGCTACTACCCCCGTTAGGGGGTAGTAGTTCTCCCTCTCCCTCTACCTCTGGCATCGGGTTGCTACCCGATTGCTCTGGCTCGTGTGTGGCTTCGGCTTTGGCACTTGCTATCGGTTCGGCTACCGGTTTGCCGTCCGGTTCGGTCTGGTCGACCTGGTCCTCGGCGGCGTCGCGCTGCTTGGCCCATCGCTTGGCCGCGCCCTTGCTGCCGGCTTCGCGGCGAGCGTCGCGCAGGGCCTTCGCTTCACCGGCGGAACGCTGGTGCTCGAGGTAGTCGTGCACGATGACGTGCCCGCGGCGCGGCTGTTGGCAGTCTGGGCAGTCGTGCCCGGGGCGGTGCCAGAGCCCGACCTCGACGAGCCGATCAGCGAGCCGCTTCTGCACGCCGGCGAGCCGGACGACGGCGGCCGGCGGGATCTCCCCGTCGGTGAGGTGTTGGCCGGCGTAACAGAGCCCGGTCACGTACAACCAGCCCGCGCCCGGGTCGTCGATCTCGACGAGCTTCGGGTGCAACGGCAGGTCGACGGAGAGCCGGATGTACTCGCGCCGGTCTTGTGCACGAGCGTTCATCGCGCCCCCGCTGCGGCTTCGTACTCCTCGGCGATCATGAAGAAATCGACGTCGAGCAGTGCGGCGACCTGGTCGAGGGTGTCGCCGCGGCGGCGAGCGATCCGGACGACCTCGAACACCTCGCGGTGGTGCAGTTCGTCGTGTGTGCGCCGACCGTTGAGCGCGGCCTCGACGGCGAGCGCGTCGAGCTTGCGCACGGGTGCGGCCGCGGTCTTGGTACCGGGAAATTCGATGATCACGGGTCCCCCTGGGATGGTGCAGTGGCGGACGCGGGCGCGCTTCACCGCGCCCGCCACTGGTCGGTGACGTGCGATTTGCGTTGTAGGGCTTAGAAATTGACAGCCGGGACGCTAAGGCCGATTCGGCGCGGTTTGTGTCCTACCGGACACAACGGGCTGCTTTCACTCGATCGGCGTAGCAAGTCCTCGCCGGGCAATCCACACCCGATTTCGGCTCGCGCGGCGGCTTCGCCTGCGGCTGCGGTATTCACCGCACGGCACGATCAGCCGGCGGGCGGCCCACGTGCCGAGCACGGACGGAAGCACGTTCGGCGAATGCGGCTCGACGTCTTTCGGCACCGCCTTGCGGATGTCCTCGGCGGTGAACGGCCGGCCTGCGCGGACCAGCTCGGCGAGCGCGGCCTCGGCCGCGGCCCGGTAGTCGCGGTTCACGGCGACCGCGGCGGCGAGATTGACCTCTTGCCCGGCGTGCCGGTCGGCGAACCCTAGGGCGAGCTGGTCGGCCATGGCTTGGACCCCTCCCACGGTCGTGACCGAATTTCGCGAGCCCACTCGGCCAGGTCGGCGAGTAGCTCGCGGTGCCCGGACATGTCGTAGACCCGCTCCCCCGGCGTTCGTTCGGCGACTACCGGGCATGTCGGGCACTCCGGGCAGCACGGCGAGCAGTCGGTCGGGTCGCAGCAACCGGCGCCGAGGTGTTCGGCGCAGCAGACGACAACACGGCCCGTCGGCACGAGCGCGGACGCGGTCACGCGGTCACCTCCCGCAGAGCCGAGCGCAGCATCGACAGGTGTTGCTCGGCCCGAACGGCGCGCGCCTTCCACTCGTCGGCCGCGGCGAGCTGCTGTCGGATCTCGCCGAGGGTGAGCCCGTCGAGCGGGTCGACCTCGACCTCGGCGGCCGGCGTGGTCCGGTGTTTGTTCAGGTGCGGCCGGATCGAGTGCATGTTGTCCGAGGTGTAGTTGCAGTGGACGCACCCGTACGTCGTCGAGCCGTCGGCGAGCAGCAACGTTCGCGTCTGTCGCCAGAGCACCGGCGCGCCGCCCTTGGCACGCATCGGCGCCTCGGTCGGCTCGTCGGCGATCACCTCGAGCCCCTTCGCGCTGGTCGCGGTCATCGCTCACCGTCCGCGGTGTCCGCCGGCGCGGCCGGCCAGTCGTTGACGACTTCGGCGTCGACGACGTCCTCGGCGGTGGGCAGGGTGACCGGCGCGGCCGGCGGCGCTTCGGGTGGCGGCCCGTCGGGCTGCCAGACGCGCTCAGCGCTGGTCGGCACCCACTTCGCGAGCTGGTGTGCCGCGCTCTTGAGCCACATCGCTTTGGGGTTCCACTGCCACGGCGAGAACGGCGAGTCGGCGCCCTCGGCCTTGGACAGAATCACGGCGATGTCCTCGGCGGAGAGCACCGAGACGTTGCTCGTCGCTCCGTCGCGCATCTTCGCGTAGGCGTAGGCGAGCACCAGTTCGCCGCGGTTGGCGCGCCAGTTGATCTCATGCACCGGCCGGTCGTGTTCGCCCGGGTTGTACGCGAAGGTGTCGTGTTCGCGCACCACCTCGACCTTGACCGACGACACCGCGCCGGCCCGGTACATGAGTTCCACCTCGCCCTGATATCCGGTGATGCCGAGCACCTCGGGACCGCGCTTGGTCTTGCGCGGCACGAGGTAGTACTGCTCCGTGCCCGGCTCGAGCCCCTTGCGCGCGGCGTCGAGCAGCGCGACGAGCAACGACGTCGGGTTCTTCTCCGCGGCGTTCGCGAGCTGGGGACTCCGGCGCAGTGCGCCGGTAGCGATGCGCAGCCAGGTCTCGGGCTTGATGTGGCTGGGAAGCACGGTCGCGAAGTCCGTGCGGTACTTGAGCACGAGCGCGGCCG
This sequence comes from Amycolatopsis sp. NPDC004625, assembly GCF_040609695.1. NCBI lineage: Bacteria > Bacillati > Actinomycetota > Actinomycetes > Pseudonocardiales > Pseudonocardiaceae > Amycolatopsis > Amycolatopsis sp. NPDC004625. The sequence goes on from NZ_JBEXKX010000004.1 coordinate 202,087, forward strand.
GCGAGCTGTCGCGCTGCTGCGCGACAGCCGACGTGACGGTCTGAGTGGTCATGCTGCGGCGCTCACCTTCTGCGGTGTCGAACGGACGGGGACGGGCGCAGCGACGGCGGCGAGTCGCCGGTGCCCGGTACGCGGATGGCGATCGACTCGCCGGCGACCACGGCGCGCCGGCCGGAGCCGAGCGCGTCGAGCACCTCGGCTGCCGCTCGCCGCTTGGTGTTCTCGGCGGCCTTGTGCTCGGCGACCGCGGTCCGGTAGCGCTCGGCGAGCGTCGGGGCGATCTCGATCTCGACGTCGTCAATGAGCGGGTGCAGCGCTCGCACGGTGCGGTAGGTCGCGGTGTGCTCGTCGATGTCCGGGCGTTCGTCGCGATCGAGGGTGTCGAGGAACTCGCGGGCGGCGTCGCGGAGCACGGACACCTCGGCGATGTTCCAGTCGACGACGTACTCGCGGTAGTCCGAACCCGAGATCAAGACGGCGATGTGCGCGCGGGACAGGCCGAGCGTGTCGAGCTGCCACAGGGCTTGCGTCCGGTAGTAGATCGGCACCTCGTCGGTACCCGGCTCGCCCCACTCGTCGGCGTTGTGCGCGGTCTTCACCTCGAGCAGCGCGCGCTCGGTGAGCGTGGACAGCAGCCGATCGGGCGTCGCTACCTGCCACCGACGCGCCCGACTGGCCCACGTGCCGGATCGGCGCACCCGGTACTCGGGATGCGCCGCGGCGAACGCACGGGCGATCGGGTCCTCGAGCCAGCGCCCCCACCGCATGACGTCGTTGTCATCGGCCGGACCGGTGTTGCCCTTTTTCTTGTGCCAGAGCGAAAACCGGCTCTCCCACGGTGAAAGTCCGAGGACGGCGGCCACCTCAGAGCCACCGAGCGCGGACGCGCGTGCGGTGAGCCATTCGGCCGAGCCCGGCTCGAACGTGCCCACCCGGACAGCAGCGGCGCTCATCCGGCCACCCCGGCGCATTCGGGCGTCGAGGCGACGTCGCTGCCGGTTACCTCGAACACCACGTCGAACGGGATGCCAAGTCCCGTGATCGTCGCGGCGATGAATTCGTTTCCGGGCCACTGCTCGCCGTCGAGCACGCGCCCGACGGTGGACTGACTGACGCCGAGACACTTCGCGAGCGCGTACCGCGACCGCAAACCTTTCGCAGTGGCAATCTTGCTCAACGCATCCGGTCGGATGCGGACGTGCGATGTCACTAAACGTTCCCCTCCAGCTTCCGCGTGTAGAAGACGCGAGCCCCCTCGCGAAAGATCGACCATACGGGCAGGTGGGAGGTGCTTTCAACGCTTCCGTGCACGCAAGTATGCGAATGACCAACTTGCGATGGGTGTCGCTACTTCCGCGTGCGGAAGTAGGATGGTGGACCATGAGTGACGGTCAATGGTGGACGTACCTGCAAGCGCAGCTTGAGCAACGCGGATGGAAGCCCGCGCACCTCGCGCGTGCCGCCGGCGTCTCGGAGAGTCGTATTTCCGACTGGCGAAACCGCGGCTCACCACCGACGATCTCGAACGCGCGGGCCGTTGCCGCGGCGCTCGGCGAACCGCTGGTGCCTCTCCTCGTGGGCGCTGGCCTTCTAATGCCGGCCGAGGCGCGACAGAGCCTCGCGGCGTACTCCGTGCACGAGCTGCTCGACGAGATCGGTGCCCGATATGAGGACATCACGAGGCTTGTTCCCGATTCTGGCGTGAAACATCCCACGTTTGACGGAGGTAACCCTCTACAGCTCGTGGCCGACAGCCCCAGTGGGGAACCGATGAGAGTTCAACAAGAACGCGAGTGGCTCAGCGAGGCCGAACGGCCCGACGAACCCGGCCCGGACACCGGCGCCTGACTTCCCACCGCCCGCGTGTTGGGGAGGAACACGCATGGAATGGGGCCGTGCCTACGACCCGTACCGACACGCCGAGTCGCTCGGCGCCGAGGTCGTCGTGTCGTCTGCCGTCACCGGGTGGGGCGACTACCGCGGCGGCCGGATTCGGGTGCACCCGATCTTGAACCAGGCGGAAGCGCGGTGCACCGTCGCGCACGAGGTCGTCCATCACGAGCGGCGCGACGATGTCCTCGGCTACTGCGGCGTGCACTGGCTCGACACTCGGCTCGAGCGACGTGTACACGCCGCGGCGGCGCGGCGGCTGATCGTGGTCACCGAACTGGCCGATGCTCTGAGGTGGTCCGATGAGCCCGATGAGGTGGCCGAGTCGCTCGTCGTCGACATCCGTACCTTTTGCCTCCGGGTGGTCGACCTGTCGCGACGCGAATTCGACGAGCTGCACAAGCGACTCGGCACGTGGGAGCGTCGAGCCCTCGACGACGTCCGCCGCTCTGCGGCGCGACGGTTACGATCGTCCCGGCGAGCCGGCTAGCAAGATCATTTAGCGAGCGTACAACTTTGGGGGTTGCGCTTGCTGATAACCTGCAATCCCGCAGGTGAGCACAGCGCTCGGAGAGCTACACCTGAAAAGCGGAAGGTCGCCGGTTCGACCCCGGCCCTGGCCACGTTCGAAGAAGCCGTCTTGACCCAGGTCAAGGCGGCTTTCTTGTGTCTTGGGGCCGATCTTGGCCGTGGCCGCTGTGACCGCCGTTGGCCGTCGCTTGTTGCACGTGGGTTGCACGGCGGGTCTGGTGCTCCGTGAGCTCGTCCGGGACGCTGCTCGCCACGCCGGGAACCCCGTGCGCTGGAGGTGCTTACCCTGAGCGGATGACCAGCGAACTGTGGGACGCCGAGGCCACGTCCTTCGACGACCAGCCCGACCACGGGCTGCGGGAGCCCGCCGTCCGGGCGGCCTGGTCGGACCTCCTGCTGCCGCTGCTGCAACCGGCCCCCGCGGCCGTCGTCGATCTGGGGTGCGGGACGGGAAGTCTCGCCGTCCTGCTCGCTCGGGCCGGCCACGTTGTGCAGGGTGTCGACTTCTCGCCCGGGATGCTTGCCGTCGCCGAGGAAAAGGCCGTGGGGGTCGAGGTGGACTTCCGTGTCGGTGACGTGGCCGAGCCGCCGTGCCCGCCGGGTGCGTACGACGTCGTGCTCGCGCGGCACGTGCTTTGGGCCATGGCCGATCCGGCCGCCGCGCTCAGCGCCTGGGTGCGGTTGCTGAAGCCGGACGGACGGCTGGTTCTCATCGAAGGCCGGTGGTTCACCGGGGCCGGGATCGCGGCAGAGGAGTGCCGGCGGTTGGTGCTCGCGCACCGGAAGGAAGCCACCGTCACCCGGCTCGACGACCCGGCCCTGTGGGGCGGCCCGATCGAGGACGAAAGGTACGTGCTCGTCAGCCGCGGCTGAGCCAGGATGAGGCCATGTACTGCCTGGAAACCGTCATCGCCGGTGACGAGGTACTGCGGCGCCTGGCCGGGGACGTCGTGGACGCGCGGATCGTTGCGCTCCACGGCTCCCTGTCCCTGCTGCCGATGACCGACGAGTACTTCGACGCGGTCGCCGTCCGAGGGAGTCCGATTTCGCAGGCCCTGCGCGCCCTCGGTGTCCGCCGGGGGTCGCACCTCGACGAGTTCGACGCTGCGGGGCTCGGGCGGCACCGCCGGACCGAAGACTGGCTCGTTACGCCGAACGAGTGAACCGCCGGATCTCGTGTCCGGACCGGCGACCCCGCCCCGACCACCCGGTGAAGGCAGCCACCAAGGGCCGCCACTCACGACACGGGAGCCGGACATGCGTTACCTCCTCACCCTCCACATGAACCCCACCCTCTGGGGCACCCTCACCGACGACCAGAAGAACGCCGTCTACGAAGGACACGGGGACTTCATCAAGCTCGTCACCGAGTCCGGGGAGATGGTCGAGACCAAGGCGCTCGCCGAACCCGCCGACACCAGGACCGTCCGGGTCAAGGGCGGCGAAGCGCAGACCACGGCCGGGCCTTTCGTCGAGTCCGAAGCCTTCCTGTGCGGCTACTACGTCGTCGACGTCGAAAGCGAAGGGCGGGCGGTCGAGCTGGCCGCGAAGATCCCGGACGCCGCCTACACCGCCGTCGAGGTGCGGCAGGTCGTGCACGAAGGTTGACCTCCAGTTAGGTCGAGGGTCCATCATGGATTCCATGACCACCCAAGGGGAATGGGGTATCGGCGCCGTCGATCTCGACGCCTACCTCGAGCGCACCGGGCAGCCGCGCCGGGCGCCGTCCGCCGCCGCGCTGACCGAACTCATGCGGGCGCACGTCCAGGCCATCCCGTTCGAGAACGTCGACGTCGTTCTCGGGCAGCACCAAGGGATTTCGCTCGACGTCGTGAGCGCGAAGCTCGTCGGGCGGCGGCGGGGCGGCTACTGCTACGAACAGAGTGGCCTCTTCGCCGCCGTCCTCGAACAGCTCGGCTACACCGTGCACCGGCTCTCCGCGCGCGTGCAGCCGCGGCGGCCCGGGCCCTACACCCACATGACGCTCGTCGTCGACGTCGACGACCAGCGCTTCCTCGCCGACGTCGGGTTCGGCGCCGGGATCCTCGCCCCCATGCCGCTGGTCGACGGCCACGAGGTCGACCAGGCCGGCTGGCCCCACCGCCTCAAGCAGAACGACGGCTGGTGGACGCTGCAGAAGGGCGACGAGGACATCCTCGAGTTCCGGCTCAACGGCATGCACCCCATCGACTACGAGGTCTACCACCACTACACGTCGACGCACCCGAAGTCACCGTTCACCGGGCGCCTGGTGATCATGACGCTCGAACCCGGCGTCGGCCGAAAGCTGCTCGGCCGGGAGCTCACCGTCGAAAAACCCGATGGCAGCAGCGAAACCACCACCATCGACCCGGGCGAACTCGACGCCACCCTCAAGGATCTCGGCATCGAGCTGACACCGGACGAGCTGGAGCGCCTGAAAACCGTCTACTGACCGAACAACTCGGCCGCCGCCACCGGGCGGCCGAGGTGGTAGCCCTGCGCCTGGTCGCAGCCGAGCGCGCGGAGCAGGTCCACCTGCTCCGCCGACTCGACGCCTTCCGCGATCACCGTCAGGTCCACCGCGTGCGCCATCGCGATGATGCTCGTGACGATCGCCTCCGCGTCCCGCGACTCGGCGATCCCGGTGATGAACGAGCGGTCGATCTTCAGCGTGTCCAGCGTCAGCCGGCGCAGCTGCGCGAGCGATGAATAGCCGGTGCCGAAGTCGTCGATCGCCAGCAGCACCCCCAGGGCCCGCAGGGACGCCAGCACTTCCCCGGCCGCTTCCTGGTCGCGCATCAACGCGCTTTCGGTCACCTCCAGGCACAGCGCGCCCGCGGGCAGCCCGGTGCTCGCCAGCGCGTCCTGGACCGCCGGGACCAGGTGCGGGTCGTCGAGCTGGCGGGTCGACAAGTTGACCTTCAGCGTCAGGCCCAGACCCTGGCGCTTCCGCCGCTCGGCGAGTTCGCGGGTCGTCGCGCGCAGCATCTCCTTGCCGATCACGTTGATCAGGTCGCTCTCCTCGGCCAGCGGGATGAACTCCGCGGGCGAGATCGCGCCGTGCCGCGGGTGCGTCCACCGCAGCAGCGCCTCCACCGCGACCATCTCGCCGGTCCGCAGGTCGACGACCGGCTGGTAGGCGGGCCAGAGCTGGCCATCGTGCACCGCGTCGCGCAGGTCCTGCTCCATCCGCAGCCGCCGCTGCATCCGTTCGCGCAGCCCGACGTCGAAGAAGTGGTGGCGGCCCCGCCCGAGTGTCTTCGCCTGGTACATCGCGACATCCGCGTCGCGCAGCAGGTCCTCGGCACTGCGGCGGTCGTCGCGGCCGACGAGCACCACGCCGGTGCTGGCGTCCAGGTGCAGCTGCCGGCCCAGCACGCCGATCGGCTCGGCCAGCGCCGCCCGCAGGTGCTCGGCCAGCGCGCGGACCTCGCCCGGGTCGGTGACCTCGGCGGTGACGACGACGAACTCGTCGCCGCCCAGCCGGCCGACCAGGTCGTCGCGGCCGGAGCTGCGGCGCAGGCGCTCGCCGACGATCCGCAGCACCTGGTCGCCGACCGAGTGCCCGAGCGAGTCGTTGATCACCTTGAACTTGTCGAGGTCGAGGAACAGCACGGTGACCGCGCCCCGCTCGCGGACGTCGAGCCGGTCCAGCACCAGGGTCCGGTTCGCCAGCCGGGTCAGCGGGTCGTGGGTGGCGTCGTGCGCGAGCCGCGCGCTGATCGCGCGGGTCTCGGTGATGTCGGTGAACGACGTGACCACGGCCAGCGCCGCCGGGTCGTCCGGGTTGAGCAGCCGCGAGGTCAGCGACACCCAGACGTCGCGGCCGTCCGGCCGGCGCAGGCGCACGACCAGGCCGTTGTGCGTCACCCCGGTCCGCCGGGTCTGCACCGACGGCAGCTCGTCCGGCGGGATCCACCGCCCGGACTCGGTGAACAGCACCAGCGTGTGGCAGGGAACGCCGACCAGGTCGGCTTCGGCGACGCCGAGGATCCGGCAGGCCGCCGGGTTCGCGGCTTCGATGAGCCCGGCCGGGCCCATCACCAGGACGCCTTCGTCGAGGGACGCGACCACCGTCCGGTAGTTCTGCTCGGCCCGCCGCCGCGCGGTTTCGTCGGCGCAGACCAGCACGTAGCCGTCGTTCATCTCGGCGGCCGAGACGCGGACCGCCAGCGGCGCGCCGTCCCGCCGCCGGTGCACGGCCTCCGCGACCCCGCCGCCGCGCCGGACGGCGGCCAGGTCGAGGGGCGCGCCCACGAGCTCGCTCGCGCGCCGCCCGACGGCCTCGGCCGCGGTCCAGCCGTACACCGCTTCAGCGGCCGGGTTCCAGCTGGTCACGACGCCTTCGCCGGTGGTCGCGATCAGCGCGTCGCTGACGTGCGACACCAGCGCGGCCTGGTAGCGGAGGGCGTCGGCGGCCGCCTTCTTCGCCGTGATGTCCCGCATCACGACCTGGTAGGCGCCGCGGGCCTGGAGCCGCACCGACACCGTCTCCACGGCGAACTTGCTGCCGTCGAGCCGGGTCATCAGCGCTTCGGCCGGCTCGCTCGCCTGCCCCGGCCCGGTCAGGTCCGCCAGCTTCGCCACCAAGGTCGTCCGGGACTCCTCGGCGACGAAGTCGGTGAACCGCCGTCCGACGACCTCGTCCGCGCAGCGGGCGGCGAACGTCTCCAGGGCGGCGCGGTTGGCGTAGGTGAGGACGCCGTTCTCGTGGACGCAGATCGCGTCCGGACTCAGCTCGACCAGTGCGGCGAGCGAGTCTGCCTCCATGAGCGTTCGTCCCCCATGCGGTCGGCGTGTGGCTCGTCGATTACACCACCGACTCCGGTTCGTGCCTACCCGCCGGAATCCGGTCCCGGCCTGCGGATGCGCGCCGCAGCCGCGGCCCCCAGAACAGCAGCCCGAAGTGCGCGGCGAACGCGTGGCCGAGCAGGGTGACGATCGAGTCGAGGCTCGCCGGGTCGTCGCTCAGCCAGATCACCGCGATGAACGCCTCGGTCGCGGCGAGCGCCAGCAGCCGCGCACGGCCGCCGAGCAGGAACACCAGGGCGCCGGCCGTGGTGAAGAAGCCGTAGCTGACGCCGATGTCGAGCCAGTGGCCGGCCGAGTTCGGCAGCACGTGCGCGCTGATCAGGGCCATCACCGGCAACTCGGTGACGAGCGTGGCCAGCACGTGGCCGGAGAAGAACACGATCGCCACCCGGCGGGCGCGGAACCGGCGTTCCAGCGGTGCGACGGCGATCGCGAAGATCACGACGTAGGCGAGCCAGCCTTCGTCGGACAGCCACAGCGCGCTGGTCAGCAGCGAGGTCAGCGGCCGTCGCCAGAGATTGTGGGCGTCGGTGCTCGACAGCCGCAGGAGCCGTTCGGTCAGGCCCGGGTCGGCGAACTTGAGCAGCAGCGTGGTGCCGAGCAGGACGACCAGGTAGCCGAACGTGAACGGCGTCGCCTTCGGGTTCGGGACGAAGGTCAGGACCGACCACCGGCTGCGCGCGCCGGCGACCGCGGGCATCGGCCGTCCGGCTTTGAGCAGCATGGACCGAGTCTCGGTGGTCATGCTGGGAGTATCACGAGCGCCAGCTTAGAAAACGCTGTGGAGAGTCACTGACTGTCCACAAGAGCATTACGTGACGATTTTTTGCCGGTGCTTCACCCGTTCGGGGGGCTTTTACGGTAAGAATACGGCCACGATGTCGGCCGAAAGGCCTCTCGGGAAGGTCTGTCGGGGTGAACGACGAGGTATCGGTCGCCGAGCTGCTCGTGCGCGAGGGCTGGGGCGATCGTCCGGGACCGGGCCAGTCGCGCTGGCGCGTGGTCGCGGTGATGCTCGCCGTCATCGTCGGTTGCGGGGCCGCCGCGGCGCTGGTCGCCTTCGGCGGCAACGAGCGCCAGGACGCCGCCCCGGTCGACCAGATCCAGGTCATCCCGTTCCCGCAGCGCACCGCCGGGCTGGGCGGTGCCGACCAGGCCACCGACTCGCCGCCCGACGGCGGGATCGGCGGCGGCACCGGCGGGGACGTCGTCACGGCGTCGAACGAGCACCGCGGCACCGTCACCGAGGTGCCCGGCCGTGACCCGGCCACCACCGAATCCGGCGCCACCGGAACCCCGACGCCGCCCACCACGACGGCCGGCTCCGCCCCCGCGACCACGGGCGGCCCGGCGACGAAGCCGACCGGGAACCCGCCACCGTCCGGTGGTCACCCCTCGGCCCCGGCCACCACGCCGCGGACCGAGCCGTCGTGCGTGCTGCTGATCATCTGCTGGTGAGCTCCTCCGAGACGTCGCTGAAGTCCGAGGTGTTCCAGCGCTCCGGGCGCATCACGATCGCGATGTTGTTCCCGTGCGTGCCGTCGGTCGCGTCGGTGTACGCCTCGCTGGCCCACGGCGGCAGGTAGCGCGCGGCCATCTCGTGCCGCTCGGCCTTCGTCATCGGCCACGAATCCACCACCGGGCCCTCGACCGAGACGTACTTGTAGACGCCTTCCTGCTGCTGGACGCAGAGCGCGAACCGGCCGGCGGCCTCGATCAGCCGGGCCTTGCGCAGCCCGGGTGTGGTCATCACGACGAGGTCGCCGCCCGGCTCGTAGCGGTACCAGATCGGCGTGGTCAGCGGCGCCCGTCCGGGCTCGGCCGCGACGCTGAGCACGCCGACCTGCGGCTGAGCCAGGAATCTCTCGCGTTCGTCCTTGGTCATCTTGCGGGCCATCTCGGCCTCCTTAAAGCCATCCGATTTGCCTTAACGATAGCCCGGGCTGGACGGCAAAAGCAAGCGGGTTTGCTTTAGGATGGAGTCATGACCCGACCGGGTGGCCGCAGTGCCCGCGTGCGAGATGCGGTCCACGACGCCGTCGTGGACCTGCTTGTCATCGGCGAGATCAACGCGGCGATCCCGAAGATCGCCGAGAAGGCGGGTGTGAACCCGACGAGCGTCTACCGGCGCTGGGGCAGCCGCGAGCAGCTGCTGCTCGACGCCGCCGTGACGCGCCTGCGCGCGACGTCGCCGATACCGGACACCGGCTCGCTGCGCGAGGACCTGCTCGGCTGGGCCGAAGGCGTCGAACGCTCGATGTGCGACCCGCGCGGCCAGATCCTGCTGCGCGCGCTCGTCGCCACCCTGGGGCCGGAGAAGGAGCCGCTCGAACACCTCCGTGCCCGCGGCGAAGACCTGCAGGCCGCACTCGACCGGGCCACGGCGCGCGGCGAACCCGCGCCGTCGGTCGAGGACGTGCTCGACTTCGTCCTGGCCCCGCTCTACCTGCGGGTGTTGTTCCGGCGGCCGGTCGAGCCCGGCACCGGCGCCCTCCTCGTCGACCGGTTGCTCAGCTCGCTGCCCGCCGGCCGAGGTGGTTGAACACCAGGTTCAGGACGAACGCCAGCACCGCCGCCACCGTGATCGAACTGCCGCAGATCGTCTGCAGCCAGGCCGGGAAGTGCTTGAAGAAGTCCGGCACGAACGCCGGCAGCAGCCCCACGCCCAGGGCCACCGCCACGACGAAAGTGTTGTGGTTGCCGGAAAACTCGACCGTCCGGAGGTTCTGCGCGCCGACCGCGGCGACCATCGCGAACATCACCACCGCGACCCCGCCGACCACCGGTTCCGGGATCGCCGCGATGAACGCGCCGACCTTCGGGACCAGGCCCATCACGACCAGGATCCCGCCGGTCACCGCGACCACCCAGCGGCTGCGGACGCCGGTCATCCGGACCAGGCCGACGTTCTGCGCGAACGCCGTGTCGGGGAAGGAGTTCATCACCCCGCCCAGCACCGCCGAGACGCCGTCGGTGGCCAGGCCGCGGGCGAGGTCGGTGTCGGTCGGCGGGCGGCCGGTGATCTCGCCGACCGCGATCATGTCGGCCGTCGATTCGGTGAACGTCACCAGCATGACTACGCACATCGACAGGATCGCCGCCACCGGGAACGTCGGGGCGCCGAAGTGGAACGGCGACGCCAGCCCGAACCAGCCGGCCGCGCGCAGGCCGTCCCAGTGCACCAGCCCCATCGGGATCGCCACGACCAGCCCGATCGCCAGCGCCAGCAGCGGGCCGACCTGGTTGGCGAACCCGCGCAGCACGCGGGTGAACAGCACGAGCAGCGCCAGCACGCCGAACGCCAGCCCGATGTGCGACGGCGACGCGTAGTCCGCTGACGTGCTGTCGTGGCCGGCGATCATCGCCGCGCCCGGGCCGAGCAGCGAGACGCCGATGACCAGCAACAGCGTCCCGGTGACCAGGGGCGGGAAGAACCGGATCAGCTTCGCGAACGGCCGCGCGATGAGGAGCCCGAAGACACCGGACGCGATCATCGCGCCGTAGACCGCGGGCAGGCCGTACTGGGACGCGATCAGGATCATCGGGTTGACGACGGTGAACGTCGCCCCCGCCACCACCGGCAGCCGGATGCCCAGCAGCTTCCCGATGCCGATCGCCTGAATCAGCGTCGCGATGCCCGCGACCAGCAGATCGGCGTTGACCAGCAGCCCGATCGTCGCCGGGTCGAGCTTGAGCGCGCTGCCGACGATCAGCGGCACCGCGACCGAACCGGCGTACATGATCGCCATGTGCTGGAGACCGAGCAGGGCGAGCCGCCCGGCGGGCAGGCCCCGGTCGACCGGGTGGACCGCGGATTCCGTCATGAGCGGACGGTAGCAAGCCCCGGGCGCGATGATCATGGTTCGGGGGGCGGCGCAACGGCCGGGAATGTGTGACCATCGGTGCATGACTTCGGGTGGCATTTCCCAGGTGGGCCCGCCGTTTCGCGCCGATCACGTGGGGAGCCTGCTGCGGCCCCCGGTGCTGCGCGACGCGCGACGGCGGCAGGAAAGCGGTGAGATCGGCGCGGAGCAGCTCCGCGCGGTCGAGGACGACGCGATCCGCGACGTGATCAAGATGCAGAAGGCGGCCGGGCTGAGCTCGGCGACCGACGGCGAATTCCGGCGCGCGTCCTGGCACATGGACTTCATCTACGCGCTCGGCGGCGTCTCGAAGAGCGACCGGCGGCTGCACGTCAAGTTCCACAACCTGGCCGGTGACCTCGAGTTCAGCCCGCCGGGCCTGCAGGTCGACGGCAAGGTGCGGCTCGACGAGCCGATCTTCGCCGACCACTTCCGGTTCCTGCAGTCCCATGTGGACCCCGGCGTGACGCCGAAGCTGACCATCCCGTCGCCGAGCATGGTCTACTACCGCGGCGGCCGGGCGGCGGTCAGCGAGAGCGTTTACCCGGACCTCGAGGAGTTCTTCGCCGACCTGAGTGCGGCCTACAAGGAGCAGGTCAGCGCGGTGCACGGCCTCGGCGGCCGGTACCTGCAGCTGGACGACACGAGCCTCGCCTACCTCAACGACCCGGCGCAGCGCGAGCTCGTCGCGCGGATGGGCGGCGACCCGGACACCCAGCACCTGCGCAACATCGCGACGATGAACGCGGCGCTGGAAGGGCGTCCCGAGGACCTCACCGTGACGACCCACCTGTGCCGCGGCAACTTCCGCTCGTCGTGGGCCGCCGAGGGCAGCTACGAGTTCGTCGCCGAGGCGCTGTTCGGCGAGCTCGCCGTCGACGGGTTCTTCCTGGAGTACGACGACGAACGCTCCGGCGGGTTCGAGCCGCTGCGGTTCGTGCCGAAGGACAAGAAGGTCGTCCTCGGCCTGGTCACGACCAAGCGGCCGGAGCTGGAGGACCCGGACGTCCTGGTGCGGCGGATCGAGGAAGCTTCGAGGTACGTCGACATCGACCGGCTCTGCCTGTCGCCGCAGTGCGGCTTTTCGTCGACGGAGGAGGGCAACGACCTGACCACGGACGACCAGCTGCGGAAGCTGGAGCTGATCGTCTCCACGGCCGACCGCGTCTGGGGCGGCCACTGATGATCACCTGCGTCGTCGACTACGTCATCGACCCCGCGAAACTGCCCGACTTCGAACGCTTCGCCGCCGCGTGGATGCGGCTGGTGCAGCGCGAAGGCGGCATCCACCACGGCTACTTCCTGCCGGCGGAGGGGGCGAGCGACGAAGCGCGGGCGCTGTTCAGCTTCGAGAGCCTCGCCGCGTACGAGCGCTACCGGACGCTGTTCGGCGTCGACCCGGACTTCGTCGAGGCCGACAAGATCCGCGACGAGAGCGGGTGCGTGGTGCGGTACCGGCGGACGTTCATGCGGCCGCTGCTGCCGGACGACGACCTCTGACGTGCGGCACAGCGCGCAGCGGCCGCCGTCGGTCGTGGACCGCGTCCTCGACCTGCTGGGCGCGTTCACGGCCGAGCGGCCGCGGCTGACGCTGTCCGAGCTGAGCCGCCGGGCCGGGCTGCCGCTGTCGACCACGCACCGGCTGGCCGGCGAGCTCACCCGGCGCGGCGCGCTCGTGCGCGACGAAACGGGCGGGTACCGCGTCGGGCTGTGGCTGTGGGAAGTCGCGTCGCGGGCGCCGCACGGCGCCGAGCTGCGCGAGAGCGCGATGCCGTTCCTGGAGGACCTTTACGAGGCCACGCACCAGAACGTGCAGCTCGCCGTGCTCGACGGGCCGGAGGTCGTGTTCGTCGAACGCATCTCCGGCCGCGGCGCGGTCAACGTGCTGACCCGGGTCGGCGGCCGGCTGCCCGCGCACGCCACCGGCGTCGGCCAGGTGCTGCTCGCGCACGCCCCGGCCGAGGCCCAGGAGGAAGTGCTGGCCGGTCCGCTCAAGGCGTTCACGCCGAAGACGATCAGCGCGCCCGCGCAGCTGCGGCGGGTGCTCGCGGACGTGCGCCGGGACGGCTACGCGATCAGCGACGGCCAGGTCGAGCTGATCGCGCTCTCGGTGGCCGCGCCGGTCCGCGACGCCACCGACGAGGTCGTGGCGGCGATCTCCGTCGTCGTCCCGGCGGCGGGAACGGACCCGAGGACGCTGGTACCGGCGGTCCGCGCGGCGGCGCGGGGCATTTCGCGCGTGCTGGGCGCACCCCGGCCCGTCGGCGGCTCCTCGACGGCTTGAGGTCGTTGTGATCGGATGGCAGGCATGGGTGAACAACACACGGTGCTCGTCGTCGGGGCGGGGCAGAGCGGGTTCCAGGCCGTGGCTTCGCTGCGGGACCGGGGCTTCGCCGGCCGGGTCGTGCTGGTCGGGGACGAGCCGGGCGTGCCGTACCAGCGGCCGCCGCTGTCGAAGGCGTACCTGGCCGGGACGGCCGGGCTCGAGCAACTCCACCTGCGCGGCGAGGACTTCTTCGCCGAGAAGGACATCGAGCTGGTTTCCGGACGGGCCGCGAAGATCGACCGCGCGGCGGCGAAGGTGCAGCTCGAAGACGGCCGCGAGCTCGGCTACGACTACCTGGTCCTGGCCACCGGCGCCCGCAACCGGACGCTGCCGGTGCCGGGCGCGGACCTGCCGGGCGTGCTGACCCTGCGCACCCGCGACGACGCCGACCGGCTGCGGGAGTCCCTTTCGCGAGCGGAGAACGTCATCGTGGCCGGCGGCGGGTTCATCGGCCTGGAGTTCGCCTCGCACGCCGGTCGCCCGGTGACGATCGTCGAAGCGCAGGACCGGCTGCTCAACCGCGTTGCGACGCCGGAGATCTCCGCGTACTTCGCCGACCTGCACCGCAACGCCGGGCACACGGTGCTGCTGGGCCAAGGTGTCGCGGCGATGCACGGCGACTCGCGGGTGCGTGAGGTCGAGCTGGCCGACGGCACCCGGCTGCCCGCCGACCTGGTCGTCGTCGCGGTCGGGGTGGTGCCGGAGACCTCGCTCGCCGAGGCCGCCGGGCTGCCGGTGCGCAACGGCGTCGTCGTCGACGCGCACCTGCGGACGGCGGACGAGAAGATCTTCGCCATCGGCGACTGCGCCAACTTCCCGTGCGTGCAGGCCGGCGCCGAGACCCGGCTGGAGTCCGTGCAGAACGCCGTCGACCAGGCCCGCAGCGTGGCCGCGGCGATCACCGGCACCGCGGAGCCGTACGCCAGCCTGCCGTGGTTCTGGACCGACCAGGCGGGCGCGAAACTGCAGATCGCCGGCCTCCTGGCGGGCGCCGACCGGACGGTCGTCGCGGGCGACCCGGCGGCCGGCAAGTTCTCCGTGCTGTCCTTCCGCGACGACGTCCTCATCGCCGTCGAGTCGGTGAACCGCCCGGCCGACCACATCGCCGCGCGCCGCCTGTTCACTGCCGAGCCGAAGCCCGCGTACGACGACCTCGAAGCGAGCGCCTTCGACCTGAAGGCTCACTTGAAGGCGGCGTCAACTCGCGGTTGACGCAGGAGGATCGTCAACCTAAAGTTGACGGCATGACCCTACCGACCAATATCAAGCTCGACGACCTCATCAACGCCATCAAGAGCAACAACGACCACGACGCCCTGGCCCAGCTGACCGACGCGGTCTACGTGGGCCAGCACCTCGGCGAAGTGGCCGACCACCTGATCGGCCACTTCGTCGACCAGGCCCGGCGGTCCGGCGCGTCCTGGACCGACATCGGCGCCAGCATGGGCGTGACGAAACAGGCCGCCCAGAAGCGGTTCGTGCCGAAGGTGGACCCCGGCGGCGACCCGTCCGGGGCGATCGAGCGCGTCTACGGCCGCTACACCGACCGGGCGCGGCACGTCGTCGTCGAGGCCCAGAAGGCCGCCGTCGACCACGGCAGCCCGTACATCGACACCGTGCACATCGTGCTGGGCCTGCTGACCGAGCCCGCCGCGCTGGCGGCCGGGGCGATCCTGGCCCAGGGCGTGCAGCTCGACGCCGTCCGCGAAGCCGCCGAAGCGCGGCTGCCCGAGCCGGTCGACCCGGTGCCGAACGTGGTCCCGTTCTCCGCCGCCGCCAAGAAGACCCTCGAGCTCACCATGCGCGAAGGCCTGCGGCTCGGACACAACTACATCGGCACCGAGCACCTGCTCCTGGCGCTGCTCGAACAAGGCGAAGGGGCCGGCTTCGAAGTGCTCGACGGCCTCGGCGTCAAGAAGGACAAGGCCGAGGCGAAGATCTTGGAGGTGCTGGCGGAAATCCTCGCCGCCCGGGGGCAGTGAGACTCCTGGTGGCAGCCGCGGTCCTCGCGCTGCTGCTGGTGACGCTGCTCTGACCGGGCGGGACCAGGGGGTCTTCCCGGTCAGAGCAGCGGCTCGTCAGGCGTCGGACTCCGGGCGGCCGTCGGCGGCCCAGGCCGTGTGGAACGAGCCTTCGCGGTCCACCCGGCGGTAGGTGTGGGCGCCGAAGAAGTCCCGCTGGCCCTGCACGAGCGCGGCCGGCAGCCGGTCCGCGCGGAGGCCGTCGTAGTAGGCCAGGGCCGTCGAGAAGCCCGGCGTCGGGATGCCGAGCTTGACCGCCGTCGAGATCACCGAACGCCACGAGTCCTGCGCGTCCTCGACCGCCTTGCGGAAGCCGCCCGACGTCAGCAGCGTCGGCAGCGCGGGCTCGTCGGCGTAGGCCGCGGTGATGTCGTTGAGGAACTTCGCGCGGATGATGCAGCCGCCACGCCAGATCGAGGCGACCTTGCCGAGGTCGATGTCCCAGCCGTACTCGGTCGCACCGGCCTGGATCTGGTTGAAGCCCTGCGCGTACGCGACCACCTTCGACGCGTACAGCGCCTGCTCGACGTCGTCGGCGAAGCGCTCCAGCGAGGAACCCGACAGGGGAGCCGCCGACGGGCCGCCCAGCCCACGGGCCGCCGCGCGCAGCGACTTGGACCCCGACAGCGAACGCGCGAAGACGGCTTCGGCGATGCCCGAGATCGGAACACCCAGGTCGAGGCCGATCTGCACGGTCCAGCGGCCGGTGCCCTTCTGCTCGGCCGCGTCCTCGACGATGTCGACGAACGGCTGGCCGGACGCCTTGTCGACGTGCGCGAGCACGTCGGCGGTGATTTCGATCAGGTAGGAGTCGAGCCGCCCGGTGTTCCACGTGCGGAACACCTCGGCGATCTCGGCCGGCGCGTAGCCGCCCGCGTGCCGGAGCAGGTCGAACGACTCCGCGATCAGCTGCATGTCGGCGTACTCGATGCCGTTGTGCACCATCTTGACGAAGTGGCCGGCGCCGTCCGCGCCGATGTGCGTGCAGCACGGCTCGCCGTCGACCTTGGCCGAGATGTCCTCGAACAGCGGGCCGAGCGACTCGTACGACTCCTTCGAGCCGCCGGGCATGATGCTCGGCCCGTGCAGCGCGCCTTCCTCGCCGCCGGAGACACCGCTGCCGACGAAGTGCAGCCCACGCTCGCGCAGCGCCTTCTCGCGGCGGCGCGTGTCGGCGAAGTGCGCGTTGCCGGCGTCGATGATGACGTCGCCCTCTTCGAGCAGCGGCGCGAACTCCTCGATGACGGCGTCGGTCGGGCCGCCCGCCTTGACCATGATCACGACCTGCCGGGGCCGCTCCAGCGCGTCGACGAACTCCTGCGCGGAGTACGCCGGGATGAAGTCGCCCTCGTCGCCGAACTGCTCCACCAGCGCGCGGGTCCGCTCCTCGGACCGGTTGTGCAGGGCCACCGTGTGCCCGTGCCGGGCCAGGTTGCGGGCCAGGTTGCGGCCCATGACCGCCAGGCCGGTGACCCCGATGCTCGCCTTCTTGCTCATCCGAATCCTTCCGAAGAACTCTCTCGATTCAGACCCTAGTCCGATCGACGCCTCAAGGAAGGCCACGGAGGAGCAGCTCACCTAGTTCAGGAGAAGCAGCGGATCGGGCCCTTGTTGTAGGCGAGCATGTCGGTGATCGCCGCCACCAGGTCGATGTCCGCGCCCCACTCGGCGCCGTCGAGCTCGGCGTACGCCCGGTGCAGGTTGCCCGGCAGCCGCTCCTGCTCGCCCCAGGACCCGAACTCGCCCAGGTCGGTCTCCTTCGCCAGCTCCAGCGGCGACAGCCCGGCGGCCTTCCCGCGCTCGGCCGTCCGCTGGACGAAGGCGAGGTATTCGTCCACTTTGTCCACCACGTCGAGCCCGCAGGGGCCGCCGTGACCAGGCAAGATCACTTCGGGCGACAGCTCCCGGATCACGTCGAGGCCCTTGCGCCAGCCGGCCACCGAGCCCATCAGCGCGAACGGGCTGCCGCCGTGGAACACCAGGTCACCGGCGTAGAGCACGCGCTCCCGCGGCAGCCAGACCAGGACGTCGTTGGTCGTGTGGGCCGCGTGGCCAGGGTGGATCAGCTGGATCTCGACGTCGCCGGCGTGCACGGTCAGCCGGTCGTCGAAGACGATCTCGGGCGGCCGCGACCGCAGCTCGCCCCAGTCGCTGCCGACGAAGATGCCGTCGAACTTCTGGATGCCCTCGGCGACCATCACCTCGCGCGTCTTGCGGTGGCCGAGCACCGCCGCGCCGGCGACCAGGTAGTTGCCGTTGGTGTGGTCACCGTGGTGGTGGGTGTTGACCAGCGTCGTCACCGGGCTGCCGGTGGTCGCCTCGACCGCGGCGAGCAGCGCCCGCGTGCGGCGCTCGGTCGAGCACGTGTCGATGAGCACGGTGTGGTCGCCGGCGTCGACGAACCCGCAGTTGTTGATGTACCAGGAGCCGTCCGGCTGGACGTAGCCGTGGACCCGGTCGGCCAGCCGGGTGACGGCGGCGGCGGAGGGGGAGCGATCGGTCACCGGGTCACTATGCCGCAGAGACGGCTCCTCCGGTTGGCCGAATAATTCGGAATTTCACTGGTCCAGGCGAGTGATAGCGCAGGTGACTGGCATTCCGCGGCGTTTCCTGGAACGCTGCGCGGTGTCATCATCGAGATCCGCAAGGTGAAGCACTAACCTGGGTGGGTTCGATAGTTCGCGTGCGACGGCGGCCGGTGGCCGCCGTTGCTTGGTAGTGGTCCGGGAGAGCAGGGCGATGGCCAGCACCGTCACCTCGCGCCGGAAGCAGCTCGGGAACGAGCTCCGGCATGCCCGCACCGCGGCGCGGATGACACAGCAGCAGGTCGCCGAGGTCCTCGGCTGCACCCAGGGCAAGGTCAACAAGATCGAGTCCGGTGCCGTCGGGGTGAAGCTCGGGGATGTGCGATCCATGCTGAACGCGTTCGGGATCAACGGCGAAGAGGCCGACACGCTGATGAACCTGGCGCGGGCCGCCGCCGGGCAGCGCGGCCACTGGTCCGGCTACCGCTCGGTGGTGCCGCACTGGTTCCGCACCTTCACCGACCTGGAGCCCGCGGCCGCGGAGATCCTCACCTGGCACGGTGAGCGCATCCCGGGCCCGCTGCAGTCCGAGCACTACATGCTCAAGCAGTTCACCGAGTTCGGCGCCACCGACGTGACGTCGCTGGTCCGCAACCGGCTCGACCGCAAGGCGGTGTTCGAGCAGCAGCAGCCGCCGTACTACCGGTTCATCATCAGCGAAGGCGCGCTGCGCCGGGCCCCGGGCGGGTACGCGCCCGCGGTGATGCTGGACCAGGTCGAGCACCTGCTGTCGCTGGAGAAGCACCCGCGCGTCTACGTGCACGTACTGCCGTTCGGCGCGCGGCTGGCCGCGGTGCCCAACGACTTCACGATCATGCGGTTCCCGGACCGCACGCGGGACTTCGTCTACATCGAGCACTCCGCCGGCGGGCTGTACCTCGACGACGTGAAGGACTTCAACATCTTCGTCGACTCCTGGGACAGGCTGCGCGGCGCCGCGCTGGAGCGTCAGGAGACCCGGCAGTTCCTCAAGGAGCTTGCGGAGGGTTACCGCGCGCAGATGCAGCAGCTCCAATAGGGCGAATGGCGGGGTCAGCTGTCCCGACCTGTGAACAACTTTCGGTAGAGTCACTCTGTTGCGCTTGAATCCACCGGAAGTTGCCGCCCGAAGGGGACATCGTGGACCCCGCCTTCCTCCCCGAGGCCATCGATCTCGACCGCCCGAACGTGGCGAGGATCTACGACTGGGCGCTCGGCGGCACCGCGAACTGGGCGATCGACCGGCAGTACGGCGAGCAGGCGGTGCAGGCGTTCCCGCTGGCCAAGGTCCTCGCCCGCAGCAACCGCGCCTTCCTCGGCCGGGCCGTGCGCTACTGCCTGGCCGAAGGCATCACGCAGTTCCTCGACCTCGGCTCCGGCATCCCGACGGCCGGCAACGTGCACGAGGTGGCCGACGACTACGCCGACGACAGCCGCTGCGTCTACGTCGACCACGAGCCGGTGGCCGTCGCGCACGGGCGGATGCTGCTCGAAGAAGCCGGCGACCTCGACCGGCACGCCGTGCTGCACGCCGACCTGCGGGACGCCGAAGAGGTCTGGGAAGCCGCGCTGGCGACCGGCGTGCTCGACCCGGACCGGCCGATCTGCCTGCTCACCGTGGCGGTGCTGCACTTCCTGCCGGACGTCACCGGCGTGCGCGAAGCCATCCGCGACTACCGGACGCTCCTGGCGCCCGGATCGGCGTACGTGCTTTCGCACGCCACCGAATCGGGCGTCGACGGCGAAGAGCGGGAGCAGATCCGGCGGCTGGTCAAGCTGTCCGAGCGGTCGAGTTCGCCCGCGGTTTCCCGGTCCCTCGGCGAGATCGCCGCGTTCTTCGGTAACTTCGACGTCGTCGAGCCCGGGATCGTGCCTGTGGGAGAGTGGCGCCCGGAGCCCGGCGCCGCCACGGTCCCCCTCGCGAGCGTGGTCGGCGGTGTCGGCCGCAAAGCCTGGAGGACGCAATGACTACGCAGGACCCCGAAGCCCCGGAAGGCGTGGACCTGGACCGGCCGAACGCGGCCCGCATCTACGACTGGTTCCTCGGCGGCGACGCCAACTGGGCCATCGACCGCCAGTTCGGCGAACAGGCGGTCAAGACCTTCCCGATGATCAAGACCGTCGCGCGGGCCGGCCGCGACTTCCTCGGCCGCGGCGTCCGGTACCTGGCGCGCAACGGTATAGACCAGTTCCTCGACCTCGGCTCCGGCGTCCCGACGGTCGGCAACGTGCACGAGGTCGCGACCGAGGTGAACCCGGACGCGCGGTGCGTGTACGTCGACAACGAGCCGGTCGCCGTCGCCCACTCGCAGATCCTCCTGGAGAAGGAGGGGGTTGCGGACCGGCACGCGGTGCTGCAGGGCGACTTGCGCGACCCGGCCGACATCTGGAAGCGCGCGCTCGACACCGGCGTCCTCGACCCGAACCGCCCGATCGGCCTGATCATCGTCGGCGTCCTGTACTTCCTCGGCGAGAACGAGCCGGTGGCCCAGACCATCCAGAAGTACCTGTCGCTGCTGCCGGCCGGCTCGTACTTCCTGTCCTCGCACCTCACCAGCGACGGCCTGCAGGAGATGGCCGACGCGGACAGCCGCGAGACGATCATGAAGCAGTACAACCAGTCGAGCACCCCGCTGCACCTGCGCACCCGCGCGGAGTTCACGTCGTTCTTCGAGGGGCTGGAGCTCGTCGAGCCGGGCATCGTCTACCTGCCGGAGTGGCACCCCGAGGAGATCGAGTCCAAGGCCACGAAGAAGCTCGCGAACGACCCGTCGTTCGTCGGCCACCTCTGCGGCCTCGGCCGCAAACCGTGACGGCAGCCGCCTACGACGCGGTCGCGGTCCGGTACGCCGAGTTCGTCCGCGAGGTCTGGGACGAGCACGCGCTGGAACGGGCGGTCTGGACCGCGTTCGCGGATTCCGTCCGCGGCCGCGGCCCGGTCGCCGACCTCGGCTGCGGGCCCGGCCACCTGACCGCGCACCTGCGTTCGCTCGGGCTCGACAGCTTCGGCGTCGACCTGTCCCCGGCGATGGTCGAGCTCGCCCGGGCCGCGCACCCGGACCTGCGGTTCGAAGTGGGTTCGATGGCGGCGCTGGACCGGCCCGACGCCTCCCTCGCCGGGATCCTGTCGTGGTATTCGCTGATCCACACCCCGCCGGCGGAGGTGCCGGGGCACTTCGCCGAATTCGCCCGAATGTTGGCACCCGGCGGTCACTTTCTGTTGGGGTGCTTCGAATCCCGCGGCGGCCCGCGGACGTCGTTCGACCACAAGGTCACGACGGCCTACTGCTGGCCGCTGGACGAACTGGCCGGTTTCGGGGCTGCGGCGGGGTTCACCGAGGTGGGGCGGGTGTACCGCGAACCGGTCGCGGGGGAGCGGCCCCTGCGGCACGGAAGCCTGCTGCTCCGGAAACCGTAGCCCGGCACGGCAAGAGCCCCGGTTCCGCAGGAAACCGGGGCTCTTTCGGTGGTGGTACGGCAGTTCTGTGTCAACCGGACCTCGGGAAAGCGAACTCCTAGACGCGGGAGCCGAGCCGGCCGCGCAGCAGCGGCGTCAGGTCGATCGACGCTTCCAGCGGGCGGGTGGTCCGGACCCCGTCGGAATGGCGGCGCAGCGGCAGGTCCTGGTCCGTCGCCCACGTCGTCGTCTTGCGCAGCGGTGCCTGGATCAGGCTGAACCCGAAGCGGTTCCGCAGCTCGTTGCCGATCCCCCGGCGGCCACGGAGTTCTTCGTCCTCCCGGCGGAACAGCGAGTTCACCCGGACGGCCATCGTCTACACCCCCAGCTCTCGTCGCGGCGACCGGACGGGTTCGCCGCCGGTCAGGTGCGCGCGGACCAGCCCGGTCGTGGTGGCGGCGGCACGTCCGGAGACGTGGGGCCTGTCCTCGACGATCACGCTGGTCCTCCCCCATGAGGTCGTGCGGCGGTTTGGTTCGTCCGGCCGTGGTCACTCCGACACTTCGACCCGTGTCGGCGACCGCCCGCCGCGAGCAGGCAGTCGTTCACCGACGCCGGCGCCCCGGCCGATGCGATTAATCCTACTCCTGGAATAATCTTCATGTCGAGGCCGAAGCTAGTTGATCACCCGCTTGGCCCTGTGGCTTGCGCCATTGAGACACTGAGTAGCCGGGAGCGGGTGCATTCCGACCAGTTCGCGGCCGCGACCCCATCGATCCTCGGAGGTACGACCCATGGCGGATTATCCGTCGTTCGCGGATTACGATCCGAACACGGCCGTGTCCATGTTCGAAGAGGCCGCCTGGGAGAAGTCCTTCGCCAGCGAGCCCAACGGTGGCAGCTGCGTCGAGGTCAACCTCGGCCGGGAAGGCCTGATCGGCGTCCGCGACACCAAGCTCGCGACCAGCCCCGTCTTCGTCTTCGACAGCGCCGAGTGGGAAGCGTTCCTGATCGCGGTCAAGGCCGGGCAGTTCGACCTGCCCGCCTGAGCCCGTCCGTCCGGCTGGAGAAAAGATGGTGAAGGCCCCCTTCCCGTCCTGCGGTGAAGAGGGCCTCCACGACGCCCCGAATACGTCCGGGTGCCGAATGTGAGCGGAATCTCACCCGATCGCCGGAAGTTCCCCGCCTCGCAACCGGCTGCGGGTCCGGCGCCACGCCAGCACGACGAGCACCACGAGCCCGATCAGCGGCAGCGTGCTGATCGCCCAGCTCACGCCCATCGGCGGCCCCGGTTGCTCCTGCACCGGCAGTGAACGCAGTTCCCCGGTACCGGACCCGGCGGGGCCGTTGACGGTGAAGCGCAACGTCCAGTCGCCCGGCTGCGGCAGCGACCGGACGTCCAGCCCCCAGACCTCCCGCTTGCGCGGGTGCCGCACGAGCGGCTGGGCGCGCCGCTGCGCACCACCGGGGCCGAGCATGGCGAGCGTGCCGGACTTGTCCTCGATCCCGCCGTCCGGGATGAAGGTGAAGTCCAGTGACTGCATGGCTTTCAGCGGCCAGGTGCTGAACCCGACGGTCAGCCCGTACGGCCCGGCCTGCACCCGCTCGGTGTGCACGATGTTGACCGGCTCGTAGGCGTTCGCCGGTGCCGCGGTGGCGAACAGCAACCCCGCCGCGGCAGCCAGAGCCAAGAGTGCCTTACGCATCAGCGTTTTCCCCCTTCTTCGCGGGCGCCAGCAGGCAGAGCATCCCGCCGAACCGCCACCCGGCGAACCCGCCGAGCAGCCCCAGCGCCGCGCTGAGCACGGCGGTCGTCGTCAGGTACCAGGCCGGCGGCAGGTGCGCGCCGGTGTAGAGCAGCATCCGCTGCACCGGCAGGCTCAGCCCGAGCAGCAGCCCGGCGATCCCACCGGCGACCACGGACACCCGGCCCGCGCGCCACCCCCGGCGCCGGCCGGTGAGGTACACCAGTTCCATCAGCGCGGCCACCGGCAGCAGGGCCATCGGCGCCAGCGACGGCATCGCCGGCACCCCGGAAACCGCGTCCCGCAGCGGCAGGCCGACCAGGTCGGCGTAGGCCTTCGCCGCCCACGGCGAGAACCACCAGAACACCGCCTGCACCACCGCGACCAGCGCCGCGGTGCCGGCCGCCCCGCCCGGGCGGCGCACGAACCCGGCCCCGACGGAGACCAGCAGCACCGCCATCATCGACGTCCCGATCGCGACGGCGTCGGCGTAGTCGTCGGGCACCTGCTGCAACCCGAGCGCCAGCACCGGCCCGAAGGTGAGCAGGACGGTCAGCGACGCCAGCGTGCCGAGCCGGCCCCAGCGGTGCTCGCGCGCCGCGGCGAACACCGCGGTCGTGCCGATCAGCGACACCGTGATCGCCAGCAGCAGCCCGATGTGCGGCGGCGAGTCGATGACCGCGTCGAAGCCGTAGAGCCCGTGCCACCACTGGTCCCACAGGCCGTACAGCAGGAACGTCGCCGCGCCGACGCCGGAGACCAGGTAGC
Organism: Amycolatopsis sp. NPDC004625; assembly: GCF_040609695.1. NCBI lineage: Bacteria > Bacillati > Actinomycetota > Actinomycetes > Pseudonocardiales > Pseudonocardiaceae > Amycolatopsis > Amycolatopsis sp. NPDC004625. Next base: position 225,986 of record NZ_JBEXKX010000004.1, read on the forward strand.
CCAGCGGGGCCGCGAACGTCCGGCCGAAGACGTTGACCACGCGGCCGCCGACCCGCGGGTCGACCGGCCGTCCCGCGCGCCGCGCCGCCGTCGTCAGCAGCACGACGGCGAGGCTCGCGAGGCCGACGACCGCGCTGCCCGCGTACAGGAACAGGTGCGGCAGCGTGAAGAACGTGTCCGGCCCGACGTCGTCGTGCCACTGGATGTCCCAGGTCAGCCCGACCAGCGACAGCAGCGACCCGCCGAGCACGACGTTCGCCGGCAGCAGCCCCGTGCGCGCCGGTTTCGCCGCCGACGTGGTGCGCGCGCCGGATGCGGTGAAATCCATGCCCCCTCCTTTACTTGACCAACAACGGAAAGACGACCTGCGCGGGCCCGCCCGGGCCGCGCAGCGAAACGGTGATCTCCCACTGCCCGGCCATCGGCAGCCCGACGTTCGCGGCGCGGAAGCGGCCGGGCCCGTCCGGCCCGGCGGGCACCGGCGGGAACGCGTGCCCCATCTGCGCCATGACCGGTGCGACGGTGACGGCGTCGGGCGCCGGCCCGGTCACCGCCACCGCGAACGTGTTGCCGCCGACGCGCGGCTGGTCCGCGGAGAACTGCACGGTGTAGGGACCGGAAACGGCCTGCTGCGTGGTGGGTTTGGCGCCGCTGCCGCCCCAGAACAGCCAGGCGGCCCCGGCCGCGACGACCAGCGCGACCACGGCGACCAGCAAGGTCGGGCGCTTCACCGGCCGGCCCCGGTCGCCGGGACGTCCACCACGGCGGGGACGGTGAGCACCTGGTAGCCGCGTTCGGCCTGCAGCCAGATCCGGTACCGGCCGGGCGCGGCGAAGGTGTAGGTGAAGCTGACGTCCGGCCCGTACGCGGCGACCGTCTCATCAGGACGGCCGAGCTGGCCGGCGACCGGCGGGATCATGGCGTGGACGTGCGCCCACGTGGGTGCCTTGGCGGCGCCTTCGCCGGCGGGGCCGGTGAACGGCCCGGTGACGATCAGGTGGCCCAGCATGCCCAGCCACGGCTGGAGGTCGCGGGCGGGGAAGTGCGCGGTGATGGTGGTCGGCGTGCCGGGGGTGACGGTGAGGTCGACCGGGGTGCCGTCGACCGTCCGCGGCCCGGCGGCGGGCGGTTCCGGTGCCGGTGCGGCCGTGCCCTTGAGGTCCACTGTGGACCGGACCAGCTGGACGCCGCCGCCGCGGCGGGCGAGTTCCGCGGCGACGGCGTACGTGCCCGGCTCCGGATCGGCGAGGCGGACGCGGTAGTCGCCGGGCCCGACGCGCACCGGGTGCAGGTGGCCGAGGCGTCCCGACGGCGAGACCAGGACGAGGTGCACCAGGGCGTTGTCGTGGACGAGCAGGTCGTCGACCGGCCGTCCGGTGGCGCCGTCGGTGAGGGTGAGCCGCAGGTTTCCCTGCCGGGCTTCGACGGCGAGGTTCACCGGCGGCCGCGAATAGTCCACTGTGGACAGCTGGGCGTTGGCGTACGGGTCGGTGACGTTGTCGAACGTCGGGTCGAGCTGGCTGCCGGGCGCCGGCGGCGGGGGAGTGCTCGCCGACAGCAGCGCGCCGGTGACGGCGACGGCGATCGCGGCCACCGCGCCACCCGCCGGGATCAGCGCGAACGCCGTTCTCCTCGCTCGCACACCCACGCCCAAGGCCAGCAACAGGAAAACGCCCGCGGCGACGAACCCGCCGTAGGTCGCCTTCTCCCACGGTGGCACCACCCGCGCGGGCACCAGGAACGGGATGGTCGCCGCCGGCCCGGTGCCGTCGCTCAGCGAGAGCTCCCACGGTCCCGGCTTGTCGACACGCAGGTTTCCCGCGTACATCCCGGGTTCGGCGCCGAGGACGACGTCGGCGCGCGACGCCGTGACACCGTCGGCGGCCACGGTCAGGTGCAGCGTGCCGGGCGCGGTGCCGCGGTGCGTCACGACGTCGACCCGCAGCGGCGACGGTGTGGTGTCGACGCGGCGGATGATCACGGTCAGTTCGCGCGCGCCGAGCGTCTGCGCCACCTGGACGTCGGCGCCGGACGGTGCGCCGTCGGCGTGCGCGGTGCCGCTGCCGGCCGCGATCCCCAGGATGGCCAGCAGCATCAGCAGCGCCAGTTTCGGTTTGCTCCCCATTGTGGTTCGAACCTAACCGGCGCAACCGGTGGCGGGCGTCACGGCGGCGAGGGAACGCCGGTCCCCAGTCCGGGGGACCGGTGCCCCCGGGAATCTCAGGGCCGCAGGAATCGCCGCAGGTGGGCGACGGTTTCTTCGGGCTGTTCTTCCGGCAGGAAGTGGCCGCACTCGGCGAGGGCTTCGCCGGTGACGTCGTCCGCGTACTCGCGCCAGATGTCGAGCGTGGGAAGGGTGCCGAGCAGGCCGTTCGCGCCCCAGAGCGCGAGGAGCGGCTGGGTGACGCGGTTTCCGGCGGCGAAGTCGGCGTCGTCGAGTTCGGCGTCGTCGGGGAAGGAGGCGCGGTAGTCGTCGAAGCCGGCCCGGAGCGCGCCGGGCCGGGAGAACGCGCGGACGTACTCGGCCTGCGCGTCGGCGTCGAGGGCGTGGCGCTGGAAGGTCCAGCGTTCGAAGAAGTAGCCGAGGTAGCCGGCGATGTTCTGGCCGGCCAGGAGCTCCGGCAGGTCGGGCTGGAGGTGGAAGAGCCAGTGCCAGTACGCCTTCGCGACGCCGGTGTCGAGGCGCTGCCACATGGCGCGCGTGGGCGCGATGTCGAGCACGGCGAGGCGTTCGACCTGGTCCGGGCGGTCGAGGGCCCACCGGTGCGCGACGCGGCCGCCGCGGTCGTGCCCGGCGACGGCGGTTTTCGGGAAGCCCAGGTGCTCGGCGAGCGCGGCGACGTCGGCGGCCATCGTGCGCTTGTCGTAGCCGGTCTTCGGCTTGTCGGTGCGGCCGTAACCGCGCAGGTCGGGGGCGATCACGGTGTGGGTCTCGGCGAGCGGCGCGAGGACCTTGTGCCAGCAGTGCGACGTCTGCGGCCAGCCGTGCAGGAGGAACAGCGGCGGGCCGTCGCCGGCGCGCAGGTAGTGCATGCGGATGCCGTTCACGGTGGCGACGTTATCTAACCGGTTCATAGGGTTAGACGGTAGCGCTGCTTCTAACTGTCTTCAAGGGTTAGAATGACCGGCATGGAGTGGGTCTTCGACGGCGGACGGCCGTGCCTCGATCTCGTCAACACGATGCGCAGCCGGCACGAGGACGGCGTGGAGCTGCTGACGGGTCCGGATGCGCTCGCGGAATGGTTCTCGCTGGCGGGTCTCACGACGGGCCCGATCCCGGTGACGGCGGGCAACGTGCTGGCGGCGAAGGCGCTGCGGGAGGCGATCGACCGGGTGCTGCTGCCGCCGGAGGAGCCGTCGAAGATGGACGTCGAGCTGGTCAACAACGCGGCGGCCTCGGCCCCGGCACCACCCCCGCGGCTCATCCCGACCAGCGACGGCTTGCGCCGAGAGGTCCCGGCCCCGAAGAACCCGGTGGCGGCGGCGTTCGCAGCCCTGGCGGCGGATGCGATCGACCTGGCCACGAGCGACGCAGAGGTCAGGGTGTGCGCGGCCGACGACTGCGGCTTGCGGTTCTGCGACGCCTCACCGCGCCGGAACCGCCAGTGGTGTTCGATGTCCCGCTGCGGAAACCGAGCCAAGGCCCGCGCCCACTACGCCCGCACCCTCACCCGCGACTGACCGACCCTCCAGGCACGCGAGATGCCCCTCCAGACACGCGAGATGCCTTTCCAGATACGCGTGATGCCCGCCCAATCACGCCAGTTCGACCTCCAGTCACGACCCTTGCGTCGAGCCGGGGCCGTGGCCGCCGATCAGGCGCTCGTAAACCCCGGGGTGCGCCCGGAACCACACGTTGAGCTTCCCCACCCACCGCATCGGCGCCGTCCGCAGCCACGCCGGGATCGGGCGGCACGCCACCCGCACGCCGCCGGCGAACCGCGTGAACCGTCGCTCGTCCGCCTCTGTCCACTCCAGACCCAGCGACTCCCGCAACGAGGCCGGCAACGTTCCCCGGATCAAGCACAACTGCCCCCGCCGCACTGCCCGCCACCACGGGTCCGGCAGCCATCCGACCGGCTTCTCCACCGTCCGGAGCGTCTCCAGGAGGGCCTCGATCGTCGGATTGGGGCCGAAACCCGCCACCGTCGCGTCGTAATACCGCTCGAACGCCGCCCAGTCCGGTGGTAGGTCCCGCTCCCGGACGCCGAGCAACCGCCCGATGCCGCACATCTGCGCGTAGTACTCCTCAAGCTCCACATCGGACATTCGGACGCCGAAAAACCGTTGCGCGTCAACCGGAGCCTTCACCAGCGTTGCGTGCACCCACGCGTACGCCGCCGGGTCCAGGGCGCTGTAGCGCCGTCCGTCCGCCACCCCGGTGAACGACCGGTGCAACGACCGCAACCGCGCCGCCTCCACCTGGGCGCCTGCTGTTCCGCCGTACACGTAGATCGACAGCGAGGCCACCGTTCGCATCAACCGCGTCCACGGATCCGACGTGTAGTCCGAATGGTCCCGCACCCCCGCCGCGACGACCGGGTGCGCCACCTGCAGCACCAGCACCTGACCGGCCAGCAGCCCGTCGCGGAAGTCGCCGAAGTACTTCCACGCCGCCGTGCCGCGGACGATCGGGCGGGTCATCAAGCCCCGCGGAGCAGCATCATCAGCGGCTCGGCCACCGGTGTGTCCGTCTCGCCCGTCGCCAGTCGCCGCAGCTGCAGGCCCGCGATCAGCGCGACCACCGGGCCGGCCAAACGCTGCGGCTCCGGGACTCCCAAAGCCGCCAGGATCGTCACCGCCAGCTCGTCGTACGCCGCGAAGCAGCGCGACGAAGCTTCGTGCAGCTCCGGATCCCGCGCCGACTGCAGGTACAGCTCGTGCGCGCCGAGCTCGTCCGCGCCGAACGGCAGCTGCGCGATCACGTTCTCGACCACCGACGCCGCCTGCTCGACGCTCAGGCCCTCCGACCGGTAGCCGTCGACGATCGCGCCCAGCTTCGCCGTCTCCTCCTCGACGAACAGCAGCATCGCCTCGCGCAGCAACGCCGTCTGGCTCGGGAAGTGGTAGGTCAGCGTGCCGAGGGAGACGCCGGCGGCCGCGACGATCCGGCGGTTCGTCAGCCCGCCGACGCCGTGTTCGCCGACGACGGTCAGCGCGCCGCGCAGGATGGCGTCCCGGGTGCTTACCAGCTTGTCTCGGGATGCCGCTCCGGCCACCGTTCGACCTCTTCCAGTTGCGCGGCAAGCGAAATCAGCCGCTCCTCGGCGTGCGACGGGCCGAGCAGCTGGGCCCCGAGCGGGAGCCCGCCGTCGGTGAGCCCGGCCGGGACGTTGACCCCCGGCCAGCCCAGCACGTTCCACGGCCAAGCGTACGGGCAGGCGGCGATCATGGCCTGGTCGGTCTCCCAGCCGGACAGCCCGTCGAACGTCCCGATCGGCGGCGGCGGGGTCGCGGTCGTCGGCGTCAGCAGGACGTCGACGCGGCCGAACACCGAGCCGATCCGCCGGTGCAGGCCCGGCTCGAGGGCCCGCGCCAGCCGCAGTGCGGGACCGGCCAGCAGTCGGCCGTGCCCGGCGTTGCTGCGCGTGCGCGGGTCGAGCCCGGTCCGGTCGGGCACCCGCATCGCCCAGTCGCGGACGCCGGTCAGCGACCGCGGCAGGAACGTCAGCCCGATCAGCCCGTAGTCCGGTTCGACCTCGACGATCTCGTGGCCCAGTCCGGCCAGCGACTCCGCGAGCCGGCGCACGGAAGCTTCGACGACCGGGTCGAGCCGGGTCTTGGTGGCGGTGAACGGGATCCGCGTCGACAGCCCGATCCGCAGCTTCCCGGGCTCGCGCGCGGCGGCGGTGCGGAACGCGCTGCCGGTGCCGGCCGCGACGTCGAGCAGCAGGGCGGCGTCGCCGACCGTGCGGGCCAGCGGGCCGAGCACGGTCAGGCCGTGGAACAGCTCGCCATCGGTCGGGATCCGCCCGCGCTGGGTCTTGACGCCCACCAGCCCGGTCCACGCGGCCGGGATGCGCACCGAACCGGCGCCGTCGGACCCGAGCGCGGCCGCGATGACCCCCGACGCCACCGCGGCCGCGCTCCCGCCCGAAGAACCCCCGGGGGTATGGCCGGGGTGCCACGGGTTGCGCGTCACGCCGAAGGCCGGGCCCTCGGTGAACGGCCACTGGCCCAGCTCGGGGGTGTTCGTCTTGCCGATGATCACCGCTCCGGCCTCGCGCAGCAGCGCGACGGCGGGCGCATCGGAGGTGGCGCACGGGAATTCGCCGACGCAGCCGAAGGACGTCGGCAGGCCGGTGAGGTCGACGTCGTCCTTGATCGCGACCGGGACGCCGAGCAGCGGCGCGCGGTCCCCGGCCCGCAGCCGCTCGTCCGCTTCCGCCGCTTCGGCGAGCGCTGCGTCGTCGCGCAGGTGCCGGAAGGCGTTGAGCGTGGGCTGGCTCGCGTGCGCGCGCCCCAGCGCGGCCGCGGTGAGCTCGGCGGAGGTGACCTCACCCGCGGCAAGCTGCGCGGCCTGGGCGGCGAGGCCCGTGAAGTCGAGGCTCGTAGCGGTCATGGCGGCCCCCGAAGGTTCTCGTTCGTTCGAACGAACGTTACCGGATACCGCCGGTCTTCGGCCACCTTTGCGGCAGACTGGGCGCCATGACCTTCGACTTCGCCGGCTTCCCGGACGCCGCACTGGCCGCGATCCCCCGCGTCGACCTGGGCGGCTGGCCGACGCCGCTGCAGGCGGCACCCCGGCTCGGCGAAGCACTGGGCCTGCGGAACCTCTGGCTGAAGCGCGACGACGTCCACCCGCTCGGCGCCGGCGGCAACAAGCTCCGCAAGCTCGAATACCACCTGGGTGCGGCCGAAAAAGCCGGCGCGGACACCGTGATCACCTTCGGCGCGCTCCAGACCAACCACGGGCGGCAGACCGCCGCCGCGTGCGCGAAGCTCGGCCTGCGCTGCGAACTCGTGCTCACCGCCAAGGTCCCGCGCGACGGCGAGGCGTACGAACGCGGCGGCAACCTGCCCCTCGACCGGCTCTTCGGCGCCACCGTCCACATCTGCGCCGACGGCGAGGAGACCGGCCGCACCTACGACCGGCTCGTCGCCGAAGCGCGGAAAGACGGCCGGAAGGTCTTTACCGTCCCGGTCGGCGGCTCCAACGACCTCGGCGCGCTCGGCTACGTCCGCGCGACGCACGAACTCGCGAAACAGCTGGAAGAACGCGGTATCGAGCGCGCCCACCTCGTCGTCCCGCACGCCAGCGGCGGCACCGCGGCCGGGGTGGTCCTGGCCACCGCCCTGCTGAAGAACCTCGGCGTCGGCATCGCCTGCGTCAGCCACCCGCTCGACGAGGCCACGGAGAACCTCCACGACCTCGTCGGCGGCGCGGCCAAGCTCCTCGGCGTCGAACCGCCGCCCTTCACGCACGCGCGGCTGGGCGACTCCACGCTCGGCCCCGGCTACGGCATCCCGACCGACGCCGTCTGGAACGCCCTACGGCTCTTCGGGCGCACCGAAGGCGTGGTGCTCGATCCGGTCTACACCGGCAAGGTGGCCGCCGCGCTGGTCGAGTGGGCCGGCCACTTCGCCCCGGACGACCACGTGGTGTTCCTGCACACCGGCGGCATGCCCGGCCTGTACGGCTACGCGCCCGAATTCGCGGCGGCCGTCGAAGGCTGACTCCAGCCGGGTCGCCAGCCACAGCAGCGTGCCCAGCAGCACGACGTCGGCGAGCAGCAGCAGCCGCTGCATGACGCCGATCGGGAAGGCGTCCGAAATCACGCGGAACGGCTCGATCCCGGCCTCGCTCAGCCGCACGAACACGAAACTCAGTGCGAACAGCGCGAACGCCCCCGCGGACAGCCGGATCGACTTGACCAGCGCGGCGCGTTCCGGCCGGCCGCGCAACGGTTCCAGCAGCGAAATCGCCGCGCCCGGCAGGCTGCAGAAGGCCACGAGGCACGCGTAGAGGTGGATTTCGCCGCTCACCGGGTCCGGCGCCTCGGGGTAGCTCGCCGGGAAGACCGCGGCCGCGGCCAGCCCGAGCGCCCACAACACGAGCAGCAGCCGGGTCGTCCGCGACAGCGGCACCCCGGCGACCTGCAGCGCGCCGAGCACCGCGAGCGACCCGATGGCCAGCGAAAGCACGCTGGCCGCGAGCATCCCCTCGCCGCGGTCGGTCACCGTGTAGCTCGAAAGCGTGTCGTACACCGGGTTGCGCGAGCTGACGATGTGCAGCACCACGGCCGTGAAGAGGCCCCACCCGATCGCACCCAGCGCGACCAGCCGCCACGGTCTGGTGCGCTTCCCCTGTTCCGTCCCCATGCCGTCCAGGTTCCCGCCCCGGCGGCACCCCCGTGATCAGGGAAGACCCTGAATTCCCCCGGAGGTGAAGTCGACCAGGACGAGCGCCTGGTCGTCGTGCCGCTTCGGCCGGGGCCAGCGTTCGCCGTCCGGATCCTGCTTCTCCGCGGTGCGGACGGCGTCCAGCACGGCGTCGGGCCCGTCGGCGCGGGCGGTGGCCAGGACCTCCGGCCAGTCGAAGAGCGCGTACTGGTCGACGCCGATGGAGACCCCGTCGCTGGCGAGCAGGACGGCGTCGACGTCGGCCCGCGGCCAGCTGCGCCGGACCGCGTGCGCGGCGGCGCCCGGCACGGCTTCGGCGACCCAGAACCCGTCGTGGGCGTTGCGCCGGCGCCGGACGTCGGCGCCGGTCTGCAGCATCCCGCGCCGCCGCAGCCGGGCGAGCCGGTCGTCCGAGACGACGTCGACGCCGAAGCCGCCGAAGGCGACCACCGGGCTGTCGGCCAGCACGAGCGCGTCGACGCGGTCACCGAGCCAGCGCACCGCCGCGACCGTGCTCGACGGCGACCGCTGCGGGCGCAGGTCGTTTTCCGCCGTGACCACGGCGATCGCGCGGGTCAGGGCGTCGGTCAGGTCGGCCTCGGGGGCCGCGCCGAGGTCTTCGGCGAGGCGTCTGGCCAGCCGTTCGGCGTACCAGCCGCCCGGGGGTTGCGAAGGGTCCGAAGAGGTGGCGCCGTCGAGGACCAGCACGGCGTTGTCCAGCACGACGACGTGGTCCTCGGAAGGGCGTGGGTGGCCGTCCGCGCCCACCCCGGCCCGTCCGGCGATCGCGATTTCGGGCATCACCCGACTGTACGTCGCCCGTCCGGCGGATTCGCGCTGAGCGTGTCAACCGGAGTTGACAGGCCCTGAATGTCAACGTAGGTTGACGGACATGACCGAAGCAACGGACCTGGCCGCCCGGGCCGGCGACCGCGATCCCCGGGTGGGACTGCGTGCGGTCGCCGCGCTCCGGCGGCTGCTGGAACAACTGGAGGCCGTGCAGGTGCGCAGTGCGCGGGTGCACGGCTGGTCGTGGCAGGAGATCGCCGCCGAGCTGGGGGTCAGCCGGCAGGCCGTGCACAAGAAGTACGGGAGGCACTGATGTTCGAGAGGTTCACGGCGGACGCGCGGACGGCCGTCGTCGAGGCGCAGATCGTGGCGCGGCAGTCCGGCTCGGTCGAGATCGGCCCGGTGCACCTGCTGGCCGGGCTGGTCAAGGCGGACGTCCCGCTGCTCACCGAGCTGGGCGTCTCCACCGGCGAAATCGCCGCGGAGCTGGCCCGCACCCGGCGCCGCGGCGGGGTCAGCGACGCCGACGCCGAGGCGCTGACCGAGTTCGGCATCGACGTCGAGCAGATCGTCGAACGCATCGAGCAGACCCACGGCGAAGGCGCCCTCGCCGGGCGGCTGGGCCCGGCCAAGCGCGGGCACCTGCCGTTCACCGCGCAGTCGAAGAAGACCCTGGAACTGAGCCTCAAGGAGGCGGTCCGGATGGGGGACAAGCACCTCGGCCAGGAGCACATCCTCTTGGCGCTGGCGCAGCAGCGCGGCACCGAAGAGGTGCTGGCCCGGCGCGGCGCCGACTACGCGACGCTGCGCCGGGTCGTTCAGGAGCGCAAGGCCGGCTGACGTTCGCGCCACACCACCAGCGGCAGCAGGGCCTGGGTGAGCGGGCCGATCGCGAGGGCGTAGAGCACGGTGCCCACCCCGAGCGTCCCGCCGAGGAAGAAGCCGCCGACGACCACGGTGACCTCGATCCCGGTGCGCACCAGCCGGACCGACCGGCCGGTGCGCGCCGCGAGCCCGGTCATCAGGCCGTCGCGGGCGCCCGGGCCCAGCCGGGCGCCGACGTAGGTGGCGGTCGCGAAGCCGTTCAACGCGACGCCGCCGGCCAGCAGCGCGATCTGCCACACGAGGTCGTGGGCGTCCGGCAGCACCGCCCGGACCAGGTCGACGGTCACCGAGATGACCACGACGTTCGCCACGGTGCCGATCCCGGGCCGCTGGCGCAGCGGGATCCACAGCAGCAGCACGGCCACCGAGATCACGCCGGTCACCGTGCCGAACGTCAGGCCGGTGTGCTTCATGACGCCCTCGGCCAGCACGCCCCACGGCTCGAGGCCCAGGTGGGCGCGGGTGAGCATGGCGACGCTGGTGCCGTAGAGGGCGAGCCCGGCGAGCAACTGGACGCTGCGCCGGGCGGGGTCGCGGGTGATCCGGACGGGCCGGAGATCGATCTGAGCCACGTGCCCACTATTGACGGCAAGTGGTCTGGTAAACCATAGCCAATTCTGGAATATTGGCCTGATGGAACCGCTGATCCCGCTGGGTGGACGCATCTCCGGACCGCGATTGGCCGTCATGCTGGGCTCGTGGCGTCAGGGTGGCTCCCGGCAGGGCGCCGCCGATCTGGCCGCGGCCATCGAACTGCAGGTGCTGGACGGCCAGCTCCCGCTCGGCACGCGCCTGCCCGCCGAGCGCGAGCTCGCCGACGCGCTCGGGGCGAGCCGGACGCTGATCGGCGCGGCCCTGGACCGGCTGCGCGAGAACGGGTTCGCCGCCAGCCGCCGGGGCGCCGGCTCGTGGATCACCGCTCCCGGGCGGCGTCGCCGGGACGCCGTCGTGCCGGACGGCGACGACCTGATCGACTTCGCCCACGCCTCACCGGCGGCCCCGCCCGGGATGGTCGCGGCGGTCGACGCGGCCCGCTGCGCGCTCGTCGACCACCTCGGGCAGCACGGCTACCAGGAGCGGGGCCTGCTCGGCCTGCGCGAGAAGATCGCCCGGCGCTACACCGAGCGCGGGCTGCCGACGACGGCCGCGCAGATCATGGTCACCAACGGCGCCCACCACGCGTTCGTGCTGGTCCTGCGGATGCTGACCGGGCCGGGCGACCGGGTCCTGGTGGAGCAGCCGACGTACCCGAACGCCCTCGAAGCGATCCGGGCCGCGCACGCCATCCCGGTGCCGGTCGCGCTCGACCCGACCGGCGCCCGCGGCTGGGACATCGCCGGTCTCGACGCGGCGCTGCGCCAGGCGTCACCGCGGATGGCGTACCTCGTGGTCGACTTCCAGAACCCGACCGGCCTGCGCCTGGACGCCGGGGGCCGCGAACGGCTCGGCGCGGTCCTCGCCCGGGCCCGGACGCCGGTGGTCGTGGACGAGACCCTGGTCGAACTGGACCTCGAAGGCGACCCGCTCGACGGGCCGCCGCCGCTGGCCGCGTTCGCCGGCGACCTGGTGATCTGCGTCGGCTCGGCGTCGAAGTCGCACTGGGGCGGCCTGCGGCTGGGCTGGATCCGCGCGTCGGAGGACCTGCTCGGCCGGCTGGTTTCGGCGCGCTACGCCGTGGACCTCGGCTCGCCGGTCTTCGAGCAGGTCGTGTTCTCGGAACTGCTGGAGGCCGACGGCTGGGCGGCGCTGGCCCGCCGTCGCGAGGAGCTGCGCGTCCACCGCGACGCGCTGACGGCCGCCGTGGAGCAGCACCTGCCGGACTGGACGTTCACGCCGCCGAAGGGCGGGCTTTCGCTGTGGTGCCGGATGCCGGAACCGGTGAGCTCCCGGCTGGCGGTGGCGGCGGCGAGCCACGGGATCCAGGTGGCGCCGGGCTCCCGCTTCGGCGTCCACGGCGGCATGGAGCGGTGGATCCGCCTGCCGTTCGCGTTGCCACCGGAGAAGATCCACGAGGCGATCCGCCGGCTGGGCGCGGCCGAAGCATCGGTCCGGGGGACGCCGGCCTCGCTGGACGCACCCATCGCGTGAAACGAACCGGTGCGCTGGATGCGAGCCTGCTCCCAGGGATGGGCGGCGTTCGGGTGCATCCAGCGCACCGGTTCGTTGTTTCACACACCCGCTCACGGACGTGACCCCGTTCGCGGGTGCCGCGGCTTCCCGGCACCGCCCCTCGACGTGCCGGGAAGCCGGCGGCTCAGGTGCGCTCGCGGTACTGCGAGTCCTCGCTCGGCGCGGTGAGCAAGGGCTCCCGGAGCGCGCCCGGTGTGGGTCCCGGCGTCGCGGGGGCAGCGCGACGCCGGGACCGGGATCCGACCCGGCCGGGCGCGGTCGGCCGGTCGGAAAGACTGTGGTTTCGCATGGGTTTCGCCCCTGGGGTACGTCGGACGCACTTCGGCGTCACGAGACGTGAAAGAACCACGGATCACGTACTGGAGCAGGGGATTCGTCACGCCTCAACGGCGTGCGGGCGCACCGAGTCGATCTTGGTTTGGGCGCACTTGTCCCCGGCTGCGGAGTCCGGGGTCAGTCGGGGGAGGTGGTGGGCAGGGCGGCGTCCCGCCCCGCGCCGTCGACCTCGTGGTCGCGGCTGGTGCCGATCAGCTTGAGCTGCGTCGTGGTGACGTCGTCGGTGTGGACGGCGAATGCGTGGCGGGCGCCGCCGGAGCCGTCGTGGCCCGGGGTGGCGGTGAGGGCCGGCGCGCTCGGGTAGGTGGTGCCGCCGGGCAGGCCGGGCGTGGAGCCGCCGCCACCGCTGGTGGCGTGGGTGCCGGAGTCGCGCGGCTGGTCCTGGACCGCCGGCAGCGACTGCGCGTGCCGGACGACCGGGTGCGCGCCCGCGAACCGGGTGGTCTGCTGGTCGGCCGCCGTCGTGGTGTCCGTGGCCGGAGCCGTCTCGACGACCGCGGCCGGCGTCTGCGTGACGACGGTGGTCACGACCGGCGCGGTCGCGGTGGCGCCGCCGGAGTTCGAGCTGCCGAGCACCGGGCCCAGCACGTCGTCGAGGGGCAGCAGCACGGGTGCGTTCGGGTTGCCCGGAGACGGCTGGGTCAGCGGCGCGAGGACGGTGTGGGACAGCGTGTCCGTGACGGTGCCGAGGATGCCCGTGACGGTGGAAACCGTCCCGCCGACCACGTCGAGGACGCCGCCGACGAGCCCGCCGACCAGGTCACCGCCCGCCGGTGCCGCCGTCGTGGTGTCCTTTGTGGTCCCGACCACGCCGCCGAGCGCGTTGAGCGTGCCGCCGACCAGGCCGTTGACCAGGCCGCCGGAGGACGTGGCCTTCGCGGTGGCCGGCGCTCTGGTGTCCTTTGTGGTCTCGGTGGCCGGTGCGCTCGTGGCCTGCGGTGCCTCGGTGTCCTTTGTGGCCTCAGCCGCGGGCGCGGTCGGTGTCGGCTCGGCGGTGTCGGCCTTCGGCTGCGCCGGGCACGCGGCGGCGTCGGTCTCGTGGTGGCTCTTGCGGTGCCGGCCGAGCAACAGGGGCTTGGCGGCGTGGTCCACAGTGGAGGCGACGGGGGCTTCGGGGCAGGTCGGGGCCTCGGCGGCCGACGCGGTGCTGCCGGTCAGGGCGGCGCCGAGCAGCCAGCCGGCCAGCGTCAGGCCGCCGGCGAACAGGATCTTGGTGGCGGGCCGCTGCAGCGAGGCCGCCCACGGGCGCGGCGCGCGCACGCGCGCGTGTGAAACGGTTTCACCCGGGGTGGGCGCAGGCCGAGCGGGGGCGCCGCGGCGCACGTACGCCGTGCTGCTCACCGCCACCACCACCGTCCGCGCCTGAGGCTCTCGCGTCGAGCCTGTCGTTGCTGGGTCGTTCTCCGGTCAGGTCGCAGTTCCCCCGAGGCTGCACTCGTTCCAGCACCGCACGGGAGTCTTTCATCTCTCCCGCGTTCGATCCAGCCCGCGAGGCGGAACAGCCCGGCCGGGCAAGGCATCTGCGGCCGACAAGTTGATCACTCTCAGTGCCGTTCGGGTGCTTCCCTACGGCCATTCGGAGGAGTGGTGCAACTTGCAGGCGCCGGGGTTGACCTGATGTTTCCCGGGCCCCGACAGCGATGCGTGCCGACGTGGTTCCGTTCCGTGCGTGCGCCGGGGTTTCGGCCGAGTGACCGGAAATACGCCCGGGATGTGGGACGGCGACTGGGCCGAACGGGTTCCGCGGGCGGCTTCGGTTGTACCGCGCCGAAAACGCTTCGCCCGAACCGGCTCGTGATCCGGCTGCGGTCCGTGATCGCGAAGCGGTCGCCCCGGTGGGGCCGGAGGGCGTCAAGCGCGGCGGAGCGTCGGCAGGCGGAGCCGCGCGCCCGCGACGTCCGGCGGCCGCCGCAGCCGTCGCGGGAAGTGCTCGCGTCGATCGCGGAGCGTGACGGCGAGGCGCGGCATGTGGTGGACGGCCGCCCGGCCGGTCCCGGCGGCTCCGGGCACCCGTCGCGGGCGCGCCCGCCCCCGGTGCCGCTGCGGAACGGCCGGGGGACAGGGCTACTCAACCCGGGCGCGGTCGTCAGACCAGTTTGCGCAACCGGGTGATGGCCTCGTCGATCACTTCGTTGCGCTTGCAGAACGCGAAACGCAGCAGGTGTTTCCACTCGTCCGGGTGATCGGTGAAGACCTTCACCGGCACCGCCGCGACCCCGACCCGGCCCGGCAGCTCCCACGCCAGGTCGGCGGCGTCGGCGAACCCGAGCGGCCGCACGTCGACGCAGACGAAGTAGGTGCCCGCCGTCGGCCGCACGGCGAACCCCGCGTCCGCGAGCCCGGCCGAAAGCCGGTCCCGCTTCTCCTGCAGCGACGCGCGGAGGCCGTCGACCCAGGGCAGCTCGTGGTCGAGCGCGTGCGCGACGGCCGGCTGCAGCGGCCCGCCCGACACGAAGGTGATGAACTGCTTCGCCGCCTTCACCGCGGCGACGAGCTCCGGCGTCGAGCAGACCCAGCCGATCTTCCAGCCCGTGCAGTTGAACGTCTTGCCCGCGCTCGAGATGCTGACCGTCCGCGGCCGCATGCCGGGCAGCGTGACCAGCGGGATGTGCTCGGCGTCATCGAAGACCAGGTGCTCGTAGACCTCGTCGCAGATGGCGATGAGGTCGTGCTCGACGCACAGCGCGGCCAGCGCCTCCAGCTCGGCGCGGGTGAACACGGTCCCGGTCGGGTTGTGCGGCGAGTTCACCAGGATCGCCCTGGTCCGCGGCGTGACGGCGGCGCGGAGACCGTCGACGTCGAGGCCGAGCCGGCCGTCCGGGCCCTCGACCAGGCCGACGACCCGCCGCTCGGCACCGGCCATGGCGACCGCGGCGGCGTAGGAGTCGTAGTACGGCTCGATGACGATCACCTCGTCACCGGGCTCGGTCAGCGCCAGCAGCGTCGCCGCGATGGCCTCGGTCGCGCCCGCGGTGACCAGGATCTCCGTGTCCGGGTCGTACTCGGTGCCGTACCGCTGCCGGTGCCGCGCGATCGCGGCCCGCAGCTCCGGCCGCCCGGGGCCGGGCGGGTACTGGTTGGCGCCCCCGAACAGCGCGTTCTTCGCCGCTTCGAGCATGCCGTCCGGGCCGTCGGTGTCCGGGAAGCCCTGGCCGAGGTTGACGGCGTCGTGCTGGACGGCCAGCGCCGTCATCTCGGCGAAGATGGTCGAGGTGAACGGCCGGAGGCGGGGGACGAGAGCAGGTTCGCGCACGATCAGCCATCCTCACGGACAATGGTGATGTGGAGCAACTGACCCCCGCCAAGGTGACGCCCGCCGACCCGCCGGGCGGCCTCGCCGGTGAAGCGGAAAAGCGGCGCGCGCTGCGCAAGATGAAGCTGGTCGCGCTGTCGTTCCTGCTCGGCGCCACCGTCGTGTTCCTGCTGACCAGCTGGGCGCAGTCGGCCGGCTGGCCGGGCTGGGTCGGCTACGTGCGGGCCGCCGCCGAAGCGGGGATGGTCGGCGCGCTGGCCGACTGGTTCGCCGTCACGGCGCTGTTCCGGCACCCGCTCGGGCTGAAGATCCCGCACACGGCGATCATCCCGAACAAGAAGGACGCGCTGGGCAACAGCCTCGGCGACTTCGTCGGCTCGAACTTCCTTTCCGAGGAGGTCGTGCGCGACAAGCTCAAGCGCGTCGAGATCGCCCGCCGCCTCGGCGCGTGGCTGGCGCAGGAGGAGAACGCCGAGCGCGTGACGTCCGAGCTGGCCACGGTGGTCCGGGCGGCCGTGCGCGTCCTCCGGGACGAGGACGTCCAGGCGATCATGGAGCAGGCCGTCGCGCGGCGGATCATCGACAAGCCATGGGGCCCGCCGCTGGGCAAGATCCTGCAGGGCGTGTTCGCCGACGGCGCCCACCACAAGCTCGTGGACCTGATGTGCGACCGCGCCTACGAGTGGGTCCGCGACAACCACACGACGATGCTGCGGGTGGTTTCGGACCGGGCGCCGAGCTGGTCGCCGAAGTTCGTCGACGAGATGCTCGCGGACAAGGTCTACGGCGAGGTCCTGTCCTTCGCGTGGGCGGTCAAGACCGACGTCAACCACCCGATGCGGCTGGCGCTGGACAAGTTCCTCGGCGAGTTCGCCCAGGACCTGCAGACCAACCCCGACGTGATGGCCCGCGCCGAGCAGGTCAAGGGCCAGATCGTGCACCACGAGGAGGTGCAGCGGCTGATCGGTTCGGCGTGGAGCACGGCGAAGGAGATGCTGCTGACCGCGGCCGAGGACCCGTCGAGCGAGCTGCGCCGGCGCGTCCGGGCCGGGCTGACGTCGCTCGGGCAGCGGCTGATCACCGACGACCAGCTGCGGGCGAAGGCCGACGGCTGGGTCGAGGGGGCCGCCGCTTACCTCGTGAAGAACTACTCACGGGAGATCACCACGATCATCACCGACACGGTCGAACGGTGGGACGCCGAGGAGACGTCCCGCAAGATCGAGCTCCAGGTGGGCCGCGACCTGCAGTTCATCCGGATCAACGGCACGGTGGTCGGTGCCCTCGCCGGGCTCGTCATCTACGCCGTGGCGGAGCTGCTGTTCTAAGGCCGAGTTCTATACCACACCTGGGGGAGTTTCAAACCAGTTGTCCACAGGAAGCTGAGTTATCCCCGGGGTTATCCACAGCTTTTCACGGTGATGGCCTAACGGCTGTCCACAATGTGTGGGGTCGCGGCCGCCCAGGGCGTGGATATGTGGTGCTTCGTCCCCAAGTTGTCCACAGCCGATCGAGGGTCCGCCGCTCGGATGAGGGCGTTCAGCCCGCCGCGGCGCGGGCGCGCCAGCCCCGCGCCTTCTCGCGGTTGCCGCAGACGCGCATCGAGCACCACGTGCGCGAGCGGTTGCGCGACTCGTCGTAGAACGCCCAGAGGCAGGTGTCGGCGGGGCAGATCTTCAGCCGGATCCAGTCGCCGCGCACGACCAGCCGCGCGCAGGCCGCGAACACCGCGCCGACGACGTCGTCCGCGACGAGCGCCGGCCCGTCGGCGGTGAGGGAGATCCGGGTGCTGACGTCGACAGCGGCGTCGGTGCCGGGCGGCAGCCGCGGGTCGCCGATCGCCGCGCGCAGGGCGTCCCGCGCCGCGCGCGCCTCGGCGGCCGGATTGGCCGCCAGCCCGTGCGCGGCCGCCCACCCGTGCCACTGCCCGGGATCTTCGAGCAGGTCGGTGCCCTCTTCGACGTTGACCGTGTTGAGGAACTCCACCACGAGGGAGGCGTCGGTGTGCACTTACCGAGTGTACGGCGGTTGCCTCCGAAGGTGCTAACCCACATAATCGCTTCGCTGGTTACTCAGGTTACCCAAGATCGAAGGGAGCGACGATGAGTGCGGTACCGACCCTGGGCGTGGTGGCCCTCGACTGCCCCGACCCGGTGGCGCTGGCGGAGTTCTACCGCTCGGTGCTGGAGTGGGAAGCGCCCGAGGTGGCCGAGGACGGGCATTGGGTGACGCTGGCCAACCCCGCGGGCGGCGCGGGCATCGCGTTCCAGCGGGTCCCCGACCACCGGCCGCCGGTGTGGCCGTCCGCGGACCGCCCGCAGCAGCTGCACCTGGACCTCAACGTCACGGACCTGGAAGCGGCGCACGAGCGCGTGCTCGGCCTGGGGGCGAAGCTGCTCGACGACAAGCCCGAGACGTTCCGCGTCTACGCCGATCCGGCCGGGCACCCGTTCTGCCTCTGCGCCTGCTGAGGAGTTTTTGCGTAGGCTCTGCGGTGTGATTTGTCCGAAGTGTCAGAACCGGATGCGGACCGTCGACAAGAACGGCATCCACATCGACCAGTGCGAAGGCTGCCGCGGGATCTTCCTGGACCGCGGGGAGCTCGAGGCGATCGTCGGCGCGGAGAGCTCGTTCTACGGCCAGCAGCAGCCGCCGCCGTACCGAGGTCATGCCGACTCCCCGCGGCCCTACCGCGGCGGCTACCCGGACTCCCCGCGGCCGCACCGCGGGCAGCCGGACTCGCCACGGCCGTACCGCGGGGGCTACGCGGACTCGCCGCGCCCGTACGGGCACGGGCACCGCAAGCGCAGCTTCCTCGAGAACCTGTTCGACTGAAATGGGTCTCGACCTGCGGATCTGCCCGGCGTGCGGCGAGCTGGCCGAACGCCCGGCCGTCGCGGGCGCCGTCCTGACGTGCCCGAAGTGCGGGCACGAGCGGCCGTTCCGGAAGCTGCCGCTGTTCGCGCTGACCGGCCCGAGCGGCGCCGGGAAGTCGACGATGGGGCCGCTGCTGGCCGAGCGGTTCGCCGGCGAGGTCGTGCTGCTGGAGCAGGACATCCTGTGGATCGACGCGCTGCGCGACGACGTCTCGGCGTTCCGCTCGGTCTGGCTGCGGATGGCGGCGATGCTGCACCAGAACGGCCGCCCGGTCGTGCTGTGCGGGACGGTGGCGCCGCCGGAGTTCGAGCCGTTGCCGGAGCGCGCGTTCTTCAGCGACGTCCACTACCTGGCGCTGGTCGGGTCGCCCGCGTCGCTGCGCGCCCGGCTCCGGGCGCGGCCGGCCTGGCGGGAGTGGGACGAGCCGCGGATCGAGGAGATGCTGGAGTTCAACGACTGGCTGCGGAAGTCGGCGCCGGACCTCGGCGTCGGCCTCTTCGACACCACGGACGTCTCCCCGGCGGCGACGGCCGACCACGTGGAGCGCTGGATCCGGGCGCGGCTGCCTAGGTGAGCGGCCAGGCGCGGCCGTCCGGGGCGTCGAGCCAGACCTCCTGGCGGTCCGGGGTCACGGTCAGCCCGAACCGGTCGCGGTCCGGCTTGCCGAGCTCGCACCAGTCGACGTAGGCCGCCTCGGCGACCTCCCACAGCGCGCGCGGGCCGCCCTGCGCCACCTCGTCGGCGCCGCCGCGCTTGCGGTGGCGGACCCACGAGCCGTCCGGGTGCACCAGGGCGACACCCGGGGCCTCGTCGTCGCCGCTTTCGCGCACCGGCCGGACGCCGGGCAGCGCCAGCCCCGCGAAGAACTCGAACTGCCGGCGGGGCTGGAGCACCGCCGACATCGGCAGCCGCGTCTGCTCCCAGTCGCCGCGCGACGGCATCGGCAGCGGGGCGGCGTCGGGCAGCCGGTGCGCGCGAAGCGGCATGAAGCGGCCGTCGCGCGCGAGGACGCAGCCCTGGGCGTCGCCGTCCTCGCCGACGACCAGCCGGACCAGCCCGGCGCCGATCGGGCGGTTCAGCGTCGTCACGACCAGCCCGCCCGGTTTCGTCTGCGCCAGCCAGGGGAGCGGGATTTCCGACACCGACGCCGTGCACAGCACCCGGTCGAAGACGGTGCCGGCCGGGTAGCCGAGTGCGCCGTCGCCGACCGCGCACGCGGGGCGGTACCCCGCCGTGGCCAGCCGTTCGCGCGCCGTCGCGACGATGCCCGGGTCGATGTCCACTGTGGACACCTGACCGGCCCCGCAGCGGTGGCTCAGCAGGGCGGCGTTGTAGCCGGTGCCGGTGCCGACCTCGAGCACGCGGTGGCCGTCGCGCACCCGCAGCTCCTCGAGCATGATCGCCATGATCGACGGCATGCTGGACGAGCTCGTCGGCGTGCCCGCCACCGGCCCGGTGCGGCGGGCGAGCTCCCAGCGGTCCGGGTCGTCGTCCAGCTGCGTCACCAGGACGTCGCGGGAGTAGACGGTCTCCAGCCAGCCCGGGTCGCCGCGCTCGACGGCCGCCCACAGCCCGCCCGCCGGCGCGAAGAACCGCGGCAGGAAGACGTGCCGGGGGACGGCGCGGAAGGCGGCGACCCACTCCGGGGCGTGCAGGACGTCCTCGTCGAGCAGCTGCTCGACGAGCCGCCGCCGCAGCCGGGCCGAGCGCGTCATGGCACCACGGTAGCGGTGCGCATCACACCCGATGGTTGCAAGCAGGGTGCTTGCAATAGCTAGCACGGGCGCGTACCGTCGAAGGTGTCGCGAGGAGGTGACCGGATGACAGAAACCGGTGGGACGCCAGGATCCGGCAGTCCCATGGAAAAGGTCGCGGACATCGCTTCCGACATCGGCGAGTACATCCGCCAGCAGCGCAACACCGCGAAGATCTCGTTGCGCCAGCTGTCGAAGCTCGCCGGCGTGTCCAACCCGTACCTGAGCCAGATCGAGCGCGGGGTCCGCAAGCCCAGCGCGGAGATCCTGCAGCAGATCGCCAAGGGCCTGCGCATTTCGGCGGAAGCGCTGTACGTGCAGGCCGGGATCCTCGACCTGCCGACGGGCGGGCCGGTGGGCGACGCGATCCGCGCCGACGCCGAGCTGACCGAACGGCAGAAGCAGGTCCTGCTCGACGTGTACGAGTCCTTCCGCCGGGAGAACGCCGCGGCCCGGCCGGCCGCCGCTCCCAGCACCACACCAGCCGCGAAAACCGAGGAGTCAGCATGACCACCCCCAAGACCGAAGACGTCAAGAAGGCCGTCACCACCGCCCTCGACCAGGTCCGCACCCCGCTGCTCGCCGCGCTCGGCGCCGGCAACCTGGCCACCCACGCCGTCACCGACGCCGTGGCGAAGGCCAAGGAGAACGTGACCAAGAGCGGCGAGGTGGCCCGCAAGAACCTGCAGGAGCTGCCGACCGACGTCGAGAGCCTGCGCGAGAAGCTGGACCCGGCCGAGCTGCGCAAGGTCATCGACGAGTACACCGAGGCCGCGCTGAAGCTGTACAACAAGCTGGCCGAGTCGGGCGAGCAGGCGTGGGACAAGTTCGCCGCGCAGCCGCAGGTCAAGAAGGCCATCGAGCAGCTCGAGGAGGCCGTGGCCACCGCGCAGGGTCAGGTCGAGGGCGTCACCACCGAGGTCCGCGAGCGCGTCGACGGCGTGCTGGGCACCTTCACCAAGCGCACCCGCTCGGCGGGCGAGAAGACCGCCCGCAAGGTGACCGAGGTCGCCGGCGAAGCGGCCGACGCCATCGAGGAGCTGGGTGACGACGTCGCCCACGAGACCCGTTCGGCCAGCCGCCGCGTCGCGAACAAGACGGCCCCGAAGACGGCCGCCCCGGCCCGCCGCACCACGACCTCGACCACGACGAGCGCCGCCGCGAAGAAGCCGGCCACGCCGAAGACCGAGAAGTGACAACGCTGTGAACTCCTGGCCCCGTCCCCGGACCCCCGGTGGCGGGGCCGGGGTCGTTCGGGTGGTTTGCCGTAAGCTGTCGCTGTGCTAGTCGCCATCTGGATCCTCAATGTCATCCACTGGGGCAGCGCGCTGGTCGGGCTTTTCGCCTTCGTGCACGCGCTGCTCCAGCGCGCCGACGCGTACTCGGCGGCCGACCGCAAGACCAAGCCGGTCTGGATGCTGATCACCGGCGGCGCAACGCTGGCGATGGCGCTGTTCAACGTGATGGGCCCGGGGATGATCTTCTGGGTCCCGGCGATGGCGGCGGTGCTGGTCTACCTCGTGGACGTCCGCCCGAAGCTGATCGAGGTCCAACGCGGCGGCTCGAGCTGGTGATCGCGGCCGGGCACGCCGGGTAGCTTTCCCCCGCCCCGCCCCGCCCCGCCCCGCCCCGCCCGCCCCGCCCCGCCCCGCCCCGCGCCTCTCGCTCGCCGAGCCGTCCCACCAGGCGGGCCGTCCTTCCCTCCCCTGCCCACCCGGCGGACCGCTGTTTTAATGGCAGCGTGACCTGGACGATCGCCGGGAGCCTCACCGTCGTTCCCGCCCCCACGCGTACTGACCTGCTCGCCGAGCCCGTCGCCAAGGCCCTGGCCGCGCTCGCCGACCCGGATGCCGTCGGCGTCGCCGAGATCGACCCGGCCCTCGCCGACACGGCCGCCTTCTGCGAGACCTATGGCTCGCCGCTCGAAGCGTCGGCGAACTGCGTCGTCGTCGCCGGCAAGCGCGCGGGCGAAGTCCGCTTCGCGGCCGCGCTCGTGCTCGCGACCACTCGCGCCGACGTCAACGGCGTCATCAAACGCCGGCTCGACGTCCGCAAGGCGTCCTTCGCGCCGATGGACGAAGCCGTCTCGGCCACCGGGATGGAGTACGGCGGCATCACGCCGGTCGGCCTGCCCGCCGAGTGGCCGATCCTGATCGACCGGCGCGTCGCCGACGCACCCGAGCTCGTCATCGGCAGCGGGATCCGCGGCAGCAAGCTGCTGATCTCCGGCGCCGCGCTGGCCGCCCTGCCCGGCGCCGAGGTCATCGAGGACCTCGCCCGGTGACGTCCGTCTGGCTCCGGTACCTGACCGGCGCCGACATCGAGTCGCTCGGCGTCACCGACGCCGACATCGTCGGCGCGGTCGAGGACGTCCTCGCCGACCACGGCCGCGGTCAGGTCGTCTTCGAGCCGCGTACGCACCTCGTGCCCGACAACGGCGGCAAGGGCCACTTCAACATCCTTCGCGGCCACCTGTCCGCGAAGCAGGTCAGTGGCGTGAAGGTCGTCGGCGACTTCGTGGGGAATTTCGAACGGGGCCTCCCTTCGGAAATGGCGTTGATCCTGCTGCTGGACCCGGACACCGGCATGCCGCGGGCGATCGTCGACGGCACGATGATCACCGAGGCCCGCACCGGCGCGATGACCGCCGTCGGCGCGAAGTACCTGGCCCGCCCGGACTCCCGGGTGCTCGGGCACATCGGTGCCCGCGGCACCGCGTGGTGGAACGTCGTACTGCTGGACTCGTTGTTCGACTTCGCCGAGATCCGCGTGACCAGCAAGCGCCCGGAGTCCCGCGAAGACTTCGGCCGCCGGCTGTCCGAACGGCTCGGCAAGGACGTCCGCGTCTGCGCCACGGCCGAGGAGACCCTGGACGGCGCGGACATCCAGGTCGAGGCCTCCCGGCTGGTCGAACCCGAACCGCTGGTGCGGCGCGAATTCCTCCGGCCGGGCACCTTCCTGGTGCCCTACGGCACGATCAGCGCGCTCGAGCTCACGCTGCTCGACGACATCGACAAGGTCGTGGTCGACGACTGGCGCGAATCGCGGTCCGGCAACCCGCGGTTCGGCGCCCTGCGCCCGCAGCTCAACGCCGGCCTCCTCACCGAGGACAAGGTCCACGCCGAGATCGGCGACATCGTGGCCGGGAAGAAGCCGGGCCGCGAGCACGACGCCGAACGGATCCTGTTCTGGCACCGCGGACTGTCCACAACGGACGTTGCCGTGGCGAACATGATCCTCGCCCGTGCCGAGACTTCCGGCGTCGGCACCATGCTGCCCTACCGATGATCCTCTCCGACAGCGAGTTCGCTGACAGTGAACGGTTGGTTCTGGACAAACCGCTGGTAGAAGCGCTGAGGCGGCGTCGGGACGAGCTCTTGACGGCCCTTGCGGACCGCGCGGAACCGGTCTACGGCGTCAACACCGGAATGGGCCGGCTCGCGGGCGTCGCCCTCGACGCGCGGCAGCAGGCGGAGCACCAGCGCAACCTCTTGATCGGCCGCGCGGTCGGCGGCCCGCCGTGGCTGCCCCCCGAGGACGTCCGCGCGCTGCTCGTCGTGCGGCTGCGCGACTTCCTGCGGCCGTGGTCGGGGGTGAGCGCGGAGCTGGTGCAGTTCCTGGTGGACCGCCTGAACGACGGGTTCACGCCCGCTGTCCCGCGCTTCGGCCTCGGCAGTTCGGGCGAGATCATCGCGCTGTCGCACGCGTTCCAGACGTTCCTCGGCATCGGCACGGTCCTGGAGGACGGCGTCGAGGTGCCGGCCGCGGCGGCGCTCGCTCGCCGGGGCGCCACGCCGTATGTCCTCGGGCCGAAAGAGGGCGCGTCGCTGCTTCAGGGGTCGCCGCTCGCGGTGGTGCACGCGCAGCGCGGCTGGACGGAAACCCAGCAGCTCATCGACCTGCAGACGCTCACCGAGGCGATGGCGATCGACGTGCTCGGCGCGCCGCGGGCGGTCTTCGCCCCGATCATGGCGGGCGGCGACGAGCACCTGCAGACGGTGCTGCACGAGCTGAACGCGCTGGTCGGAGCCGGCCCGGTGCGGCCCGGCGTCGTGCAGGCCCCGCTGTCGGTGCGCGTGGCGCCGCGGGCGCTCGCCCACGCCTCCCGCGTCAACGCGGACCTGCACGAAACCCGGCGCCGCTGGGCGACGATGCCGGGCGATTCGCCGTCCTTCGTCGACGGCTCGTTCGTGCCCGGAACGGGTTACCACGCGGTGGACCTGGGCCTGCGGATGGACGCGGTGACGGCGGCGCTGGTGCACGTCGGCGAGGTTTCGGTGCAGCGGACGCACCGCCTGCTGGACGAGCGCTTCAGCGGGCTGCCGGCGCAGCTCACGAGGGATCCGGGGCCGCAGGCGGGGCTGGTCCCGCTGCACAAGCGGGCGGCGGGCGAGCTGCAGGCGTTGCGGCGGTTGGCGACCCCGGCCACGCTCGGTTCGATCGACACATCGGCAGGCCAGGAGGACGTCCAGGCGTTCGCGGCCGCGGCCGGCGAGCAACTGCGCGCCGCGGCCGGGCGGGTTTTCGCGATCACGGCGTGCGAGCTGATCACCGCGTCGCAGGCGCGGTATCTGGCCGGCGGTGAGGGTGTTCCGGGGCTGCGGGCGGGATATCGGTGGGTGCGGTCGGTGGTGCCGCCGGTGGCGGAGGACCGCCCGCTCGGGCCGGAAATCGAGCGGCTGGTTTCTGCCTGCCGGGCGGCCTGCTTCAACGACTTGGCCACGCTTACCTGACCCGCAAGCGGTTCACCGGAAGGACAGCTGTGGACGCCGGACTGCTCGGACGCGCGGCCGCGATGTTCGCGGCGACGAACGTCGACGACCTCGTCCTGCTCGCGGTGTTCTTCGGCCAGGCGGCCGGACGCCGCGGCGAGCTCAAGGTCGTGGGCGGCCAGTTCCTCGGCTTCGCGGCGATCCTGGCGGTCTCGATCGCGGGGGCGCTCGGCGCCGGGCTGCTCCCGGACGGCGCCGTCCGCTGGCTGGGCATCCTGCCGGTGCTGCTCGGAATCCGCGCGGCCTGGCAGGCCCGGCACCAGGACGACGACGAGCCGCCCCCGGCAACCGGGCTGCTCGGCATCGCGCTGGTGTGCTTCGCCAACGGCGGCGACAACGTCGGCGTGTACGTCCCCGCGTTCGCGGCAACCGGGCCGGCGGGCTTGGCGGGCTACGCGACGGTGTTCCTGACGGGCGTGGCGGTCTGGTGCGTCATCGGCCGGTTCCTGGCCACCCGCCCGGGCGTGGCGCGCGTGCTTTCCCGCTGGGGCCACGTGGTGCTGCCGGCGGTCCTGATCGCGCTCGGCGTGCTGATCCTGCTCGGCGCGTTCTAGGCCCGGCTACGCGCGTTCTGCAGTGCCAGCCCGCGCGGCGTCGCCACCCGCGTCAGCAAGGCGAACGCGCCATCGCACGCCAGCGCCAGGACCACCGCCGCCAACCCTCCGGCGAAGATCTCCCCGTACCCCTGGGCCCCCACCGCGAAGCCGTCGACGATGTAGCGGCCCAAGCCGCCTCCGTCGTTGACGATCGCTCCGATGGCCACCGTTGCGATCAACTGGAGGAACGACACGCGCGCGCCCGCCAGGATCACCGGGGATGCCAACGGGAACTCGAGGCGCAGCATGATCTGCCACTCGCGGTAGCCCGTCCCGCGGGCCGCGTCCACCGTCTCCTGCTCCAGGGACACCACGCCCGCGTACGTGTTCGTGAACAGCGGTGGCATCGCCAGCGCGACCAAGGCCAGCAGCAACGGCCAGAACGTCGTGTCCCACTCCCAGCGGCTCGCCAGGAACCAGAACAGGATGATCAACCCGAAACTCGGGATCGCGCGGCCGATGTTCACCGCGCTGCTCGCCAGGAACGCGCCGCGGCGGTAGTGGGCCAGCCACAGCGCCGCCGGGATCGTCAGCACCGCCGCGATCACCAGCGCCAGCAGGGAAAACCTGAGGTGCTCCAACGTCCGGTACGGCACGCCCTCGCGGTCCGTCCAGCTCCACCGGTTGGGATCGGCGAGCCACGCGTTCAGCTGGTCGAAGAAGCTCATCGCGCCTTCCGGGTCCAGGGGGTCAGCAGGCGCTCGCCCAGCCAGAGCAGCAGGTCGACGACCACCGCCAGCACCACCGACAGGCCCATGCCGACGATGATCTCCGTCGGGTTCGGCGTCGTGTTCTGGATGCCGGCGCGGATGAAGTAACCGAGGCCGCCCAGGCCGAGCATGGACGTCACCGTGACCAGGCCGATCGTCGTCACCGCGGCCACGCGCAGGCCGGCGATCACCACCGGCAGGGCCAGCGGCAGCTCGATCTGCCACAGCATCCGCGTGCGCGTGTAGCCCATGCCGATCGCGGCTTCGCGGACCTCCTGGGGCACCTGGTCGACGCCGGTCACGATGTTGCGGACCAGGATGAGCAGCGTGTACGTCGCGAGCGGGATCATCGCGGTCACGAACGTCAGCCCGAAGAACGGCGCCAGCACGGCGAACGCGCCCAGGCTCGGGATCACGTACAGCGCGCCCGCGGTGCCCAGGATGATCCCGTACGACCAGCGGTAACGCAGCGCCAGCACCGCCAGCCCGATCGAAACCACCAGGCCGATGCCGAGCGCGGCACCGGTCAGGGAGATGTGCTCGACGAGCCGGTGGACGATGGCGTCGGCGTTGCGGTCGACCCACCTCCACTGGAAGATCGGCGGTCCGCTGTCGGCGGCCAAGGGCGTCACGGCGGTCACGTGCACCTGCCGACCCTACCCCGATCGGGCGGGAAAATTCCGCAGACTGGGAATTCTGAGCCGTTCGTCCCACGATGTGGTTTCTTGTCGGGGGACGGGGCTAGGGTCCTTTCGTCTGTTCGAGTGACGAGGGAGTGGGGATTCGTGCGCTGGTTCCGGAACGCGTCCGTGATGGCGGTGGCCGTCGCGGCGACGCTCGGTTTGGCCGCCTGCGGCGGCAGCGACAGCGGTGACAAGCCCGCCGCGCAGGGCAAGGGCGGGGCGCCGATCGTCGTCGCGTCCTTCAACTTCACCGACAGCCAGATTCTCGCCGAGGTCTACGCGCAAGCGCTGGAGGCCAAGGGCTACCCGGTGACGCGCAAGCTGAACCTGGGCTCGCGCGAGCTGATCTACCCGTCGCTGAAGTCCGGTGAACTCCAGTTCATCCCGGAGTACCAGGGCGCGGCGATCACCACCGGCTTCGGCAAGGAGGCCGGGAAGACCGCGCAGGAGGAGCACGACCAGCTGGCCAAGCTGTTCGAGCCCAGCGGCGTCGGCCTGCTGAACTTCGCGCCGGCCGAGGACAAGAACACCTACATCGTCAAGTCCGACCTGGCCAAGGACAAGGGCATCGCGTCGATCAGCGACCTGAAGAAGCTCGACAAGGTCGTCATGGCGGGGCCGCCGGAGTGCGAGAAGCGCCTTCCGTGCTACCTCGGTTTCAAGGACGTCTACAAGCTGACCAACATCAGCTTCCAGACGATCCAGGAGGCCGGGCCGCGCGTCGAGCAGCTCAAGTCCGGGGCCGTCACGGTCATCCCGGTCGACTCGGTCAGCCCGCTGACCGGTGACTCGAAGTACACGGTGCTGAAGGACGACCTCAACATCGTGCCGACGGAGAACGTGGTGCCGGCGGTGAACAAGAAGGTCCTCGACGAGCGCGGCGCCGACTTCGCCAACGCGGTGAACGCGGTCAGCGCGAAGCTGACGACCGACGTGATGCGCGACCTGAACAAGCGCGTCGACTCCGACGGCGAGCAGGCCGCGGACGTCGCGAAGGACTGGCTCGCCCAGGCCGGTCTCTGAGTTACGCGGTCCCGCTGACGACCCACGCTCGGGCCGTCAGCGGGATCGTTCCGTCCGGGTTCGCCGGCAGCCGTCCGCGCAACAGCTCGCGCAACCGAGCCTGGTCCTCCTCGGCCAGCGTCGCCAGGTACGCCGGGCCCGGACCCTGCCGGCCGAGGAACGGCTGCCAGTAGTCGCCGAAATCGGCGAACGGCGTCGGGATCGTGAGGTCGTCGACCGTCACGTCGGTCAGGCCCGCTTCCGTCCACAGGCGACCGAACGGCTCCGGGCGGCACAGCGGGTACCGGCGGCCCTCGTGCAGCTCCACCGCCGCCGGGTTCAGCTCGGCCACCGCGTCCCAGAAGTACCGGAGCATCTCCATGCCCTGGGCCAGGTCCCACAGGTAGGCCACCGCCCGGCCGCCGGGGGCCGTCACCCGCCTGATCTCGGACGCCGCTGCCGCCGGGTCCGGCACGAAGTTCAAGACCAGGCCCGAGACGACCACGTCGAAGCGGTCGTCCGGGAAGGGCAGCTCACGAGCGTCCGCCACCGTGAACGTCACCCGCGGATCCGGCACGCGTGCGCGGGCCATGGCCAGGAACCCTTCCGACGGGTCGACGCCCGCGACCTCCACCGGGTCGGCCGCGGCCAGCACCGCCGCCGTCAGGGCACCCGTGCCGCAGCCGACGTCGAGCCAGCGGCGGCTCGGGGGGAGGTCGACGCGGCGGACGAACGTCTCCGCCAGGCGGCGGCTCCAGCGGCCCATGAATGCCTCGTACGCGTCACCCGACTGCCACATGGGACGCAGTACAGCACAAAACCCGCTGGTCAGTCGTTCGCCAGGTCGCCGGTGGCCGTGTCGCCCGCCGACGTTGCGCGGCGGAGGAACCCGGCGATCAGGTCGAGCTCCTCCTCGCTGTACCCCGCGCACAGCTCGTCCATCGCCGTGTTCATCCCCGCGTAGAGCCGGAACAGCTCGCCGGTGCGGCCGCGGACCGCGCGGACCGCCACCGATCGGCGGTCGGCCGCCTCCGGGTCGCGCTCGCGGACGATCCAGCCGCCCTTCTGCAGGCGGTCGAGGATGCCCGTCATCGTCGCCGGGTGCAGGCCCGCGCGGCGGGCCAGCGCGCTCGGGCTCAGCGGGCCGTGCCTGCCGATCAGCTCGAGGCAGTCCAGGTCGACGTCCTTGAGCGCCAGGTGCGCGCTGACCTGGTGGTTCAGCAGCGACAGCTGGGTACGCAGCTCCCGCAGCGACTCCTTCACCGCCACCGTCGACCGGCGGTGCGCTCCCGAACCCATGCCGGGCAGCCTAACCGCCGAGGGCGCCCGCCGGTGGTGCGCCGCACAGTGGAATCGTGGACCCTGATTCGTACGCCGGAGTACCGGAGAAGGAGTGAAATGGGAAAGGTCACGGCCACCGCGGAGCGCACCATCGACGCCCCGGCCGACAAGGTCCGCGCGCTCGTCGCCGACTACGCCGAGACGCGGCCGAAGCTGCTCACCGAGCACTACCGCGACTACCAGGTCACCGAGGGCGGCGTCGGTGCCGGGACCAAGGCCGGCTGGAAGCTGCAGGCGACGTCCAAGCGGGTGCGTGACGTCAAGGCGACGGTCACCGAGCCGAAGCCGGGGACGCTGGTCGAGACCGACGCGAACTCCAGCATGGTCACCACCTGGACGGTCACCGAAGCGGGTGAACGCAGTGTGGTGAAGATCGAGACCACGTGGGACGGTGCCGGTGGCATCGGCGGCTTCTTCGAGAAGACCTTCGCGCCGGGCGGGCTGAAGAAGATCTACGACGGTGTCTTGGGCAAGCTCGCCGAGATCGTGTGACCGGTCACATCCGGAATCTGCGCCCCGGTTAGCTGGTTGCATCGGGTGGAATCCGGGGCGCCTGCCCCGCTTCGAGAACTTGAAGGAGATCCGACGATGAGCACGGCGACCGAGATCCGGCTGGCTTCGCGGCCGGAAGGCGTTCCGACGCACGACAACTTCGAGATCGTCGACGTCGAGGTGCCGACGCCGGGCGACGGCCAGATCCTGGTCCGCAACCTGGTCATGAGCGTCGACCCGGCCATGCGTGGCCGCATGAAGGACGTCAAGTCCTACGCGCCGCCGTTCCAGGTCGGCGAGGTCATGTCCGGTGGCGCGGTCGGCGAGGTCGTCGAGTCCACCGTGGACGACGTCAAGCCGGGTGACCACGTGCTGCACCAGGCCGGCTGGCGCACCCACGCCGTGCTCGACGCCGGCCGGTACGTCAAGGTGGACGCCACCGCCGCGCCGCTGTCGACCTACCTCGGCGTGCTCGGCATGCCCGGCCTGACCGCGTACGCGGGCCTGCTGGAGTCGGCCGAGTTCAAGCCGGGCGACACCGTGTTCGTCTCCGGCGCGGCCGGGGCGGTCGGCTCGCTGGTCGGGCAGCTCGCGAAGCTGAAGGGCGCCAAGCGCGTCATCGGCTCGGCGGGTTCGGCGGAGAAGGTGCGCCACCTGATCGACGACCTCGGCTTCGACGCGGCCTTCAACTACAAGGACGGCCCGGTCGCCGAGCAGCTGCACCAGGCCGCGCCCGAGGGCATCGACGTCTACTTCGACAACGTCGGCGGCGAGCACCTCGAAGCCGCGATCGACGCGATCACCCTGCACGGCCGGATCGCCATCTGCGGGATGATCTCCACCTACAACGCCACCGAGCCGACGCCGGCGCCGCGCAACCTCGCGCAGGTCATCGCCAAGCGGCTCACCATCCGCGGCCTGCTGGTGCTCGACCACTGGGGCCTGCAGCAGCAGTTCGTCAGCGAGGTCGCACCGCTGGTCAACTCCGGCGAGATCAAGTACTCGGAGACCTTCGTCGACGGCATCCGCAACGCCCCCGAGGCGTTCCTGGGCCTGCTGTCGGGGGCCAACACCGGCAAGATGCTGGTCCGGATCGCCGACTAGAGCAGTCCGGCGAGCCCGGTCAGGGCCGGGATCGTGTACGTCGGCTCGGGTGAGCCGGGCAGCGGGCGGACGCCGGGGCGGGCGAGCAACGCCGTCCGCAGCCCGGCCGCCTGCGCGCCCGCGATGTCCCAGTCGTGCGCGGCGATCATCACCGCCGTCGCACCGGGGTAGGCGACCACGACCTGGTGGTACGGCTCCGGCGCGGGCTTGAGCCGGCCGACCTGCTCGGCCGAGAAGATCCGGTCGAGCAGCGGAGCCAGGCCGGCGTTCTGCAGCTGCGCCTCGGCCGTCGCGAGCGGCGAATTCGTCAGCGCGACGACGGTGTGGCCCGCTTCGCGCAGCTTCGCCAGGCCGGGTTCGACGTCCGGGTGGGCGGGCAGCGAGCGCAGGCCCGCGGCGATCGCGCCCAGGTCCGCCTCCCGCCCGTGCCGCGCGGCGACCTCGATGGCCGCGTCGCCGGCGATGCCCGCGAAGTCGCGGTAGCCGCCGGTCGCCGTCACGGTCAACACGGTGTGGATGGCCAGCCCGAACCACTCGCGCCGCAGCTCGGGTCCGCCGATCAGGGGATCCATCGCGGTCAGGTCGAGCAGGGTCTCGTTGACGTCGAAGACGCACAGCATGGGTTCAGTATCCGCTTGCTCACGCCGCCGCGGTCCGGCCCGTGATGACGATCCGCGCCGCTTCCGTGGACTTCTTCACCACCAGGTCCACCGAGTAGCCGTGCTTCACGAAGACGCCGTCGAGCTGGAACGTGCCGTAGCCGTGCGCCTGGGTGAACAGCTGCTCCATCAGCTCCAGCCCGGTCGCCGGGTCGGGCGCGACCGCCAGGCAGCGCAGCAGGAACTCGTCGGTCAGCCGACGGGTCTGTTCGTGCAGGCCGACGTGCTCCGGGCCGTGCAGGCCGTCGGCGTAGAGGACGTTCATCCCGGCCCGGCGCTCGATCACGTACCGCGTGTACGCGCCCGCGGCCGCCGCCAGCGCTTCGGCCGGGTCCTCGTGCTCGCCGGCCGCGGCCGTGACGCGGTCCGCCAGCTGGCACGCGATGTGGCACGCGACCTCGGCCAGCAGCGTCTCGCGGTCGGCGAAGTGCCGGTACGGCGCACCCGGGCTGACCTTCGCCCGGCGGGCGACCTCGGCGACCGAGAAGCCGGCCAGGCCCTGCTCCGCGATCAGGTCGAGGGAGACGCGCACGAGCTCGCCGCGGAGGTCGCCGTGGTGGTACTTGCCGCCCATGACCCGGATCACATCTCTCGTTCGAAATATGTAAGAGGGCTCTTACGTAGGACATGTATGAGACCTCTTACGACGGTACTTGAACCTGGAGGGTTCCATGAGCACCACCACGCACGCCATCGCCGCTCCGGCGCCGGGCGCGCCGCTGGCGCCGACCACGATCGAGCGCCGTGACCTGCGTCCCGACGACGTGCTGATCGACATCGCCTACGCCGGCATCTGCCACAGCGACATCCACCAGGCCAAGGAGGACTGGGGCCAGGCGATCTTCCCGATGGTCCCGGGCCACGAGATCGCCGGTGTGGTCGCCGCGGTCGGCTCGGACGTGACGAAGTACCAGGTGGGCGACCGCGTCGGCGTCGGCTGCATGGTCGACTCCTGCGGCGAGTGCGAGTACTGCCTGGCCGGCACCGAGCAGTTCTGCGTCAAGGGCAACATCCAGACGTACAACGGCGTCGGCTTCGACGGCGAGAACACCTACGGCGGCTACAGCAACCAGATCGTCGTCAAGGACGCCTTCGTCTGCCGCATCCCCGAAGGCATCGACCTCGACGTCGCCGCGCCGCTGCTGTGCGCGGGCATCACCACCTACTCGCCGCTGCACCACTGGGGCGCCGGCCCCGGCAAGAAGGTCGCCGTGATCGGCCTCGGCGGGCTCGGGCACATGGGCGTCAAGATCGCCGCCGCGATGGGCGCCGAGGTGACCGTGCTGAGCCAGAGCCTCAAGAAGCAGGAGGACGGCCTCAAGCTCGGCGCGACCGACTACTACGCGACCAGCGACGAGTCGACGTTCGACACGCTCAAGGGCAGGTTCGACGTCATCCTCAACACCGTGTCGGCCAAGCTGCCGATCGACGCCTACCTGAGCCTGCTCAAGGTCGGCGGCGCGATGGTGAACGTCGGCGCGCCGGGCGAGCCGCTGGCCTACAACGCCTTCTCGCTGCTGGGCGGCAACAAGGTGCTGGCCGGCTCGATGATCGGCGGCATCGCCGAGACCCAGGAGATGCTGGACTTCTGCGCGAAGCACGGCATCGGCGCGGAGATCGAGACCATCTCGGCCGACAAGGTCAACGAGGCCTACGAGCGCGTCGAGAACTCCGACGTCCGCTACCGCTTCGTCATCGACGCCAAGACCATCGGCGCCTGACCCTCGTGAGTGTTTAGGCGGGTTCTAACCCGCCTAAACACTCACGACCGGGGTCAGAAGACCACGGTGCGGTTGCCGTGCACCAGGACGCGGTTCTCCAGGTGCCACCGGAGGCCGCGCGCGAGGGTGACTTTTTCGATGTCACGGCCCTTGCGGACCATGTCCTCCACCGAGTCGCCGTGGCCGACGCGGATGACGTCCTGCTCGATGATCGGGCCCGCGTCGAGGTCCGCCGTCACGTAGTGGCAGGTCGCGCCGACCAGCTTCACCCCGCGCGTGTGCGCCTGGTGGTACGGCTTCGCGCCGATGAACGACGGCAGGAAGCTGTGGTGGATGTTGATCGCCCGGCCGGCCCACTCGCGGCACAGGTCCGCGGGCAGGATCTGCATGAACCGGGCCAGCACCACCGCGTGCGGGTCGTGCTCGTCGACCAGCTTGCGGACCTGCTCGAACGCCGCCGCCCTGTCCCCGGCCGGGAACGGCACGTGGTGGAACGGGATGCCGTGCGCGCGCGTGATGTCGGCGAGCGAGTCGTGGTTGCCGATCACCGCGGCGACGTCGACGTCGAGCTCCCCGGAGGCGACCCGGCCGAGCAGGTCGTACAGGCAGTGCCCGGCCTTCGAGACGAGGATCACCGCGCGGCGCCGCTCACCGGTGTCGCTGACCTGCCAGCTCGACTCCGCGGACAGCTCCGCGGCCACCTCGCCGAACCGGGCGCGCAGCTCGGCGGCGGCGAAGGGCAGCGAGTCGGCCCGGACCACCTGGCGGGTGAAGAACCAGCCCGTGTCCGGGTCGGTGTGGTAGGCCGCCTCGACGATCCAGCCGCCGTGCTCGGCGAGGAACCCGGAGATCCGGGCGATGATGCCGGTGCGGTCGGGGCAGCCGAAGGTGATGACGTAGCGGCGTTCGGGAGCGGTCACGCCGGACATTCTCCCCGCGCTGGTCAGACGGCCGGGAGCCGGTCCCCGCTGATCGCCGCCCGGTGCGGGCGGCCCCACAGCGCCCGGTAGACGTCGTCGGCGTCGCCGGTCACCTCGGTGCCCGGGGTGCCGACCGTCCACGTCCGCTCCGGGGTCGTGACCCGCACGTCGATGGCGAAGCCGCGACGCGGGACGACGAAGGTCAGGAACTCGTCGATGCCGTCGTTGGCGAATTCGGGGGAGAAGCGGGTGTGTGCCGGGTCCGGTAGGGCGGATTCGGCGTCGAGGCGGTGGATCGCGGTCTCGTGGGCCATCCGGCGGGTCCACGGCGTGTCCGGATTGCGCGTCAGTGCTTCGCGCAGGGCCAGGCGCCGACCGTCCCACCACCCGAGGACGTCTTCCCAGTCCGGTGGCGGCTCGGGGTGCGGCGGCCGCCCCATCGCCAGGCTGGTGATGGTGTCGTGCACGAGCGCGATGTGCGTCACCAGGTCATGGACAGTCCACTTCGGACAGTTCGGCACCGGGGCCGACGGCCCGGCCGCCAGCGCCGCCCGCTTCAGCGCGTCGGCGTGGACGTCGATCGCTTCGAGCATGGGCCGACCGTAGCCGTCGCCCGGCCTCGATGGCGAACACCAGACCCAGGCCCAGGCTGAACGACAGCAGCAGCCCCTTGGCCGGCTCGTCGGCGAAGGCGGCTCCGCCCGCGAGGCCGATCAACACGCTGTACACCGCCCAGATCGCCGCGCCGGCGGCGTCGAGCGGCACGAACCGGCGCAGCGGGTAGCCGAGGCTGCCGTTGGCCAGCGCACTGGCGACGCGGCCGCCGGGCAGGTAGCGGGCCGCGATGATCAGCAGGCCGCCGTTGCGCCGCACCTGGTCACGGGCCCACTCGTAGCGGCGGCGGCCGTCGGGGCCGCGTTGCAGCCGCGCGATGGCCTGCGGCCCGGCGGCGCGCCCGACCGCGTACCCGAGGCAGTCGCCGGCCCACGCGCCGGTGGCCGCGACGGCGGCCAGCAGGGCCAGCCGCGCCGGGTCGGGTCCGAGCAGGACGGCGACGGTGACGACGGTGGTCTCACTGGGCATGAAGGGCAGCAGCGCGTCCAACCCGGACACGGCGAAGACGAGCACCCAAAGCCACGGCGAACCGAGCGCGTCGCGCAGCAGTTCGGTGACGTGCCCCAGGAGTTCCACGGCTCAATGGTGATCACCGAAGGTCACTTCGGGGTGACGCAGCGGGGGTGGGCTGGTGAACGTTCAGGCGGGGGCGACCGCCGCCCACGGCACCGTCAGCTCGCCCAGCCGGATCCGCGACGGCGGGCCCACCACCGGCCAGCCCCGCGCGGCCAGCAGCCGGACCGTTTCCAGCCAGCGCGAACGCACGCCGAAGGACTGGTGGGGTGCCGCGGCCGCCCAGCAGGCGTCCAACCCGGACAGCAGCGCGTGGACGCGTTCACCGGGCACGTTCCGGTGGATCAGCGCCTTCGGCAGCCGCTCGGCGATCGTCGACGGGCGGTCCAGCCCGGCCAGCCGCATCGACAGCGTCAGGGAGACCGGCCCGGCCGCCGAGACCAGCACCCACGTCGACAGCCGCCCGATCTCGTCGCACGTGCCCTCCACCAGGAGGCCCTCGGCGGGCATCGAGTCCAGCATCAGGCCCCACGCGCCGGGCACCTCGTCCTCGGCGTACTGCCGGAGCACGTTGAACGCCCGCACCAGGACCGGCCGCGTCCCGGCCAGCTCGAACCCGCCGCGGCGGAACTCCAGCAGTGGCGGCGCCGCGGCGGACTGGGCGACCGCGACCCGCTCCGGGTCCAGCTCCAGGCCCAGCACGCGGACGTCCGGCCGGACCCGGCGCAGCCACCGCGCCAGTTCGACCGTCGTCACCGGGGAAGCGCCGTAACCGAGATCGACCACCAGCGGCGAGCCTGCCGTGCGCAGCAGCCGGGACGTCGGCGGTGCCGACGCGATCCACCGGTCGACCCGGCGCAGGCGGTTGGGGTTGGTGGTGCCGCGGGTCGGCGCGCCGACCGGGGTCAGTTTGC
This sequence comes from Amycolatopsis sp. NPDC004625, assembly GCF_040609695.1. NCBI lineage: Bacteria > Bacillati > Actinomycetota > Actinomycetes > Pseudonocardiales > Pseudonocardiaceae > Amycolatopsis > Amycolatopsis sp. NPDC004625. The sequence continues at coordinate 262,395 of NZ_JBEXKX010000004.1, forward strand.
CTGCGCGAGCCACTTCGCGGTGAATTCGGCTTCGCGCTCCAGCAGTTTCGTGACCTGCTCGGCGATCACGCTCTCCAGCTTCCCGCCGAACAGCGGGATCCGGACGGTGACCTCGCCGCTGGTCCGGTGCACGGTCTTGTCGGCGTTGGCCAGCAGGGCGGTCCGCGCGGTGATCTCGCCCGGGACGCCGCCGACCTCGACCGAAGCGTTGCCCTGGTGGCCGGTGCCGTCGTTGCTGACGCGCCAGGTCTGCGTGCGGGTCACCAGCAGGTCGCCCTTGTGCAGCGTCCGCACCGCCTGCGGCAGCTTGTCCGCGCTGATGCCCTGCCGCAGCTGGTAGCGCAGGTCCGTGCCGGACACCTCGTACGCCAGCAGCGCCGCGTCGTGGCCGCCGATCTCCGCCAGGCGGGCCCGCAGCGCGTCCTCGCCGGCGACGGCCGCGTACGTGGACGCGACGTCGGCGGCGAACTCGGCGCGGTGCTCGATCCGGGATCCCATGGGCCGGACAGTACCGTCAGACCCGTGAACTCCGCCCGAACTCCCGCCCTCCCGAAGCTCTCCGCGTACACCACGCTGCGCCTCGGCGGCCCGGCTCGCCGGTTCGTCAGCGCCGTGACCAGCGAAGACCTCGTCGCGGCGGTCCGCGAGGCGGACGCGGCGGGCGAGCCGGTGCTGCTGCTCGGCGGCGGCTCCAACCTGGTGGTCGGCGACGCGGGGTTCGACGGCACGCTCGTCGAGGTGGCGAACACCGGCTGGCGGCGTGACGAGGACGTCGTCGAGGTCCAGGCCGGCCAGAACTGGGACGCGTTCGTGGCCGCGCTGGTCGAGGCCGGGCTGGGCGGCCTCGAGTGCCTCTCCGGCATCCCCGGTAGCGTCGGGGCGACGCCGATCCAGAACGTCGGCGCGTACGGCTGCGAGGTCGCCGAGTCGATCGTCTCGCTGGAGCTCTACGACCGCGTGACGCGCGAGGTGCGCACGCTCAAGGCCGACGAGCTCGGCTTCGCCTACCGCACCAGCGTCCTCAAGGGCACGGACACCGGCGTCGTCCTCTCGGTCCGGTTCGAGGTCCGCGAAGACGGCCTGTCCGCGCCCATCCGCTACGCCGAGCTGGCGCGCACGCTCGGCGTCGAGATCGGCGCGCGCGTCCCGGCCGCCGAAGCGCGCTCCGCGGTTCTCGGGCTGCGCCGCGGGAAGGGCATGGTGCTCGACCCGGACGACCACGACACGTGGAGCGCGGGCTCGTTCTTCACCAACCCGATCGTGCCGGGCGCCGAAGCCGAGGCCGTCCTCGAGCGGATCACGTCGGCCGTCGGGTCCGAGGTGCCGCAGTACCCGGCCGACGGCGGCGTCAAGCTGTCCGCGGCGTGGCTGATCGAGCGCGCCGGCTTCGGCAAAGGGTACCCCGGGCCGGGGAACCGCGTTTCGCTGTCGACGAAGCACACCCTCGCGCTGACCAACCGCGGCGACGCGACCACCGAGGACCTGTTGGCGCTGGCCAGGACGGTCCGGGACGGCGTTTTCGAGCGGTTCGGCGTCCGGCTGCACCCCGAACCGCTGCTGATCAACTGCGTGATTTGAGCCAAACCGGGCAACCCGTACGTGTCTGGGACGTCTTTGTCGACAAAGGCGTCGCCACCTGATTGGTTGGTCTTTACCTTCCGGCAGGTAACGTCGGCTGCGCTACCAGCGCTAAAGGCGTGTGCCCGCTGGTCCGCGGGGGATTTCGGGAGGTTTCGGTGATCGAACGGCGTACGGTCTTCAAGGCCGCTCTGGCGGCGGGGGCCGCCCTGGTCGCCGCCGCGTGTTCGAGCACGAACGACGGCACCGCGCTGCCCACCGGCGCCGCGGGTGCGGACGGCGAAGGCAGCCAGCCCGTGGCGAAGATCACGGCCGAGCCCGCCGCCGACGCCAAGGACGTGCCGGTGCTCAAGCCCGCCGTGCTGAAGGTGGCCGACGGCAAGCTCACCGAGTGCAAGCTGACCGCCGACGGCGGCAAGGCCGTCAAGGGCGATCTCACGCCCGACGGCCTCACCTGGACCAGCTCCGAGCCGCTCGGCTACGGCAAGACCTACACCTACGCGGCCAAGGCCACCGGCTCCGACGGCAAGCCGGTCGAGTTCAAGGGCACCTTCACCACGGTTTCCCCGGCCAAGCAGGTCCGCGCCACGCTCAACCCGGCCGACAACCAGACCGTCGGCGTGGCCATGCCGATCAGCGTCAAGTTCCAGTCGCCGGTCAAGGACCGCAAGGCGGTCGAGAAGGCCCTGTCCGTGAAAACGGACAAGGAGGTCGAAGGCGCCTGGGGCTGGCTGTCCGACAGCCAGGTCGACTACCGGCCGAAGGAGTACTGGCCGCAGAACATCACCGTGAACGTCGAGGCGAAGCTGTACGGCGTCGACCTGGGCGGCGGCGCGTACGGCAAGGCCGACGTCACGACGAAGTTCAAGATCGGCCGCAACCAGGTGGTCAAGGTCAACACCCCGGATCACCAGATGCACGTCTACCGCGGCGGCTCGCAGGTCAAGAGCTACCCGTGCGCGAACGGGCTGGACGCCGAGGTCGACCGCAACACCCCGAACGGCACCTACATCATCATGACCAGGGAGCCGACGGCCGTCTTCGACAACGCCCGCTACGGCTACACGAACGTCAACAAGAAGTGGGCCTGCCGGTTCTCCAACCACGGCGAGTACATCCACGAGAACCAGGACAACGCGGCCAACATCGGGAAGAACAACAACTCCCACGGCTGTGTCAACCTGCTGGAAGCCGACGCCAAGGACTACTTCGACTCGGCGATGATCGGCGACCCGGTCGAGATCACCGGCTCGAAGCTCAGCCCGCCGATGGCCTCGGACGTCAAGGACTGGAACTACAGCTGGGCGGCCTGGCAAGGGCTGGGTGCGAAGTAACCCGTGCGCACCGAAGTCGTCGGGCACGGCGGGGTCCGGCTCGGCCTGCGGGTCGAGGGCGAGGAGAACAGCCGGCCGATCGTGTTCGTGCACGGCTGGGCGCAGTCGGGCGGCTGCTGGGCCGCGCAGCTCGCCGACCCGGCGCTGACCGAGCGGTTCCGGCTGGTCGCCGTGGACCTGCGGGGGCACGGCGCCTCGGACGTCCCGGCCTCGGGCTACGACGACCCGCAGGTGTGGGCGGACGACCTCGCCGCCGTGCTCGACTTCGCCGGCCCGGACGCGATCGTCGTCGCCTGGTCCTACGGCGGCCTGGTACTGACCGACCACATCCGCGTGCACGGCACCGCACGCCTGCGCGGGCTCGTGCTCGTCGGTGCCATCACCGAGATCGGCCGCGACCGGCCAGGCGGGCGCGTCGGCGCGCTGATGCGCGAGCACATGCGCGCGATGCTTTCGGACGATCCGGACATCGCGGTCCCGGCGCTCACCGCGTTCAGCCGCGGGATGACGACCGGTCCGGTGCCCGGCGCGCAGGTCCAGGCCCTGCTCGGGGCGTCGCTGAGCGTGCCGCCGTCGGTCCGCTCGGCCCTGTTCCGCCGCGACGCCGGCAGCGAAGACGTGCTGGCCGCGATCGACAAACCGGCCCTGGTCGTGCACGGCACGGCCGACCGCGTGATCGAGCCCTCGGCGGCCGAACACGCCCTCGGGAAGATTCCGGGTGCCGTCGGGCGTTGGTTCGTTGACGGGGGGCACGCGCCCTTCGCCGAGTCCGCGGCCGAGTTCGACGCGGTGCTCCGGCAGTTCGCCGAGGAATGCTGAAGTACGCAGGAGACGTGACCAGGTGACCAGCTCCATCCGGAGGTTCCGGGCTGTGCCGCGCCGGATCGCCGTGCTGTCCGTGCACACCTCACCGCTCGAACAGCCGGGCACCGGCGACGCGGGCGGGCTGAACGTCTACGTCAGCCAGACCGCGACCGAGATGGCCCGCCGCGGCGTCGAGGTCGAGGTGTTCACCCGCGCGACCGCGTCCGGCCAGCCGCCGGTGGCCGAGCTGGCGCCCGGGGTGACCGTGCGGCACGTGCAGGCCGGTCCGTTCGAGCCGCTGGGCCGCGACGAGCTGCCCGCCCAGCTGTGCGCGTTCACCTCCGGCGTGCTGCGGACCGAGGCGTTCCACGAGCCCGGCCACTACGACCTGATCCACTCGCACTACTGGCTCTCGGGCCAGGTCGGCTGGCTCGCCCGCGACCGCTGGTCCGTGCCGCTGGTGCACACCGCGCACACCCTGGCGAAGGTGAAGAACGCCGCGCTCGCCGAGGGCGACAAGCCCGAGCCGCGCGTCCGCGTGATCGGCGAGGAGCAGGTGGTCGCGGAGGCCGACCGGCTGGTCGCCAACACCGCGGTCGAAGCGCGGCAGCTCATCGACCTCTACGACGCCGAGCCGCACGCGGTGCACGCCGTGCCGCCGGGTGTCGACCTCGAACGCTTCACCCCGGGCTCGCAGTCCCTCGCCCGCGCGGAGCTGGGCCTGGCCGACGACGACGTCGTGCTGGCCTTCGCCGGCCGGATCCAGCCGCTGAAGGCGCCGGACGTGCTGCTGCACGCCGCGGCCGCGATGCTGCGCCGCCGCCCCGAGCTGGCCTCCCGGCTGGTCGTGCTGATCGTCGGCGGACCGTCCGGGACCGGGCTGGAGCAGCCGCAGGCCCTGCGTGAGCTGGCCGTTTCCCTCGGCATCGAGCGGCAGGTCCGGTTCCTGCCGCCGCAGCCCGGCGAGGCGCTCGCCCGGGTGTTCCGCGCCGCCGACGTCGTCGCGGTGCCGAGCTACAACGAGTCGTTCGGCCTGGTCGCGCTGGAGGCGCAGGCCTGCGGGACGCCGGTGGTCGCGGCCGAGGTCGGCGGGCTGCCGGTGGCGGTGCCGCACGGCGTCTCCGGGCTGCTGGTGCCCGGGCACGGCGCCGACGAGTGGGCCGACGCGCTGGCCGCCGTCGCCCTGCGCCCGGACCGGCGCCGCGAACTGGCCGCCAACGCCGTCGTGCACGCGCGGCGGTTCTCCTGGCGCCGTACGACGGACGCGCTGCTGGACATCTATGCTCAGGCCACGAGCGCGTTTTCCCGCGCGCTGGACCTGCGCACGGAGGTGGCGGTGTGAGCCTGGACCGGCTGATCCAGTCTACTTTGGACTCCGCCGAGCTGAAGTACGACAAACGCGGTCCTGGCAAGTACTTCGTCACGCTGCCGGGCACCAAGAAGCTGCAGACGAACGCGTGGCTCGTCGACGGCGACCACGCGTTTTCGGTGGAGGCGTTCGTCTGCCGCCGTCCCGACGAGTCCCATGAGGACGTTTACCGGTTCCTGTTGCAGCGCAACGCCAAGCTCTACGGCGTGCACTACACAGTGGACAGTCTCGGGGACATCTACCTGGTCGGCCGGTTCGGCAAGGAGACGATGTCCGCCGACGAGCTCGACAAGGTGCTCGGCCAGGTGCTCGAAGCGGCCGACGGCGACTTCAACACGCTGCTGGAGCTGGGCTTCGCGACGTCGATCAAGCGCGAGTGGGACTGGCGCGTCTCCCGCGGCGAATCGCTGGCCAACCTCCAGGCGTTCAAGCACCTCGTCGCGCCCGAGAAGCCGCACGAACCGGGCTTGACCGAGTCGTGACCGGAGGCCGTGCAACGGCCGTGAACCGGACATCCGTCTCCTCGCCAGTCGAAACTGGAGGGAGACGCAGAATGCGAACTCGATGGAGAGCCGGGCTCGCGGCCGCCGCGGTGGCGTTCGCGCTGGCCGGGTGCTCGGCCGCGGAAAACGGGGCATCGTCCACGGCGGACAGTGCCGGGACCGGGCCGGTCCCGGCCGCGCCGCAGCAGGGCAAGGGCGGCGCGGCCAAGGTGACCCCGCCGCAGGCGGGTGCGACCGACCGCAAGCTCTCGCGCAGCGCCCGGCTCGAACTGACCGCCACCAAGGTCACCGACGTCGTCGCCCAGGCCCGCGGGATCGCGCAGGGCGCCGGCGGCTACACCGGGCAGGAGAGCACCGGCGACGAGTCGGCGACGCTCAGCCTCGCGGTGCCCGCGGACAAGCTCGACGGCGTGCTCGACCAGCTCTCGCACCTGGGGACGAGCCTGGTCAAGCGGGAGCTGAACACCCAGGACGTGACCGAGCAGGTCGTCGACGTCGAAGCGCGGCTGGCGACGCAGCGGGCGTCGGTGGAACGGATCCGCGCGCTGCTCGCGCGGGCGACCTCGGTGTCCGAGATCGCGTCGGTCGAAAGCGAGCTGACGAGCCGCGAGGCGACGCTCGAATCGCTCGAGCAGCAGCGGAACTCGCTGGCGGGCAGCGTCGCGATGGCGACCGTGGCGATGACCGTCCGCAGCGTCGCCGCGCCCCCGCCGCCCGGTGAAGACCACAGCGGCTTCCTCGGCGGCCTGGCCGGCGGCTGGCACGCGTTCCTGGTCTTCGGCGGCGGCCTGCTGACGGTGCTGGGAGCGATCGCGCCGTTCCTGCTGTTCCTCGCGCCGCTGGGCTGGCTGGCGTGGTGGCTGCACCGGCGTCGCCGCATCCCGGCGCCGGAACCGGAGCAGGGCTGAGCGGAACAGGCGGGACGGCTCGAGGGAGGGGGGAGTCGCGATCTCGAGCCGCCCCGCTGAAGTTCCCGCCGATCAGGACCCGGTGACGAGGGGGGTGCCAACGGGGCCGGGCGGGCCGCGGCTCGGCAGGGGGGAGACGAGCCGCGGTCAAAGCCCGAAACCGGCCGGGGAGTGCGTGGAATCCGGCCGCTCGGGACGTAGTCAACCTGTCAGATCCCGCCGGGTAATCACAAGGCTACTGGCTAGCCCGTTCGAGTGAATTTACCGCTGAGCGATAACAGTGCGCAGTCTGTTGCCGGGATTTTGCGCGTTGTTGGCCAACGGCCTTGTCGAAGAGTGAAGTGTTACTTCGGAGTAACACACTCTCGGTAGGACGCCGGGTGCGGCGGAGGTCACCAGTGGGCCGCGCGGTCCGTTCTGGCAGGCTAAGGGCCATGGCCGAGATTGGGACGTTGGTGCTGCTGCGGCACGGGCAGAGCACGTGGAACGCGGAAAACCTGTTCACCGGCTGGGTGGACGTACCGCTGTCGGAGCAGGGCGAGGGCGAAGCCCGCCAGGGCGGTCAGCTCCTGGCCGGCGCCGGCCTGCTGCCGGACGTGGTGCACACCTCGCTGCTGCGCCGTGCGATCTCCACCGCGAACATCGCGCTGGACGCCGCCGACCGGCACTGGATCCCGGTGAAGCGCGACTGGCGCCTCAACGAGCGCCACTACGGCGCGCTGCAGGGCAAGGACAAGAAGCAGACGCTCAACGAGTTCGGCGAGGAGCAGTTCATGCTCTGGCGCCGCTCGTACGACACCCCGCCGCCGGCGATCGACCCGAAGGACGAGTGGAGCCAGGCGGGCGACGCCCGCTACGCGAACCTCGGCGACGACGCCCCGCTGACCGAGTGCCTCAAGGACGTCGTCGAGCGGCTGCTGCCGTACTGGGAGTCCGAGATCGTGCCGGACCTGCGCGCGGGCAGGACGGTGCTGGTCGCCGCGCACGGCAACTCGCTGCGCGCGCTGGTCAAGCACCTCGACGGCATCTCCGACGCCGACATCGCGGGCCTGAACATCCCGACCGGCATCCCGCTGCGCTACGACCTCACCGAGGACCTGCGGCCGGTGCGGCCGGGCGGCGAGTACCTCGACCCGGAAGCGGCGAAGGAAGCCGCCGCCGCGGTGGCCAACCAGGGCCGCTGAGCTTTTCCGAAGGCCGCGCAACCGGGATCCCGGTTGCGCGGCCTTCGTGCGTCACAGGAGCCCGGCTTCGCGGGCGCGCGCCCCGGCCTGGAAGCGCGACGACGCCCCGAGCAGTTCCATCAGCTCCGCGACCCGCCGCCGGTACGTCCGCAGGCTGACGCCCAGAACCCGCGCCGCCGTCTCGTCCTTGCAGCCCGAGCCCAGCTGCTCCAGGATCTCCCGCGCGCCCAGCTCGGCGAACCGCGCCTGGTAGGACTCCAGGTCGGTCGCGCCGTGCCAAGCCGCCTCGAACAGGGACCGGATGCCCTGGACCAGGTCCGGGTTGCTGATCACCGTGTAGCCGCGGACCCCGCCGACCAGGTCGCCGGCCACGATGGCGATGCGGCGGTCGAGGATGATCGTCTCGTTGATCTCGCGCTCGGTGATCCGGATCCGGGCGCCGTTCTCCGCCATGAAGCGCAGGTGCTCGGCCAGCGCCGGGTCGAACAGCACGCCGGGCAGGTACACCTTGCGCACGGTCATCCCCTGCACCGACCGCTCGCGCTCGGGTGCGCTCGGGTGGGCCACCGACCAGGTGTGCAGGTCGCGAGCCGCGCACGAAATCTCCGTCGCGACCTCGAACAGGTGCGCCGTCCGCTCGAACAGCTCGGCCTCGCCGCGGACCATGACGACGTCGGTGACCTTCTCCACGTGTTCCAGTGTGGCAGCAAACTGCCAAACCCGGAGGTCACGCGAGCCCCGCCGGAAGGCTGGAGCCATGACCACGAACACGCTCCCCGCCGCCGCGGCGGGCACCTGGAAGCTCGGCTCCTTCGAAGTCAACCGCCTCGGGTTCGGCGCCATGCGCCTGATGTCCACCTCGGACGGCGGCATCCGCGCCCGCGAGACGTCGATCGCCGTGCTCCGGCGCGCCGTCGAGCTCGGCGTGAACCACTTCGACACCGCCGCCTTCTACTTCGCCGGCCCGCGCTCGGCCAACGAACTGCTCAACACCGCGCTCGCGCCCTACGACGACCTCGTCCTCACCACCAAGGTCGGCCCCGGCCGCGACTACGAGGGCACCTTCTACACCGCCCGGCCCGAGCAGCTGCGCGCCCAGGTCGAGGAGAACCTGCGCGAGCTGGGCCTGGACCACCTCGACGTCGTCAACTACCGGATCGGCCAGGCCCTCGACCGCGGCACCGGCTCGCTCGCCGACGGCTTCGGCGCCCTCGCCGAACTGCGCGAAGCCGGGCTGATCCGCGAGCTGGGCATCTCCAACGTCGGCCCCGAGCACCTCGCCGAGGCCCTCGAAATCGCGCCCGTCGTCTGCGTCCAGAACCAGTACGGCCTCACCGCGCGCCGCGAGGACGACGAGCTCGTCCGGATGTGCGCCGAGCGGGGGATCGCGTTCGTGCCGTTCTTCGCCGTCGCGAGCGGGACCGGCGAGGACGAGCGGGTCGCCGAAGTCGCCCGCCGCCACGACGTCACCCCGGCGCAGGTGCGGCTCGCGTGGACCCTGCACCAGGGCCCGCACGTGCTCGCCATCCCCGGCACCGGCGACGTCGGGCACCTCGAACAGAACGTTGCCGCGGCCGCGATCGAGCTCACCGAGGGCGATCTGGCGACCCTCGGGTGATTTCACCCGGAATGTCTCGCCGGGGAATCGATCGGGTGAACGCCGCCTGAAGCCCCGGCGAACATGTCCTCCGCAGGTGTCGCGGTGCTCACGACAAGGCGGACAACGCTAGGCCGAAGGGCCACTTCTCAGCTTACGATCGGGCCGTGACCACGCCTGTTTCACTCGCACTGGCCATCGGCGCACTGGTGGCCGGTGCGGTGGTCGGCTACTTCCTGGCGCGGGCCCGCACCCGCCGGGAGACCGCCCGGCCGCCGGGCCCGACCGTCGCGGAACTCCTCGAACGGCTGGTCCGCTCGTCCACCAACGGCATCGTCGTGCTGAACCGCTTCGGCGACATGGTGCTGCACAACCCGCGGGCCTACGAGCTGGGCCTGGTGAAGGTCAACCAGGCCGACCCGCGGGCCCGCAAGGCCGCCGAACAGGTCGTCGAGACCGACGAACCGCTGGAAATCGATCTCTCGCCGCTCGAAGCGCGCGGCCGCCAGCCGGAGGCGGTGCTCGGCCAGGTCCGGCCGCTCGGCGACGGCTTCACCGTCGTCGAGGCCGTCGACCACTCCGAGGCGATCCGGCTGGAGGCCGTGCGCCGCGACTTCGTGGCCAACGTCAGCCACGAGCTCAAGACGCCGGTCGGCGCGATCGCGCTGCTCACCGAGGCCGTGCTCGACGCCGCCGAGGACGTCGAGGAGGTCCGCCGCTTCGGCGGCAAGATCCTGCGCGAGTCCACCCGGCTCGGCCAGCTCGTGACCGAGCTGATCGCGCTGTCCCGGCTGCAGGGCGCCGAGCGGCTGCCCGACCTCAACGTCGTCGAGGTCGACGCGGTCGTGCGCGAGGCGCTCGGCCGGACCACGCTGTCGGCCGAGTCCGCCGACATCAGCATCACCACCGACGCGGCCAGCGGCCTGCTCATCGAGGGCGACCGGACGCTGCTGGTCACGGCGCTGTCGAACCTGCTGGAGAACGCGGTCGCGTACTCGCCGGCCGGCAGCCCGGTGTCGATCAGCAGGCGGCTGGCCGACGGCATGGTCGAGGTCGCCGTCACCGACCGCGGCATCGGCATCCCCGAGGACGAGCAGACGCGTGTGTTCGAGCGCTTCTACCGCGCCGACAAGGCCCGCTCGCGCGCCACCGGCGGCACCGGGCTGGGCCTGGCGATCGTCAAGCACGTCGCGGCCAACCACGGCGGCTCGGTCGGGCTGTGGAGCCGTCCGGGCACCGGCTCGACGTTCACCCTGCGCATCCCCGCGCACGTCAGCCCCGAGCCGGCCCCCGAGCCGGCGCGGGCGGCCAAGACCTCGCCGGCACCGCGGCAGGAGAAGACCCCCGAGCGCACCCAGAGGCTCGTGGTTACCGGGCAGGACAGCCCAGATCATGGAGGAAACCTGTGACCAGGGTTCTCATCGTCGAGGACGAGGAGTCGTTCGCCGACCCCCTCGCCTTCCTGCTGCGCAAGGAAGGGTTCACCGCGGCCGTGGCCGGGACGGGCCAGGCGGCGCTGGAGGAGTTCGACCGCAACGGCGCCGACATCGTGCTGCTCGACCTGATGCTGCCGGGGATGAGCGGCACCGACGTCTGCAAGCAGCTGCGCCAGCGTTCGGCCGTGCCGGTCATCATGGTGACCGCGCGCGACAGCGAGATCGACAAGGTCGTCGGCCTGGAGCTGGGCGCGGACGACTACGTGACGAAGCCCTACTCGGCGCGCGAGCTGATCGCACGGGTCCGCGCGGTGCTCCGCCGCGGCGGAGAGCCGGGCACGGACGGCGAGCTGGCCCCGCTGGTGCTGTCGGCGGGCCCGGTCCGGATGGACGTCGAGCGCCACGTGGTGACGGTCGACGGCGCGGAGGTGTCGCTGCCGCTGAAGGAGTTCGACCTGCTGGAGTACCTGCTGCGCAACGTCGGCCGGGTGCTGACCCGCGGGCAGCTGATCGACCGGGTGTGGGGCGCGGACTACGTGGGCGACACGAAGACCCTCGACGTCCACGTGAAGCGGCTGCGCTCGAAGATCGAGCCGGACCCCGGCTCGCCGCGGCACCTGGTGACGGTTCGTGGCCTGGGCTACAAGTTCGAGACGTAAGTCCTTTTCGGTGCGGTATCGCCCGGTAACGCCCACTGTGGAGGCGCGCCGGGGCGGTACCGCACCGAGTGTTTTCGGTTACAAGTTCGAGACCTGGCGCTGGGGCCGGTACCGTGGACACCCGTGCGCCTAGGGGTACTCGACGTCGGTTCCAACACCGTCCACCTGCTCGTGGTCGACGCCCACCGGGGCGCCCACCCGACGCCGATGCATTCCGAAAAGGCCGTGCTCCGCCTCGCCGAGCGGATCACCAGGGGCGGGGAGCTCAGCCGGGCCGGGGCCGACGAGCTCTGCACCGCGGTCCAGTCCGCCAAGGAAGCCGCCGCCCGCCTCGGGTGCGAGGAAGTCATGGCCTTCGCCACGTCGGCCGTGCGCGAGGCGAAGAACTCCGCCAAGGTGCTCGCCCGGGTGGCCGAGGAAACCGGCGTCGAGCTGCAGGTGCTCTCCGGGGTCGACGAGGCCCGGCACACCTTCCTCGCCGTCCGGCGGTGGTACGGGTGGTCGGCCGGGCAGCTGCTGGTGCTCGACATCGGCGGCGGCTCCCTCGAAATCGCCATGGGCCGCGACGAAGAGCCCGTGCTGGCCGAATCCCTGCCGCTGGGGGCCGGGCGGACCACGCGCACCCGCTTCAGGCACGACCCGCCGACGCGCTCGGAGCTCGTCGCGACATCCGCGTGGCTGGACGACCAGCTCACCGAACTCGCCCGCAAGGTCACCAAATGGGGTGAACCCGATCGGGTCGTCGCCACGTCGAAGACGTTCCGCTCGCTCGCCCGGCTGACCGGCGCCGCCCCCTCGGCGGCGGGCCCGCGCGTGCGACGTACGCTTTCGGACACCGCATTGCGCCAGCTCCTGGCCTTCATCTCGCGGATGCCGTCGGCCGATCTCGCACAGCTCGAGGGCGTCAGTTCGAGCCGGTCGCACCAGCTGGTGGCGGGGGCGCTCGTCGCGCAGGCCACGATGCGGGCGCTCGGTGTGCCCGAACTCGAGATCTGCCCGTGGGCGCTGCGAGAGGGTGTCATCCTGCGGCGGCTGGACCATTCCAACGGCGCGGATGAGACTGGAGCCGCCCTCGTGGGGCGCTTCGGCGCACAGGAGGACCGGTGAAAGCACACGGCTGGACTTCGCACGCAGAGGATGGGCACGGTGGAGAGGTGACGGACATGCAGAGGACGGCGTACAGCGCGCGCTGCGCCACCGAGCTGCCGTCGGGGACCTCTCCGAGAGGTGCCGAGGACCCGGAGCGCGCAGGGGATTACCAGGTATGACGGACCAGACCGGAGGCGACCAGCCGCCGCAGAAGACCGTGGCTGAGCTGCTCGCCCAGCACGGTGCCCAGGTCGACGGCGGACGCCGTCGCCGTCGCCGCGCGGCCGATGACGACGACGAACCCGGCACCCCCGAAGTCCCGCCCGGGGCGACCGGCTCGCACCGGCGTCCCGGCGTGAGCGACACCGGCCCGCAGGCGATCATCGACCGGGTCGCCGCGGAGGGCACGCCGCCCCCGCCGGCGCCCCCCGCCCGGCCGGCCGGACGGCGTCGCGCCGAGCCGCCACCCCCGCCGCCGCCCGCGCCCCGGGCGGTGCCGCAGGACTCCCAGCCGATGCCGCGGCCGGTGCCGCCGCCCCCGGCGCGGCCCGCCCCGGGCGGCGCCGAGTCCGGCCAGTACGCGCGCCCGGTCCCGCAGGAGTCCGGCCAGTTCGCCCGGCCACCGCAGGAGTCCGGGCAGTTCTCGCGCCCGCAGGAGCCGGCGCAGCCGCCGGCGCCACCCCAGCCGTCGCAGCAGCTGCCCGTGCCGCCGCGCGGGGCGCCCCGGCGGCAGCCGCCGCCTCCTTCGCAGCAGCTGCCGGTTCCGCCGGCCGCCGAGGAGACCCGCGGGGCCGTCCCGCCGGTCCGGCGCCGTCCCGGGCCGCCGCAGCCGTCCCAGCAGCTGCCGACCCCGCCCCAGCCGTCGCAGCAGCTCCCGGTGCCCCCGCCGCCCGGCGGGCCGCTGTCGGCCCGGCTCGACGGCCTCAACGGCACCCCGGACGCCGACATCGACGTCCCGCCGGGCCCGATGGCCAGTGGAACTTTCGCGACGCCGCCCGCCGCGCCCGGCCGCCCGCGCCGCGCCCCGGCGCGCCGTCCCGAGCCGAAGCGCGAGGACCACACCGAGCAGTTCTCGGCGATCCCCGACGACGAGCCGCCGGCCCCGCCGGTGCCGCCGAAGGGCAAGAAGCCCGAGCCGCCGGAGCCGTCGTCGCCCGCGGGCCTGGCGAACTGGCGCAAGCGCCGCCAGAAGGAGCAGATGGAGGACACCGAGATCGGCGTGATGCCGGCGGTGCCCACCGACGCCCCGGACGACGGCTACCCCGAGGACGACTTCGAGCCCGACGGATTCGCCCCGGAAGGCAGCGGCTACCAGGCCGCCTACGACGCGGGCCCGCCGACCGGCGCGTACCCGCCGCCGATGCCGTTCGCGCCCGGCGACCGTGCCTCCCGGGCGCCGATCCCGGACGACCTCGAGCCCTACGAGCGCGAGTTCGCCGACGGCTACCCGGCGGACGGCCCGGACTTCGAGCAGGACGACTACGCCTACGAGCAGGGCGAAGGCTACGAGGACGACGAGTACAACGACGTCCCCGAGCCGGCCCCCGAGCCGGAGCCGGCGGCCTCGCCCGGCAAGCAGTGGCTGGCCCTGGCCGGCCAGCTGGCGATGGGCGTGGTCGGCGGCGCGGCCGTCTGGCTGGGCTTCAACTGGCTGTGGGTGAACATCCCGGCCGCCGCGCTGGTCGCCGCGCTGCTGGTGGTCGTCGCGCTGGTCTGGATCGTGCGGAAGATCCGCCGCGCCGAAGACCTGCAGACGACGGTGCTCGCGGTGCTGGTGGGCCTGGTGGTGACGGTGTCACCGGCGGCGCTGCTGCTCGTCGGACGCTGACGCGGGAGCGGTGACCCGGGTCGCGTTGACGGACCGGCGGTGCCGCGCACCCACCGCGGGCGAGGCAGGATGGCGCGCGTGACAGACGAGCAGCCGATCCCCGTGGGACTCAGCACGGCGTCCGTGTGGCCCCTCAAGGCGGGGACGGCCTTCGAGCTGGCCGCCGAGCTCGGCTACGACGGTGTCGAGGTGATGGTCTGGGCCGACCCGGTCAGCCAGGACGTCACGGCGCTGCGGCGGCTGTCCCGGCGCACCGGCGTGCCCGTGCTGTCGATCCATTCGCCGTCGCTGCTGATCACGCAGCGGATCTGGTCGCCGGACCCGGTCGTGCGGCTGCGGATGTCCGTCGACGCCGCCGTGGAGCTCGGTGCGCGCACGGTGGTGGTGCACCCGCCGTTCCGCTGGCAGCGCCGGTACGGCGACGCATTCGGCGATCTGGTCGCGGAACTGGAGGAGTCGAGCGGCGTCGAAATCGCGGTCGAAAACATGTTCAAGGTGCGGCCGCCCGGTGGTTCGAAGAATTCCCGCGTCTCCGCGTTCCGGCCGTCGATCGACCCGACGGACGTCGGGTTCCGGCACTACACGCTCGACCTGTCCCACACAGCGGCAGCCGAGATGGACGCGCTGGCGCTGGCGCAGCGGATGGGGGACGGCCTCTCGCACGTCCATCTGGCCGATGGCACCGGCGTCCCGAAGGACGAACACCTGGTCCCCGGACGCGGCGGCCAGCCCTGCGCCGAGCTGCTCGAGAAGCTGGTCAGCAACGGTTTCGCCGGCCAGATCGTGCTGGAGATCAACACCCGCCACGCCGTCACCGCGGCCACGCGGGTCCGCGATCTGGCCGAGGCGCTGTTGTTCGCGCGGTTCCACCTCGGGCAATAACCCGGGCACGTTCCGGCCGGACACCACTGCTCCCGAGTGCATTTCCGCCGATCCAACCCGTAAAGTTCGGACCGTGAAACCGTCGCTCTCGTTGATCGTCACCTCCCGGAATTCCCGAATCGGCGCGGACCGTTCGTGAGCGGAATCGACGGCACCGCCGTGTCCTTCGACACGGCGAGTGCGGCGCGGTCGCTGGGGGACGGCACCTTCACCGCGGTGCTGCGTGCGGAATGGGCCATCGGCTCGCACCCGCACGGGGGTTTCCTGCTGGCCCTGCTGGCGCGCGCGGCGATCGCCGCGCTGCACGAGCGCGGCGAGCCGCACGCCGAGCCGCTGGTGGTCAGCGCGGAGTTCCTGCACGCGCCCGCGCTCGGCCCGGTGCTGCTGCGCACGGACGTCCGCAAGGTGGGCCGCCGCGCGACGGTCGTCGAGGTTCGCCTGGAGCAGCGCGGCCGCAGCTGCGTCGAGGCCCGGGTGACGACGGGACGGCTCCCGATGCGGCGCCCGGAGTGGACGGACGTGCCGTCGATGCCGGCCGAGCCGCCGCCCGGGGCGCTGGCGATGGCCGAGAGCACGGAGGGCCCGTTCAACCTGGCCAAGGGCTGCGAGGTCCGGCTGGACCCGGCGACGGCGGGTTACCTGGCCGGGCGCACGGGCGAGCCACCCCGGATGCGGCTGTGGGTGCGGCCGCGGCACAGCCTGGTGGACCCGTACTTCACGCTGCTGGCCTCGGACGTGAACCCGCCGGTGGTGATGAACCTCGGCCGCATCGGCTGGGCTCCGACGGTCCAGCTGACGGCGTTGCTGCGGACCCGCCCGGCCCCGGGCTGGCTGCGGGTGGTGGTGGAGTCGAGGTCGGTCCACGAGTCGTGGTTCGACTCGGACGCGACGGTGGTCGACGCCCAGGGCCGCCTGGTGTGCCAGGCCCGCCAGCTCGGCCTGGCCCCGGCCCCGGGCGGCTGACCCCCCGGCCGACCCTCCAGGTACGCGAACCGACCCTCCAGGCACGCGAACCGACCCCTCAGGTACGCGAACCGACCCTTCAGGTACGAACGCGCCTCCGGGCCCGGAGGGGCATCACGTGCGCTCCGAGAGGCATCACGCGTGACTGGCGGGGCATCACGCGTGATCGAGGGGGCATCACGCGTGATCGGGGCGGCGGCACGGGCTGGCCCCGGCACCGGGGCGTCCACTCCCGTTTGGGACGCTTGAGCGCATGACGGTCATCGCGGTGCTGGGTGCGGGCAAGATCGGCGAGGCGTTGCTCTCGGGGCTGCTGCACGGCGGCCACGAAGCCGGCGACCTCCTCTTCACCGAGCGGTACCACGCGCGCGTCGAAGAGCTGACCACGCGCTACGGCATCCGCGGCGTCGAGGTCGAGGAAGCCGCCAAGCGGGCCGATGTGCTCGTCGTCGCCGTCAAGCCGCAGGACATCGAGCCCGTGCTCGACGAGCTCGCGCCGCTGCTCGGGCCGTCGTCGCTCGTCGTTTCGCTCTGCGCCGGGCTGCCCACCGCGCTCTACGAACGGCGGCTCGCCGAGGGCGTGCCCGTCGTGCGTGTGATGCCGAACACACCGATGCTGGTCAACGAGGCCATGAGCGCCATCTCCGCCGGCCGGTACGCGACCGCGGACCACCTGGCCGTGGTGCGGGACCTGCTCTCGCACGTCGGGCAGGTCGTCGAGGTGCCCGAAGCGCAGCAGGACGCCGTCACCGCGCTGTCCGGGTCCGGGCCCGCCTACTTCTTCTACCTGGTCGAGGCCATGATCGACGCCGGGATCCTGCTGGGCCTGCCGCGGGCGCTGGCCGGGCAGCTGATCATCCAGTCGGCCGTCGGCGCCGCGAAGATGCTCGCCGAATCGGACGAGCACCCCGTGCTGCTGCGCGAGGCCGTGACCTCGCCGGCCGGGACCACCATCAACGCCATCCGCGAGCTGGAGAAGCACGGCGTCCGCGCGGCGCTGCTGGCCGCCATCGAGGCCGCGAAGGACCGGTCCGTGGAGCTCGGCAAGGCGCACGACGAAGACTGACGCCAGCCTGATTTCCCCGAAAAGGGCGATTGCCCGGGTCTTGCACGCGCGGGTGCTTGTGCGTTAGCGCTGGTAGGAGCCCATCTCGGTGACAGGCGTCGCATTAGTCCCACCAGTCCCGCTACTCTCGATAGAGCACGTGCGTGTCGATACCACAGGTGGGGAAGCCTCGTGGCGCGACACGTGTCGAAGGACGCGGTAAACATGTCGCCGAACAAGAAGGAGGATTTGCCCGCCGTCGGGCAGGTCCAGTTCCTGACGGTCGCCGAAGTGGCCACGCTGATGCGGGTCTCCAAGATGACCGTCTACCGTCTCGTGCACTCGGGTGAGCTGCCCGCCGTCAGGGTCGGGAAGTCCTTCCGGGTGCCGGAGAAAGCAGTGCACGAGTACCTCCAGGGTGCCTACTACGACGTGGGTTGATCCACGCCCCGGCCAGCGGCACGTCGTGCTACGACGTGCCCGCTGACCGGCCCGCCACGGGAGACGGGTAACCTGGAAAACCGCTCGTGCCTGTGCGCTCCACCCGTTGGACGCTGCGCCGGGCAGCGTGACCGACGTCGAACTAAGGAGCGCCCATGGGCTCTGTGATCAAGAAGCGCCGCAAGCGCATGTCGAAGAAGAAGCACCGCAAGCTGCTTCGCCGTACGCGCGTCCAGCGTCGTAAGGCCGGCAAGTAAGCCTGCTGAGCGTAACCGTGGCCCGTCCAGTCTCTGGACGGGCCACGTCCATGTGGTGGGCACGTGCCGCCCGTTCGAGTGAGGCGTTCGTCGCTTTCCGGGGGTTTCGGCGTCAATAGCACGTGAGACAGGCCTGAGCTACCACTGAAGAGCGGTAACATCTCAAGGGCGTCCGCGCGATGCTTCCAGTGAGTGCAGGTTCGCGCGCCTCGGGTGACCGTCCACCCCCCACTTGCCCTACGCCGCAGGGAGTCGCATGCCGTCGAACATCGTGCTCGTCACCGGGGTCGCCGGGGAACTGGGCGGGAAACTGCTCGCCCGGCTGGGCAACAACCCCGACTTCGAACGGGTCATCGGTGTCGACACGGTCCCGCCCGACAAGGCGGTCATGCAGCGCATGGGGCACGCGGAGTTCGTCCGCGCGGACATCAGGAACCCGTTGATCGCCAAGGTGATCAGCACGGCTCGCGTCGACACGGTGGTGCACGCGTCCTGCACCGCGCACCCGGCCGGGCCGGGCCGGCGCACCGCGATCAAGGAAGTCAACGTCATCGGCACCATGCGGCTGCTGGCCGCGTGCCAGCGGTCCCCGCAGGTGCAGAAGCTGGTGGTCAAGTCGACGGCGGCCGTCTACGGCGCCGGCGCCCGCTCGCAGGCGGTGTTCACCGAGGACTCCGAGCTCATCCCGACGTCGACCAGCGGGTACGCGAAGGACGCCGTCGAGATGGAGGGGTACGTCCGCGGCCTGGTGCGCCGCCGCCCGGACATCACCACGACGCTGTTCCGGTTCGCCAACATCATCGGGCCGGAGACCGACACCGTCCTCGCCCGCTACTTCGCCCTGCCGGTGGTGCCGACGGTGTTCGGCTACGACGCCCGCATCCAGCTGCTGCACTCCGCGGACGCGCTGGCGGTGCTGGAACGGGCGACGCTGACCGACCGGCCCGGCGTGTTCAACGTCGGCGCGGAGGGGGTACTCACCCTCTCGCAGGCGATCCGGCGAGCCGGCCGGGTCGAGCTGCCGATGCCGCGGAGCGTGGTGCCGTCGGTCGGCAAGGTCCTGCGCGGCGCGCGCGTCGTGGACTTTTCCGCCGACCAGGTCCGGCTGCTGAACTTCGGCCGGGTCGTCGACATCGCCAAGCTGAAGCAGGAGTTCGGGTACACCCCGCGGTGGACGACGCGTGAGGCGTTCGACGACTACATCGTCGGACGCGGGCTCCGCCCGGTGCTCGACGGCGGCAAGCTGGCCGGCCTGGCCGGCAAGGTGCTGGTCGCCGCCGCCACTGGGCAGAGCCGATGAGCAGGCCGCAGGACTACTTCGGAAGCGAGGCGGAGACGGTGGGCGGTGCCGAAGCGCAGGTCATCCCCCTGCACGGGCCGGGCCGGGAGAAGCCGGAAGCGGCGGAGCTCAGCGAGGACGCACCGGTCGTCGCCTTTCCCGGCGGCGTCGAGCGGCCGGCGCCCGAAGAGCCCCTGTCGGACGCCGCGCGGTCGGCGCTCGGTTTCATCCGCGACCGGCTGACCGGTGACTACACAGTGGACGAGTTCGGCTTCGACGCCGAGCTGACCGAGGCGGTCTTCCTGCCGCCGCTGCGCGCGCTGTACAAGAAGTGGTTCCGCGTCGACACGTACGGCGTCGAGAACCTCCCGGCGTCCGGCGGCGCGCTGCTGGTGTCCAACCACTCGGGCACGATCCCGCTGGACTCCCTGATGACGGCGGTCGCGGTGCACGACGAGACCGGCGGCCGCCACCTGCGCGGCCTCGGCGCGGACCTGGTGTTCCAGGTGCCGCTGGTGGGGTCGTTCGCCCGCAAGTCCGGCCAGACGCTGGCCTGCCACGCGGACGCCGAACGCCTGCTGCGCAAGGGCGAGCTGGTCGGGGTGTGGCCGGAGGGCTTCAAGGGCGTCGGCAAGCCGTTCGCGTCCCGCTACAAGCTGCAGCGCTTCGGCCGCGGCGGCTTCGTTTCGGCCGCGCTTCGCGCCGGTGTGCCGATCATCCCGGTGTCGGTGATCGGCGCCGAGGAGATCTACCCGAAGCTGGGCGACATCAAGGTGCTGGCGCGGATGCTGGGCCTGCCGTACTTCCCGGTGACGCCGTTCTTCCCGATGCTGGGCCTGCTGGGCGCGGTCCCGTTGCCGACGAAGTGGAGCATCGAGTTCGGTGCGCCGATCGCCACGGACGCCTACGGCCCGGAGGCGGTCGAGGACCCGATGCTGGTGTTCCAGCTGACGGACCAGGTGCGCGAGTCGATCCAGCAGACGCTGTACCAGCGGCTTTCGCAGCGGAAGTCGGTCTTCCGCGGCTGAGCCTCGTGAGTGGTAAGGCGGGTTCTAACCCGCCTTACCACTCACGACAACTTGCGCCGAGCGTCAGCGGCGGCGGTAGGCCATTCCGGCCGCCACCGCGCCCGCCAGCGCTCCCGCGCCCAGTACCGAAGGCACGCCGATCTTCGCCGCCTTCCGTCCGGTCCGGAAGTCGCGGATCTCCCAGCCCCTCGCCCGGGCCACGTCGCGCAGTCCGCCGTCCGGGTTGACCGCTACCGCCGTGCCCACCGCCGACAGCATCGGGATGTCGTTCGCCGAGTCCGAGTACGCCGTGCAGCGCTTGAGGTTCAGGCCCTCGCGGGAGGCCAGGGCCCGTACCGCGTGGGCCTTCGCGCGGCCGTGCAGCAGGTCGCCCACCAGGCGGCCCGTGTAGACGCCGTCGCGGGTCTCCGCCACCGTGCCCAGCGCTCCGGTGAGGCCGAGGCGGCGGGAGATGATCGCCGCCAGCTCGATCGGGGTGGCCGTCACCAGCCAGACGCGCTGGCCCGCGTCGAGGTGCATCTGGGCCAGTGCGCGCGTGCCGGACCAGATCTTGTCCGCCATCAGCTCGTCGTAGATCTCTTCGCTGATCGACGTCAGCTCGGCCACCGTGCGCCCGGCCACAAAGGACAGTGCGCGCTCGCGGTGGGTCTTGATGTCCTCTTTGTTCTCGCGGCCGCCGAGCCGGAACTTGATCTGGCCCCAGACGAACCCGGCCAGGTCGGACGACGTGAAGAACTTCCGCGCCGCGAGCCCGCGGGCGAAGTAGAAGATCGACGCGCCCATCATCATCGTGTTGTCGACGTCGAAGAACGCGGCCGCCGTGAGGTCCGGCGGGGCGGGCGGCGCGACGGGGCCGGCGGCCACGTGGGCGGCCTCGGCCGACGCCTCGCCCGCGAGCGCGGCGAGCCGCTCCAGCTCCTGACTCTTATCCCTGCCACGCCAAGCTGACACGCACACCGCCTCCACGTTCGCGCACGTCCGGTCCTTCGCACAGCGTAGCGAGCCGCCCACTGCGTCGTCGCAGGTGTGGCCGGGACCTCAGCCGATGACGATCGGCGGCAGACCCGGCAGCAACGGCGGGATCGACACCAGCGGGGGCGGGGACGTCGTCGTGGTCGTCGACGGCGGCCGCGGCGACGTCGTCGGCACCTGGCCGTACACCGGGGGCGGTGTCACCCCGCCGGTCGGGGCCGGGATGCCCGGGGTCGCGGCGGCGTCCGACGGCGGCAGCTGCGTGCCGGTCGGCGCCGGCGAATCGCTGCCCGCCGACGAGGGCGCGACCGGCACCGCGGTCGGCTGCCCGCCGGCCGCCGGGGCGGGCCGCTGCGTGCACGCGCCGGTCGCCGGGAGCGGGCCCAGCTCGTCGGACGTGCCGGTGGTGATCTGGTAGCAGTTCATCCGGGCCACCAGGCCGCTCGTGCGCTCCTGGACCTTGCCCAGCAGGTCGTGGACGTTGCCGAAGACCGGCGCCGCGTCCGCCGGCAGCGGCTGCGAACCCAGCCGCGCCGCCTGGTTGCGCGCCCACAGCCGGACGTCGGAGAGCGCCTGCGTCCCGCTGCCGTCGCTGGTCGCCGCGGCGGACATCTCCGCGACGCCGGCCCGCAGGTCGGCGGCGAAGTCGTCGTAGGCGGTCCGGTAGTCGGCCTCGCTCCCGCCTTCGGCGGCCAGCTCACCGAGCTCGGTGATCCGGTTGGTGGCGAACTCGAGGTGCTTGCGCGCCTTCTCCTGGTCGCCGAACGTGAGGCCGAGCGCGGTCGACTCGCCGGCGCGCTTGACGCCGTACAGCGGGTCACCGGGCAACGCCGTGCGCGAGAGCACCAGCGTCAGCCCCGAGAGGACGAGGAACAGGAAGAGCGCGGCGGCCACCAGGTCGGCGGTCCGCGGCCGCCACCTCCGACGGGGGGTGGTGGCCGCCGCCGTCTCGAGGCGGCCCGCGATCTCCGCGCGGATCCGCTGCCGCGTCTCCAGGTCCGGGGCCCCGGCCGCGCCGAGGTCGCGCAGGGCGCCGACGAGCGCGAGTTCGTCGGCGAACTCCCCGTCCCGGCGTACCGGGGACGGTTCCAGGGCACGCGCGAACCGCTCGCTCTCGGCTCGCTCACGCGCAGACCTCACGGCGCTGCTCTTCCTCTCGGGCCACGGCCGGCCTGACACCGGTCTGCGTGGGGTAACGATCCAGAAGCCGCGAGGGTTACCGGATTCGGTCGACGAACAGAAAAGTTCGCGGGTTCAGCGCAATCCGGTGGGCAGAAGTTGTGCCAAACGGCGTACGGCGCGGTGTTGCAGCGCCTTGACCGCGCCCTCGTTGCGGTTCATGATCTCCGCCGTCTCGGCCACCGACAGCCCCTGCAGGAACCGCAGCACGATGCATTCCCGCTGGTCGTCGCCCAGTTCCGCGACGCAGCGCAGCAGCTCGGTGCGGGTGGCGCGGCTGATCGCCTCCTGCTCGGGCCCGGCCTGCGCGGTCGCGCCGACGCTGAACGGCGCCGAGCCCGGCTCGGTCACCTCGTCGGTGACCACTTCGAGCTTGAACCGGCTCGACTTCACGTGGTCGAGCACGAGGTTGCGGGCGATGGTGACGAACCAGGCCCCGACGTCACGTCCCTGGTAGCTCACCGACGTGATCCGGCGCAGCGCACGCAGGAACGTCTCGCTGGTGACGTCCTCGGCCAGGTCGCGGTCGCCGAGCCGGAACAGCACGTAGCGGTAGACCACGTCGACGTACCGGTCGTAGAGCCGGCCGAAAGCCGACGAGTCGCCGTCCTGCGCGGCCCGGACCAGCTCCCACGCCTCGGCCTTCGCCGCCTCGGCGCGCTCGTCGTCGGACGCCTGCCTGCTCAGCGGTACCGCCGAGGGACGTCCGAAGACGCGCTCGGCGAACATGAAGACGGGCCCGCGGCTCACGGCGGTCGGGACGGTCATCGGGCGGCACCTCCGGCGGCGGCTTCGGCCCAGCGGGCCACGGTACCCCCGGAACACCGGCGAGCAGGGGCCGGCCGGCTCGCGTGCCCCACGACCTCGTGGGCAGGCAAGTTCGTCACGGCGACTCCCTCTCTCCGGCCGCGGCGGTGATCAACGACACCGGCGCGACGCAGTGCAGCATACGTGTTGTTACCGCTAAGTAGGTAGTGGTTCCGGGGTTGCGCAGACGCGACGCTCGCGGTCAGCACCCATGACGTCGCTTCAGATGACAGACTTGCAACGGTTCGGTTCGGGTGAGGAGAGGCGGGTCGCGGGTGAGCGCCGGAACGGAGACGCAAGCAGGGGTCGGCGGGCTGCTCACGCGGGCCGCGGCCACGTGGCCGGACCACCCGGCCGTGCGCGAGACCGGCACCGGGCGCGGCCTGAGCTACCGGGAACTGGCGGCCGCCGCCCAGGTCCAGGCCGGGCGGCTGGCGGAGGCCGGCGTCGGGCCGGGGGACCGGGTCGGGCTGCGGCTGCCGACGTCGGTCGACTTCGCGGTGGCCTTCTTCGGCGCGCTGCGGGCGGGGGCCGTCGTCGTGCCGCTGTCGCCGCAGGTGCCCGGGCCCGAACTCGGGAAGCTGCTGGAGCACAGCGGTGCGAAGGTCGTCGTCCAGCGTGATGCGGACGCGGACCTGCCGGACGGCGTGAGCGGCGTCACGCCCGTGACTGACCCGGATGGCGTAGTCGAATCCGTCGAATCCGACCGGTCCGGAGAGGACATCGCGGTCGTTTCGTACACCTCCGGCACCACCGGGCCGCCACGCGGGGTGATGCTGTCGCACCGCGCGCTGCTGGCGAACCTCGAGCAGATCAGCGGGGTCGACGGCGTCCTCGAACACGACGACCGGGTGCTGATCACCATCCCGCTCTTCCACGTCTACGGCCTCGGCCCCGGGCTGCTGCAGGCCGTCGCCGCCGGCGCGACCGCGATCCTCTCGGAACGCTTCGAGGCCCAGCGCACGCTGGACGACTGCGCCGAACACGGCGTCACCTCGATCACCGGCGTCCCGACGATGTACGGCGAGTTCGCCGCCCTCGGCGCCGACGAGCTCCGCCGCGGGCTGGCCACCGTGCGGCGGATGACCTCGGGCGCGGCGCCGCTGCACCCGAAGGTGCTGACCGCGATCCGCGAGGCCACCGGCCTCGACGTCTACGAGGGCTACGGCCTCACCGAATGCGCCCCGGTGGTGACGTCGACGCTGGTCACCGGCTACCCGAAGCCCGGCTCGGTCGGCCGCCCGCTGCCCGGGGTCGAGCTGCGGCTGGTGGACAGCGACGGCACCGACCAGGCCGTGCCGCTCGACCCGGACGACGTCGGCGACGTCTTCGAGGCCGTGGGCGAGACCGGGCTGGTGTCGATCCGCGGCGCCAACCTCTTCTCCGGCTACTGGCCGGACGGCGGCCACGGGCCCGACGCCGAGGGCTGGTTCCGCACCGGCGACGTCGGCTACCTCGACGTCGACGGCGACCTGCACCTGGTCGACCGGGCCAACGACCTGATCATCGTCAACGGCTTCAACGTCTTCCCGCGCGAGGTGGAGGAGGTCATCGGGCAGCTGCCGGAGGTGGCCGAGGCCGCCGTCGTCGGGGTCGTGGACGAGCGCAGCGGCGAAGCGGTGAAGGCGTTCGTCGTGCCGGCGGCCGGGGCGGCGCTGTCCGAGCAGCAGGTCGTCGACCACTGCGCGGCCCACCTGGCCGGGTACAAGGTGCCGCACCTGGTCGAGTTCGCCGAGTCGCTGCCGCACTCGGCCACCGGCAAGCTGCGCCGCCTGCGGCTGCGGTAGGAAGGACGCCATGGCGCACGAAGTGACGGTCATGGGCCGGGACGGCTGCCACCTCTGCGAGGTCGCCGAGGTCGAGGTCGCCCGGATCTGCGGCGAGCTGGGTGTCCCGTGGCGGGCCAAGGACGTCGACACGGACCCGGAGTGGCGCGCGGAGTACGGCGACCGCGTCCCGGTGATCCTGGTCGACGGCGCCGAGCACGGCTACTGGCGCGTCGAAGAGGACAGGCTGCGGCGAGCGCTTCAGCCGTAACACGTCCGTAAGCGGGATCGAGCAGCCGCTTCACGCTTCCGCTCCGAAGATGGAGACGTGAGCACTCTGCAGGAAGCGCCGCCCGAAGCACCCCGGCGGCTTTCGCTGCCGGTCGCGACCCTGATCGGGCTCCTCGCCCTGGCCGCCGCGCTCGGCGTGGGACACCTGGTGGCGGGGTTCGTCGGGTACACGGCGTCGCCGTTCATCGCGGTGGCCAACTACGTGATCGACCACAGCCCGACCGCGATCGTGAAGTGGGCCGAGCGGACGCTGGGCACCTGGGACAAGCCGGTGCTGAAGCTCGGGCTCGCCGTGGTGCTGGTCCTGCTCGCGCTGCTGGCCGGGCAGCTGTCGCGCCGGACGCCGCGGGCCGGGCAGGTGCTCGTCGTCCTGCTGGGCGCGGCCGGGGTCGCCGCGGTGTTCGCGCGCAGCGACCTCGGGCAGATTTCGCTGCTCGCGCCGGTCGCCGCCCTGGTCGCCGGGCTCGCGGTGTTCAGCTGGCTGCACCGGCTCGCACTGCCGCCCGGCGTGGTCCACGACCGCGGCTTCGACCGGCGGAAGTTCCTGCGCGCCGGGGTCGGCGTCGTGGCGGGCTCGGGTGTCGCGGCCGTCGTCGGCCAGGTCGCCGGGACCAGTTCGGACGCCGAAGACTCGCGGGCCGCGGTCGGGCCGCTCGTCCCCGCGCGGACCGCGCCGCCGCTGCCCGCGGACGCCGACTTCGCGAAGCTGGGCTCCCCGCCGTTCCTCACGCCGAACGCGGCCTTCTACCGGATCGACACCGCGCTGGTCGTGCCGCAGCTGCGCACCGAGGACTGGAGCCTGAAGATCCACGGGATGGTCGACCGCGAGGTGACGTTCTCCTACGCCGACATCCGCAGCCGGCCGCTGGTCGAGCGCCGGGTGACGCTGACCTGCGTGTCCAACGAGGTCGGCGGCCCGCTGATCTCGAACGCCTCCTGGATCGGCGTCGACCTCGCCGACCTGCTCGACCAGGCCGGCGTGCAGGCGGGTGCGCAGCAGATGTTCGCCACCAGCGTCGACGGCTGGACCTGCGGCACCCCGGCGAACGTCGCCCTCGACCGGACCCGCGGCGCGATGCTGGCGATCGGGATGAACGGCGAGCCGCTGCCGGTCGAGCACGGTTTCCCGGCGCGGATCGTCATCCCCGGCCTGTACGGGTACGTGTCCGCGACGAAGTGGGTCCAGTCCCTCGAATTCACCCGGTGGGACGACCGGCAGGCGTACTGGCTCAGCCGCGGGTGGGCGGAGCAGGCGCCGATCAAGACCGAATCGCGGATCGACACCCCGTCGGCGTACGCGCGGGTGAGCGCGGGCAAGGTCCGGCTGGCCGGCACGGCGTGGGCGCAACACACCGGCATCGCCAAGGTCGAGGTCCGGCTGGACCAGGGCCCGTGGCAGCCGGCGGTGCTGTCGGCCGAGGTGAGCAAGGACACCTGGCGGATGTGGTGGATCGAGCTCGACGTGCCGCAGGGCTCGCACCAGGCGTCCGTCCGGGCGACCGACCAGGACGGGTACACGCAGACGGAAAACCGCGCCGACCCGGTCCCCGACGGCGCGACCGGCTGGCACTCGGTGACCCTCAACGCGAGCTGACGTCCTCTGCCGCGGCCCTCGTGAGTGGTAAGGCGGGTTAGAACCCGCCTTACCACTCACGACCGCGGCGGCAGAGTGCTTGGCGGACAAGGATTCTGACGCCGTGTCATGATCGCGCGGCCGGTCCGGAGCGCCGGGAACCGCCTCCGACCTGTGACTTTGTGCGTGCGTTCACAAGTGGTCTACCGTAGGGCCATCGCCCCCGGGCGTCCGGCATCGAACCGGACTCCGTGACCGGGGTCAAGACACAGTTCGGTACGGCCGTGGCGATGGCCGCCGGGTGCACAGTGGGCAGGGAGACGACGGCGTGGTGACAGAGCGGGGGAGGCGCGACGCGGCGGACTCCCCGGGCCGGGCGCCGCGACGGCCCCGCCGTCCGGCCACACCGGACGCCGACAACGCCCCGACCGCCGAAATGCCCGCCGTCCCCGCCGGGGTGCCGGGCCGCAACGGGGATGCCCCCGAGGCCGTCCGGGCGAAGTCCATCCCCGAAGCCGCGGTCGCCCGGCTCGCCGTCTACCTCCGCGTGCTGTCCGGGATGTCTGAACAGGGCGCGACGACCGTTTCGAGCGAAGAGCTGTCGCAGGCCGCCGGAGTGAACTCCGCGAAGCTGCGCAAGGACCTCTCCTACCTGGGCTCCTACGGCACCCGCGGCGTCGGCTACGAGGTCGGCGTCCTGGTCAGCCAGATCGAGCGCATCCTCGGCCTGACCCGGCAGCACAAGGTGGCCGTGGTCGGGATCGGCAACCTGGGCCACGCGCTGGCCAACTACGGCGGCTTCCCGGGGCGCGGCTTCCCGGTCGAAGCGCTGTTCGACCTGGACGCGGACCTGATCGGCGTGCCGGTCGGCGGGCTGCCGGTGTCGCACATGGACGACATCCCGCGGATCTGCGCCGAACGGGGCATTTCGATCGGGGTGATCGCCACCCCGCCGACCGCCGCGCAATCGGTGTGTGACCGCCTGGTCGCGGGCGGTGTCCAGTGCATCCTCAACTTCGCGCCCGTCGTGCTGCAGGTTCCCGCTCACATTGAGGTCCGGAAAGTGGATTTGGCCGTGGAGCTGCAGATACTCTCGTTCCATGTGGCCCGCCGAGCGGACGACGCCGCCCTGAATCAGGCCAGTTCCGGACTACCGGGTGCGGTGGCGCCCGCCGAGAACGGGAACGGCAGGCGGAACGGCACGGGTCCGGACAGCGGACGGGGAATGGTGGTGCGCTCATGAGCGTCTTGGCGGTCGGTCTCTCGCACCGGAGTGCGGAGCTGAGCACGCTGGAGCGCGTCGCGATCCCCGCGCCCGAGATCGGCAAGGTCCTCGACGAGCTGCAGCAGGCCGAGCACGTCAGTGAGGTCATGCTCGTCTCGACGTGCAACCGGATCGAGGTCTACGCGGTCGTCGAGACCTTCCACGGCGGCCTCGACGACGTCAGCCGCGTGCTGTCCCGCCAGGCCGGGATGGAACCCGCGGAGCTCTACGACAGCCTGTACGTCCACTACGCCGGCGCCGCGGTCGAGCACCTCTTCTCGGTCACCTCGGGCCTGGACTCGATGGTCGTCGGCGAGACGCAGATCCTCGGCCAGATCCGCTCCTCCTACGCCACCGCGCGCGAAGCCGGCACGGTCGGCCGCACGCTGCACGAGCTGATCCAGACCACGCTGCGCGTCGGCAAGCGCGTGCACACCGAGACCGGGCTCGACCAGCTGGGCGCGTCCGTCGTCTCCGAGGCCCTCGCCGCGGCCGGGGACGTCACCGGCAAGCACGCCGTCCTCGTCGGCGCCGGCTCGATGGGCGCGCTGAGCGCGTCGCAGCTGCGCAAGGCCGGGATCGGCGAGATCACCGTGGCCAACCGCACCGACGCCCGCGCCCGCCGGCTCGCCGCGAACGTCACCGAGCAGGGCGTGCCGGCCCGCGCGATCCCGCTGTCCGGGGTCGCCGACGCCGTGCGCGACGCCGACATCGTGATCTGCTGCACCGGCGCGCAGGACGCCGTCTTCGGCCCCGGGCACGTGCTGCCCCGCGGCGGCCGCACCCTGGTCGTCTGCGACCTGGGCCTGCCCCGGGACGTCGACCCCGAGGTCGGCGAGCTGGCCGACGTCCGGGTGGTCGACCTGGCCACCATCCAGCGCCGGATGCGCGAGGCGGGCACGCCGACCACCGAACGCCAGACCGCCAAGGCGACCGGGATCGTCCTCGACGAGGTGCGCGACTACCTCGCCGGGCAGCGCAGCGCCGAGGTGACGCCGACGGTGACCGCGCTGCGCCGCCGCGCGGCCGAGGTCGTCGACGCCGAGCTGCTGCGGCTGGACAACCGCCTGCCGGACCTGGACGGCGCCGTCCGCGAGGAGGTCGGCCGCACGGTCCGCCGGGTGGTCGACAAGCTGCTGCACGCGCCGACCGTGCGGGTCAAGCAGCTGGCCGCGGAGACGGCCGACACCGACTACGCGAACGCGTTGCGCGAACTGTTCTGCCTCGACCCGCAGGCCCCCGCCGCGGTGGCGAGCCCGAAGCCCCCCTCAGAGAAGAAGTAGTGGTGACCAGAGTCATTCGCATGGGCACGCGCGGTTCGAAGCTCGCGCTCACCCAGACCGGGACCGTCGCCGACGCCCTGCGCGCCACCGGCGTCGAGGTCGAGATCGTCAAGGTGACCACGCCCGGCGACAAGTCGCTGGCACCGATCGCGACGATCGGCGTCGGCGTGTTCACCTCCGCGCTGCGCGAAGCGTTGCTGCGCAACGAGGTCGACGTCATCGTCCACTCCTACAAGGACCTGCCGACGGCGCCGGAATCCGGCATCACGCTGGCCGCCGTGCCGCCGCGCGAGGACCCGCGGGACGCGCTGATCGCGCGCGACGGGCTCACGCTGGGTGAGCTGCCGCCGGGTTCGACGGTGGGCACGGGCGCCGCGCGGCGCACCGCGCAACTGCGCGCGCTGGGTCTCGGTTTGGAAATCGTGCCGATCCGCGGCAATATCGACACCCGCATGCGCAAGGTGACCGACGGCGAGCTCGATGCCGTGGTGCTCGCGCGTGCCGGACTGGCCAGGGTCGGACTGGTCGAGGCGATCACCGAGACCCTCGACCCGATCCAGATGCTGCCCGCGCCCGCCCAGGGCGCGCTGGCGGTGGAGTGCCGGACCGCCGACGTGGACCTCGAGCAGCTGCTCCGGTCCACATTGGACGACGAGGGCACGCGGGTCGCGGTGACGGCCGAGCGGGCCCTGCTGGCCGCGCTCGAGGCGGGGTGCAGTGCGCCGGTGGGCGCGCTCGCCGAGATCGTCGAAGATCTCGACGCCGAGGGCAAGGTCGTGGAACGCATCTCGCTGCGCGGCACCGCTGCCGCGGAAGGCGAGAACGGCGCGGTGGACATGGTCCGGGCCTCCGCGCTGGCCGACAAGGACCAGGCCGCCCAGCTGGGCAAGGACCTGGCCGCCGAGCTGCTGGACCTGGGAGCCGGAGCCCTCTCCGGCCCTGCCCAATAGCGCTTCTCGCGAGCGCTTTCGAAGACGTAGGAGATCTGCGTCCGTGCATTCGCGCACGGTCGCCGCAAGAGGAGAAACGCACAGATGACCCCCGCGCGAAAGACCACCGGGCGCGTAGCGTTCGTGGGCTCCGGGCCCGGCGACGCCGGCCTGCTCACGGTCCGTGCCCAGGAGCTGCTGACCAAGGCCGAGGTCGTGGTGACCGACCCCGACGTGCCGCAGGCCGTGCTGGCCATGGCCGCCGAAGGCGCCGAGGTCCGGCCCGCCGTCGGCGAGGCCGCCGAGGTGGCCAAGGACCTGACCACCGAAGCCAAGGCCGGCCGGCTGGTGCTGCGCCTGGTCGCGGGCGACCCGCTGACCACCCCGGCCGTGGTGGCCGAGGTCCAGGCGGTCGCGCGCACGAGCGCCGTGTTCGACGTCATCCCGGGTGTCTCCCCGGCCGCGGCCGTCCCGGCGTACGCGGGCGTCGCGCTGGGCGGCACGCACACCGAGGTCGACGTCCGCGGCGACGTCGACTGGGCGGCCCTGGCCGCCGCGCCCGGCCCGCTGGTGCTGCACGCGTCGTCGGCGCACCTGGCCGAGGCCGCGTCGGCGCTGACCGGCAACGGCGTCCCGGCGTCGACCCCGGTCGCGGTGACCGCGAACGGCACCATCAACACCCAGCGCACCCTCGACACCACGCTCGAGAAGGTCGCGAACGACGCGGGCGAGCTCGTCGGGCCGCTGATCGTCACGATCGGCCAGGCCGCCGGGCACCGCTCGAAGCTGTCCTGGTGGGAGTCGCGCGCGCTGTACGGCTGGAAGGTCCTGGTGCCGCGCACCAAGGAGCAGGCCGGCGAGATGGCCGAGCGCCTGCGCGGCCACGGCGCGACGTCGCACGAGGTGCCGACCATCTCGGTCGAGCCGCCCCGCAGCCCGGCGCAGATGGAGCGTTCGGTCAAGGGCCTGGTCGATGGCCGCTACCAGTGGATCGTCTTCACCTCCACCAACGCGGTCCGCGCGGTGTGGGAGAAGTTCGAGGAGTTCGGCCTCGACGCCCGCGCGTTCTCCGGCGTGAAGATCGCCTGCGTCGGCGCGGCCACCGCGGAGAAGGTCCGTTCGTTCGGCATCATCCCCGAGCTGGTCCCGACCGGCGAGCAGTCGTCGGAGGGCCTGCTGGCCGAGTTCCCGCCGTACGACGACGTGCTCGACCCGGTCGACCGCGTGCTGCTGCCGCGGGCGGACATCGCCACCGAGACGCTGTCGGCCGGCCTGCGCGAGCGCGGCTGGGAGATCGACGACGTGACGGCGTACCGGACCGTCCGGGCCGCGCCGCCGCCCGCCGAGACCCGCGAGATGATCAAGACCGGCGGGTTCGACGCGGTCTGCTTCACCTCGTCCTCGACCGTGCGGAACCTGGTCGGCATCGCCGGCAAGCCGCACACCCGCACGCTGGTCGCGTGCATCGGCCCGAAGACCGCGGAGACCGCCGTGGAGTTCGGGTTGCGGGTCGACGTCCAGCCGGAGAAGGCCGACGTCCCGCACCTGGTGGACGCGCTGGCCGAGCACGCCGCGCGGCTGCGCGCGGAAGGCGCGCTGCCGCCGCCGCGGAAGGCCAAGCGGGCCCGCCGCTCCTGATCGGTCGTGGTGGGGCGCCCCCGGGGCCCCGGGGGGGGGGGCCGGCGCCCCCCCGCGGGCTCCGCCCCGCGGGCCCCCCCCCCCCGCAGGGCCCCCCCCCCCCCCCCCGGCCCCCGGGCGCCCCCCCCCCCGCTTCGGGGGAGAGCCAGACCAGGCGCGGGTGGACGTGTGGGCTGGTGCGGAACCCCCGAAGGGCGTGCTCCGGCGCGGTCAGGCTCATGCGGAGCCTGCCTTCGACGACGTCGGCGCGGTCCTCGAAGGCCAGGCCCCAGCCCGCGATCCGCGCGTCCACCCGTTCGCCGTACTCCTGGACGACAGCGAACAAGCGGGGTGCTTCGGCGAGGGCCAGTTCGGTGAGCAGGGTGGAAAACTCCGGTTCGCCGCACAACGGCGGGAGCTGCGCTGGCTGGCGTTCGAACTGGTCCGGCTCCGCAAGGAGGCCGGGCTGGAGCAGAAGGACGTGGCGAAGGCGCTGCGCTGCACGGTCGCCAAGGTGTCCTACTACGAGACCGCGGAACGGCCGGTCGTCCTGCGCGACCTCGACGAGGTCCTGCTGCCGCTGTTCAAGGTGCCGAAGAGCCAGTGGCCGGACTATGTCGACGCGGCACGGCATTCGCGGACCAAGGGCTGGTGGAAGAGCTACTCCGAGACCGTGCCGAGCTGGTTTTCGCTTTATCTCGGCTTGGAGCAGGGCGCATCGCAGGTGCAGACCTTGTTGTGGGCTGTGATCGACGAAGCAGTTCTGCGTCGGCTGGTTGGTGGCAGGAAGGTCATGCGCGGCCAGCTGGAGCATTTGGTGCGAGTGGCTCGCGAGTCGAAGGCCACCATCCAGGTGCTGCCGTTCGATCGGGGTGCTCATCCTGGCGTCTTCGGCCCGTTCGCCATAGTCACGTTTCCTTGGCCGCGGGAGCCTGTGGTCGCGCATGTCGTGTACATCGAGCATCGCGCCGGCGGGCTTTATCTCGAGCAGCCCCATGAGATCGAAGCGCACAAGGTGGCGTTCACGCACCTCAAGGCGCAGGCTTTGACACCGGACGAATCGGTCACCTTCATCGAGCGGTTGGCGGAGGAGTGTCGATGAGCTTCGAGGATCTTGTTGGTCGCGACACTGCGGATGTGTCCTTCACCCGCGAGGAGATGGCCGCCTGGGTGCAGGGCTGCCGCGCGGGTGAGTTCGACGACCTGACCTGACCGCGGCCCTGGAGCACCCTTGCGGAACCCGGGCAAAAGCCGCCGGAGTAACTTGGTAAGGGTGTTCCCCGAGCATCGTCCCCGCAGGCTTCGCACCACCCCGGCCATGCGCAGGCTGGTGGGCGAAACGACGCTGCGGCCGCGCCAGCTGATCCTGCCCATGTTCGTCGCCGAGGGGCTCGATGCGCCGCGGCCGATTTCGAGCATGCCGGGCGTTGTCCAGCACACCCGTGACACGCTGCGGAAGGCCGCCGTCGACGCGGTCAACGTCGGCGTCGGCGGCCTCATGCTGTTCGGCATCCCCAAGACGCGGGACGCCGAGGGCTCCGGCGCGGTCGACGAAAAGGGCATCCTCAACGTCGCCCTGCGGGACCTGCGGCAGGAACTCGGCGACGCCACCGTCCTCATGGCCGACACCTGCCTCGACGAGTTCACCGACCACGGCCACTGCGGCGTCCTCGACGCCGACGGCGGGGTCGACAACGACGCCACCCTGCGGATCTACGCGCAGATGGCCATCGCGCAGGTCGAAGCCGGGGCGCACGTGCTCGGGCCGTCCGGGATGATGGACGGCCAGATCGGCGTCATCCGCCGGGCGCTCGACGAGGTCGGGCACAAGGACGCGGCGATCCTCGCGTACGCCGCGAAGTACGCCAGCGCGTTCTACGGCCCCTTCCGCGAGGCCGTCGACTCGCAGCTCAAGGGCGACCGCAAGACCTACCAGCAGGACCCGGGCAACGGCCGCGAGGCGCTGCGCGAGATCGAGCTGGACCTCGCCGAGGGTGCGGACATGATCATGGTCAAGCCCGCGCTCTCGTACCTCGACGTCATCAAGGCGGCGGCGGACATCTCGCCGGTCCCGGTGGCGGCGTACAACATCTCGGGCGAGTACGCGATGGTCGAGGCCGCGGCGGCGAACGGCTGGCTCGACCGCGAGCGGACCGTCCTCGAGGTGCTCACGTCGATCCGCCGCGCGGGCGCCGACATGATCCTCACCTACTGGGCCGCCGAAGCCGCTGCCTGGCTGGACTGACCCGTTAGAGTCTGCGCGTGGAAGACAAAGAGGACCTCACCGGTCTGACCGACGACGAACGGCGCAAACTGGGCCGCTCTCCGGATCCGGTGCTGCCCGGCGCGAAGGCCCCGAAGGCCAAGCCGCCGCGTCCGGTGGCGGTGTCGTTCTGGCTGTGGCTGGCCGGCGGGGTGCTGCTGGTGCTCGGGTACGTCCAGCTGATGGCGGGCAAGTCGGCCGTCATCGACCGGTACGTCAAGGGGACGACCGACCCGAAGATCTCGCCGCAGATGATCGCGGACGGCGTCACGGCGATGCTGTGGTTCCTCATGGTCGGGTCGGCGGTGTTCACGCTGCTGTTCCTGCTCTTCGCGTACAAGGCCCGCGAAGGCACCCGCTCGGCCCGGACGGTGCTGACCGTCCTGCCGATCGTGATGGTGCTGCTGATCTTCACGTTCGCGCCGGTGCTCACCTACCTGACGCTGGTCGCGGTGCTGCTGTTCGTCATCGCGCTGGTGCTGCTGTACCTGCCTTCGGTGAGCGGCTACTTCCCCAAGGTCGGCAAGAAGCTGTGAGGCTCTACGCCGAGTCCGGCGTGAGCTGGGCGGCGATCGGCTGGGGCCCGGTGTTCGCGCTGGTCGGCGCGCTGGCGGAACTCGTCACGGGCGGTCCGGTGCACGTCGTGGGCTGGCTGCTGGTCGCGGCCGGGCTGTGCGTCATCACGATGCCGTGGGTGTACGCACGGCGCCGGTTCCTGTCACTGGAAGTGACGAGCGAGCAGCTGCGCCAGGGCCGCGAGAAGGTGCCGGCGGCGGACATCGCGTCGGTGACGGACGTCGGGACGCCGGTCGGCGCGCGCGTCCTCGGCGGCGGCTGGTCGGTGCCGCGCAAGTACGACTCGCTGCCGGTGCAGCTGGCCGACGGCACGGTGGTGCTGGCGTGGGCGAAGGACGTCGAGGCGCTGCAGGACGCGCTGGACCGGCTCGTCCGGGCGACGCCGGGTGAAGCATGAGAAAATCGGTGTCGTGATCGACCTCCCGCAGCCCACCGGGGCCGAGCTCTGGCCGCCGGACGAACCCGGCCCGCGTGCGCGGCTGCACAAGCCGTGGCGGACGCTGGTCGCCGTCGTGGAAGTCCTGCTCGCCGTGGCCGCCGGCTGGGCCGCGTACGCGTGCTGGCACCACAGCGTCGCCACCGTCGTCACGCGGACCGACGACGGCGCCGTGCTCGAGTCGCACCGGTACTTCGGCGGCCTGCTCGCCGCCGCCATCGGGCTCGGGACGGTGGCCGCGTTGCTGCTGGTCGACGCGGTGCGTCAGCTGTCGCTCGCGATCCGTGCGCGGAGTCCCCGGCCCGCGGCCTGATACACAGCTGGCGCACAGGGAACCAACAGTCAATTGCTAACGAGCGGCACCAAGGTTGCCGCATGACGCGCGTGCGTGCCTCGAAGGCATGGGTGATCAACGGTGCTCTGGTCGTACTGCTGGCCGGAGCGGGATTCGGGATATACCAGGCATTCAGCCCGGCCCCGAGCTCGGCGCAGGCCCAGAGCCGCAGCACCCCGGTCCGCCGGGCGACGGTCACCGAGACGGTCTCCGCCGCCGGCACCCTCGCCAGCAGCTACACCGGCGCGGCGAACTTCGCGACGGCCGGCAAGGTCACCTCGATCGACGTGAAGGTCGGTGACGTCGTCAGCGCCGGGCAGAAGCTCGCCACCGTCGACGGCACGCAGGCGGCGAAGCAGCTTCAAGTCGCGAAGGCGAACCTCGCGGTCGCGCAGGACAGCCTGGACACCGCCGAGACGGCCGAGAACACCCCGGCCACCGGGCAGAACGCCCAGAACGCCCAGACCAACGCCGCCAACAACGTCACCTCGGCGCAGGCGAAGCTCGACCAGGCCCAGCTCGACGTCCAGACCGCGCAGCAGGCCCTCGACAACACGGTCCTGTACGCGCCGGGCGCCGGCACGGTCACCGCGATCAACGGCGCGGTCGGGCAGCAGTCCTCCAGCGGCTCGTCCGCGAGCTCGCAGACGTCCAGCAGCCAGGGCGGCCAGGGCTCGTCGAATTCGAGTGCCGCCGCGTCGAGCAGCAGCAGTAGCAGCTCCGGCAGCGGGTTCATCACCATCACGAACATGACCGGCCTGGTCGTCAACACCTCGGTCGCGGAGATCGACGTCAGCAAGGTCAAAGCGGGCCAGAAGGCCACCGTGACGCTCAACGCGCTGCCGGACAAGCCGGTCCAGGCCACCGTTTCGAGCGTCAACCTGACCCCGACCACGAGCGGCAGCGTCGTCTCCTACGGCGCGCAGCTGGCCCTGACCAGCCCGCCGGACGGGCTGCGGCCCGGCCAGTCGGCGAGCGTCGTGATCACCGTCGCCGAGGCGGACAACGCGCTGAGCGTGCCGGCCGCGGCGGTGCAGACCGCGGGCGGGACCAACCTCGTCACCGTGCAGGAGAACGGCCAGAACGTCACCCGCCCGGTGCAGGTCGGCCTGCGCGGCGAGTCGACGGTCCAGATCACCTCCGGGCTCACCGAGGGCGAGAACGTCGTGCTCACCGGGACGGCCACCACCGGCACCGGCGGGACCGGCCGGACGGGCGGCACCGGCGGGACGGGCGGGTTCCCGGGCGGCGGGACGGGCGGGTTCCCTGGCGGCGGCCAGCGCGGCACGGGCACCGGCGCCGGCGGCGGCTTCGGCGGGCGCGGATGAACCCGGTGATCGCGGTCTCCGGGCTGCGCAAGACCTACGGCGCCGGTGAGACGGCGGTGCACGCGCTGCGCGGCGTCGACCTCACCGTGTACCCCGGCGAGTACGTCGCCATCATGGGCGCGTCCGGCTCGGGGAAGTCGACGCTGCTGAACATGCTCGGCTGCCTGGACGTGCCGACGTCCGGCCGGTACCTCCTCGACGGGTTCGGTGTCAGCCGGCTGAACGAACGGCAACTGGCGTTGCTGCGCAACCGGAAGATCGGCTTCATCTTCCAGTCGTTCAACCTGGTGCCCCGGACGTCGGCTCTGTCCAATGTGGAACTTCCGCTCGTCTACAGTGGACTGCGGCGGTCCGAGCGGCGGCGGCGGGCGCTGGCGGCGCTGGAGATGGTGGGTTTGTCCGACCGGGCCAAGCACCTCCCGAGCGAGCTCTCCGGCGGCCAGATCCAGCGCGTCGCGGTGGCGCGGGCGCTGGTCACCGGCCCGGCGATGCTGCTCGCCGACGAACCGACCGGCAACCTCGACCGGCGCAGCACCGAAGACGTCCTCGGCGTGTTCGACCGGCTCAACGCCCTCGGCCGCACCATCGTCGTCATCACGCACGAGGACGAGGTCGCCGAACACGCGCACCGCGTGGTCCGCGTCGACGACGGCCTGATCGTGTCGGACGAAACCACGCGCGCGGTGGGGGCGGTCTCGTGAACCTCCTGGAGATCCTGCGCTTCGCCGTCCGCGGCCTGACGGCGAACAAGCTGCGCTCGGCCCTGACCACACTCGGCATCACCATCGGCGTCGCCGCGGTGATCCTGCTGGTCGCGGTGGGCAACGGCGCTTCGGCGGCCATCGCGGCCAGCATCCAGGGCCTCGGCACCAACGTCGTCAACGTCTCCCCGGCCCGCGGCGGCGGCCAGGGCGCGACGGCCCGGCCGCTGACCGTCCAGGACGCGCACGCCCTCGTCGACCCCGTCGGCGCCCCCGACGTCAAGGCCGCTTCGCCGGTGGTCAACACGACGGCGACCGCGACCTACGGGCAGACGTCCTACGACATCTCCAGCGTCGCCGGCACCGAACCCGCGTACTTCACCACGACCAACCGCGAGCTCGCCCAGGGGCAGCTGTTCACCGCCGAGGACGTCTCGGCCGCGCGGAAGGTCGTCGTGCTCGGCCCGACGACCGCGGAGTCGATCTTCGGCACGGCCGACCCGGTCGGCAAGAACGTGCTGCTCAACAGCATCCAGTTCACCGTGATCGGGGTGCTGCAGGCCAAGGGCAGCACCGGGCTGCAGAACGCCGACGACGTCGCCATCGCGCCCATCTCGGCGGTGCAGAACTCGCTGGCCGGGTACGGCAACCTCAGCCAGATCGCCGTCCAGGCCACCAGCGCCGACTCCGTCTCGCTGGCCCAGTCCGAGATCACCGCCATCCTGAACGCCCGCCACGGCATCCGCCTCGGCGGCACCCCGGACTACCAGATCCAGAACTCCGAACAGCTCCTCGCCACCCGGACGTCGGCGACCGAGACGTTCACCGTGCTGCTGGCGGCGGTCGCGGCGATCTCGCTGCTGGTCGGCGGCATCGGCGTCACCAACATCATGCTGGTCACGGTGACCGAGCGGATCCGCGAGATCGGCATCCGCAAGGCCATCGGCGCCCCGCGCTCGGCCATCCTCGGCCAGTTCCTCGCCGAAGCCACCATGCTCAGCCTGTTCGGCGGGCTGCTCGGCGTCGCGATCGGCGTGATCGGCAGCCGGTTCACCATTTCGGGGATCAAACCCGTCGTGGTGCCCTCGTCGATCCTGCTCGCCTTCGCGGTGTCCGCCCTGATCGGGCTGTTCTTCGGCAGCTTCCCGGCGAACCGGGCCGCCAAGCTCCGGCCCATCGACGCCCTGCGTCACGAATAAGGAGTCTTCGCATGTCTTCGTCCACCACGACCCCGCCGAACGCGGAGGACATCATCGCCAGTCCGGCGGTCGAGGGTGACCTGAACGCCGAGATGCGTCACGCGGCGAAGCCGTTCTCCCGCACGACGCTGGTGCTGGCCGGGCTGGTCGTGCTCGCGATCGCGTTCGGCGGGGGCGCCTGGACGCACGCGGCGTTCGGCTCCTCGTCCTCGACGCCCACGCGCCCGGCGGGCGCGACCCAGGCCCGAACGCCGGGCGGCACCGGCCAGCAGGCGGGCACCGGGCAGCAGGGCGGCGGGTTCCGCGGCGGCCGCGGCACCACGGGCACGGTCGACCGCGTCGACGGCACCACGGTGTACGTGAAGACCGCGCAGGGCACCGACGTCAAGGTGTCCACATCGGACTCCACCACGGTCGGGGTCACCCAGCCGGGCAAGCTGGCCGACCTCAAGCCGGGGTCGACCGTGGTCGTGCAGGGCCAGGCGGGCGACGACGGCACGGTGGCCGCCCAGGCCATCACCCAGCAGGCCGCGCGCTAGCCGAGCACCAGGATCGCGGTGTTGAGGGCCGTCGCGTAGAGGATCCAGCCCAGGTAGGGCACCAGGAGCGCGGCGGCGGCCTTCGACCGGCGGCCGAAGAGGACGATCGTCACGACCACGGTGACGTCCAGCAGCAGGATGTCGGCCAGCGCCACCCCGGTGGCGCGGCCTTCGAAGAACAGCGGCGTCCAGAGCAGGTTGAACAGCAGGCCGACGCCGTAGGCGGCGAACCCGCGGGTCTCGCCGTCGGTGCGCCAGTACAGCCACCCGGACACCGCGATCATGACGTACAACGCGGTCCACACCGGACCGAACAGGGAGGCCGGCGGCGCCCACGACGGCAGCTCGAGCCGGGCGTAGACGTCCTTGGCCGAGGTCGCGGCCAGCGCGCCGACCACGGCCACCACGCCGACGACACCGGCGAAGCCGGCCAGCACGAGCCACGGGTTGCGGTGGGGGACGCGTTCGGTCACCGGCTGTTTTCCTCCCGGGCGGCTGCCCGTCATAGTAGGCGGGTTTGGTTCACTGGACCCGTGAGCACTGGAACCGAGCAGTCCAAGGCATGGTTCGACCGCGCGAAGGCGGCCATCCCGGGCGGGGTGAACTCGCCGGTCCGGGCGTTCAACTCCGTCGGTGGCACCCCGCGGTTCATGGTCCGCGGCGAGGGCCCGCACCTGTGGGACGCCGACGGCAACCGCTACGTCGACCTGGTGTCCTCCTGGGGCCCGATGATCCTGGGGCACGCGCACCCGGCGGTCGTCGAGGCGGCGCGCGCGGCGGCGACGTCCGGGCTCTCCTTCGGCACGCCGACGATCGGCGAGGTCGAGCTGGCCGAGGAGATCATCGGCCGGGTCGAGCCGGTCGAGCGGGTCCGGCTGGTCAACTCGGGCACCGAGGCCACGATGAGCGCGATCCGGCTGGCCAGGGGGTTCACCGGCCGGACGAAGATCGTGAAGTTCGCCGGCTGTTACCACGGTCACGTCGACGCGCTGCTCGCCCAGGCCGGCTCCGGCGTCGCGACGCTCGGGCTGCCGACGTCGCCGGGCGTCACCGGCGCCCAGGCCGCGGACACGCTGGTGCTGCCCTACAACGACCTCGACGCGGTCCGGAAGTCCTTTGTGGACAACCCGGGGGAGATCGCCGCGGTGATCACCGAGGCCGCGGCCGGGAACATGGGCGCGGTCGCGCCTTCCGACGGCTTCAACGCGGGCCTGCGCGAGCTCGCCCACGAGCACGGCGCACTGCTGATCATGGACGAGGTGATGACCGGGTTCCGCGTCTCGCACGCGGGCTGGTTCGGCCTCGAAGGCGTGGCCGGCGACCTCTACACGTTCGGCAAGGTGATGTCCGGCGGCCTGCCGGCGGCGGCCTTCGGCGGCCGCGCCGACGTGATGGCCAAGCTCGCCCCGGGCGGGCCGGTCTACCAGGCCGGGACGCTCTCCGGGAACCCGGTGGCGGTGGCCACGGGCCTCGCGACGCTGCGCGCGGCTGACCACGCCGTGTACGCGGCGCTCGACGCCAACGCGAAGCGCCTCGGCAACCTCTTCCACGCCGCGCTGAGCGAAGCGGGCGTTGCGCACAACGTCCAGTACGCGGGCAACTTGGTGAGCGTCTTCTTCGGCGAAGCTCCTGTACGCGACTACGCGGGCGCGCAGGCGTCGGAGACGTGGCGCTTCCCGCCGTTCTTCCACGCGTTGCTCGACGGAGGCGTGTACGCGCCTCCGAGCGCGTACGAGGCTTGGTTCGTCAACGCGGCGATGGACGACGAAGCGTTCTCCGTGATCGAAGCGGCTCTGCCGGCGGCGGCGCGCGCGGCGGCTGGGGCCGTCCAGTGACCACCGTCGTCCACATGCTGCGTCACGGCGAAGTGCACAACCCCGAGAAGATCCTGTACGGCCGCCTGCCCGGCTACCGGCTCTCGGAGCGCGGGCAGCGGCAGGCGCTGACGGTCGCCGAGGCCGTCGCGGGGCACGACCTGGTGCACGTCGTGGCGTCCCCGCTGCAGCGGGCCCAGGAGACGGCGGCCCCGATCGCCGCCGCCCACCGGCTCGACATCGCGACCGACGCCGACCTGATCGAGGCGGGCAACCAGTTCGAGGGCCTGCACGTGGCGGTCGGCGACGGCGCGCTGCGGGAGCCCCGGCACTGGCCCAAGCTGGTCAACCCGTTCAAGCCGTCGTGGGGCGAGCCGTACCTCGAGATCGCCCACCGGATGCTCGGCGCGGTCCACCGGGCGCGCTCCGCCGCGGAGGGCCATGAGGCTCTGTGCGTGTCCCACCAGCTGCCGATCTGGACGTTGCGGCGGTTCCTGGAGGGCAAACGCCTGTGGCACGACCCCCGGCGTCGCCAGTGCTCGCTGGCGTCGTTGACGTCCCTGGTCTTCGACGGCGACGAGCTGCGCGAGATCGTCTACAGCGAGCCGGCGGGGACGACGGACCCGAAGGTGACCGGGGCATGAAACGGCTGGTCCTGTTCGTTTTGCTCGCTTCGCTCGCGCTGGCCGGCTGCAGCGCGGGCAAGGACGCGGTCGTGCAGGGAAGCAGCTTCAACTTCGTGTCGCCGGGCGGCAAGATCGACATCACGTACGAAGCGCCCGACCGCCAGACGGCCCCGGTCCTGGCCGGCGAAGACCTGATGAACGAGGGCAAGCAGCTCTCGCTGGCGGACTTCCCGGGCAAGGTCGTGGTGCTGAACCTGTGGGGCCAGTGGTGCGGCCCGTGCCGCACGGAGGCCCCGGAGATGGAGACGGTGGCCAAGCAGGGCGTCCAGGTGGTGGGCATCGACGTCCGCGACCCGGCCCGCGAGGTGGCCCAGGACTTCGTGCGGGACCGCAAGCTGACGTACCCGTCGATCTACGACCCGGACGGGCGGGTGCTGCTGAAGCTGAGCGGCTACCCGCGCAACATCATCCCGTCGACGATCGTGCTGGACAAGCAGCACCGGGTGGCGGCGGTGTTCCTGCGGCCGGTCCTGGCGCAGGACCTGCTGCCGGTGGCCCAGCGCCTGACCGCGGAGGCCTGACCGCCGAGGTTTCTGCCGCGGCTGGTCGTGAGTGGTAAGAGGTCGGCGTGCCCTACATCGTGGTCGCGCTGAACAAGGCCGACATGGTCGACGACGAGGAGATCCTCGAG